>JAIRQF010000015.1 GCA_031256635.1 Treponema sp. | reverse complement strand
AAGATTCATAAAATCAAACCCCAGCATTTCAGGCATTACTATATCAAGTAATATAAGATCGACTTTGGTTTTATTAAGGACATTCATCGCCATATCAGCTGACTTGGCCAGCCGTACGTCAAAATAACTTTCCAGAAGCGAACCGAGCAGCATTAAATTTTCCGGCATATCATCTACCGCGAGAATAATTTTTTTATCGGCCATGTTTCTCTCCTTAAAATTTCCAGTCTTATATTTGATTTATGTATTCCATAATTTTTTCATAATCAAATGAAGAAAGAAAATTTTTTATATTTTCAAGTTTTTCTTTTTTCTCATCATCCCACTCATATTCATCCAAAACAGATATTATTTTCTTTGTATCTGTGAATGAATAATTGACGCAGGCTTTCTTTAAAAATTCCATTTGTTCATTAAATATCGCGGCACTTCCGCGGATACCGGAAACGCCTGTTTTGGCAGTTTCATCTTTGCCTTCATTTTGATTATCAGCAAATATCCTGCCGAGCTTTTCCTGAAAACGATTCAGCTCTTCGCAGAACGCGCCGGTTTGTGAAAGACATATATCTTCTTCATGTTTTTCATTCCTGTTTTTTGACGCTTTTTCAAGCTTTGCTGCCCATTCAGAGAGATTTTCGGCTCCTATATTGGCAAGGACGCCTTTTAAGGCATGGGATTTAATCGTGTAATGTTCCCAATTTCCTTCCTTCATTGTTTTGCTTAGATCGCTTGTATATGTTTTGCAGTTTTCTGAGAAATAAATTAATAAATTTATATAATTCTCAGTGTTTTGCCCTATGTATGAAAGACCTAATTTAGTATTCAGGCCGTCTGTTTCAGATAATTTCTTAAGCAGTATTTCAGTCTTTCCGGGCTGATCATTTTTTTGCTCTTCATTATTTATTATCTCTTTGGGATCGCCTGATGAATGACTGTTGCTGTGAGTATTTCTTTTAAATGAGCGATCAGTCTTTGTTTTCATGGTGATCTTTTCATTTGGCAGCCAGTCTATCAGAATTTGCGCCAGCTTATACATATCAATCGGTTTTGATATAAAATCGTTGAAATCGTTTAACAGGAACATTTCTTTCGCGCCCTGCACAGCGTTAGCTGTCAACGCGATTATCGGGAGGGTCTTATATTTATCGCCGAGTTTTCTGATTTCGGCAACTGCTTCTATGCCGTCCATATCCGGCATCATATGATCCATAAACACAATGTCATAGTCGTTCTCTCTGATTAATTCAATAGCCTCTTTTCCCGAGGAGGCTTTTTTCGCGTCAATACTGTGAAGTTTTAAAAGTCCATGAGCGACTTTCAGATTAAATTCATTATCATCAACAAGAAGAACGTCCGCTTCAGGCGCGCAGATAGTCAGTTCTTCCTCTGTTTTATTTTCGTATACTACTTCTGTCACGCTCCCCAGGACCAGCGGAATAATTACTGTAATAACTGTTCCCTGCTCGTATTCGCTGTCAAGCATGATACTGCCGCCCATCATTTCAACGAATGCTTTGCTTATGGGGAGCCCCAATCCTGTTCCGGCTATGTGCCGGTTTTTTTCTGTCTTGTCCTGTTCAAATGCGTTGAATATTCCCGGAAGCGATTCTTTTTTTATGCCCATGCCGGTATCTTTGACTTCAAATGTGAGTTTGTCTCCCAGAGAGCTAACCTTCAGCCTGATGTATCCTTTTTCTGTATATTTAACCGCGTTTCCGCAGAGATTTGTCAGCACCTGCCTTAATCGTATATCATCGCCGTAAAGAATTTTCGGAATGTCTCCTACGCTGTCAAATCTGAATTCAATTCCTTTTTTTTGCGCCACATATTTGAACATTGAGTTGATATTGTCAAGCATCGCCTGAAAATCGTAATTGGTGGGATTAAGAATTAATTTTCCGGATTCGATTTTTGAAAGATCCAGAATGTCATTAATGATTGACAAAAGCGAATTGGCGGAAGAATTGATATCATTGACATAGTCTCTCTGGCGGGCAGAAAGTTCTTCATGCTCCAGAAGTTCAGTCATGCCGATAATCGCGTTCATTGGAGTGCGAATCTCATGGCTCATATTCGCCAGAAATGCGGATTTTACCTGGCTTGCCGAATCTGAACGGCTTTTGGCGATGTGCATAAACGTCAGCACTCCGCACAGTAGGAGCGACAGAATAATGCCCGTAACAGCCAATATGGCGCGCATGAATTTTACATCCTGATAATAAATATCACTTGGAAGCGCGAATCCTAAATACCATCCGTTAAAAAGCTCCCTCATGAATACTACGATTTTCTCGCCTGAGGCTGTGATATAGTCATGCGCGGACACGCCTTCTGCGGAATTGAGATGCTCTAACATTTCCGCGTATACGGAAAATATATGCGTATTGACGGCGCGGTTTGTTTCAGCCAATTGTCCTGAAGCGCTCCTTGTCGCGCTTGTGACAGCTTCCAGATCATCGGAGGATGTTCTTGTTGCGCCTGTAATCCCTTCCAGAGACATGCCGGAAAATTCCCTTATCGGATGAACTATAACGCGGCGGCTGGAATCCAGCAGTATGCCGTAACCTGAGTCCATCAGTTTAATGCATGCGACATAATCGGATATGATGGAAATAAACACGTCCAGAGCAATGACGCCGAAAGGACGAGCGTTTTCATCGAATAAAAGTTTTGAAAATGATACTACCTTTTCACCTGTGTGCGCGTCCGTATACGGGTCGCTGCAGTAGACATTACCGCCTGCCGCGTACGCGCCTGTATACCAAATACGCGTTTCCGGTCTGTAATCATCCGGAATATTCCAGTCTGATGTGGTTATATAATTTCCGTTTACAGTGCCGTAGATAGATATAATCTCGGTGAATTTGTCATCATGATTCTGAAGCCATTTAAACCACCTGATAAGCTCTTCCTGCATGACGGGCGCTGTTTCCTCCGCGCCGGAACTCTGCCCCCACAGCCTTTCCAGAAAAAACGCAATATCAATGATCGTAATCTCATAACCCTGAAGGTATGTTTTTATGGTTTCCGCCGATACCGAAATAATTTCATCGCCGTACCGGCTGACATATTTATTTACGATAAGTGAACCGAAAAAGCTACCCAAAAGCACCATTATAAGAAAAGCGGCAATTACAACCAGTAATTGCGGCAGCAGTGTCCTGCTGATCTTTAAGCCCGATAAAAACCCCATCCTGTTCCTCATAAGTTTTTCTTTTAATTTCTTAATATTCTCTATTAAAGTACAATAATACACTAAACCTTGTATTTTCGCAAACACTATCCTAAAATATTTTGTTTTAATCGCAAAATACCCCCAAGGGTACATTAAGCGATTTACCTGACAATTACGCTATTCAGGTTATTGGCGGAGGGAAGAGAATCTGATAGAAAATATTTATATTAAGGGAAAGACTTATAAAACTTACTCCATAACCGCTTTCGCTGAGATCTGTCCGCTTGTGCGCGCAGATATCAAAGCGCGCAGTGTCCCAGCTTGTATTATAGTGAGTCTATCTTTTCACATAACTTTCAAAATCTATTCGCAGGATATAAGGTTTTATTGTACTGGTATTCAAATTTGACAATGCTTCATGGAAGTCGAATCCCCCAGGTGGGGTATCGATCAACAATTTAGTCAACTTTGAAACGCGAAACTTCCCCGACAAGAATATCGATTTTTTTCCGGTTGTTTCTGCTAATATCGTTTACTTGATTTACCGTTTCATTTATTTTTTCTGTTCCCGAAGCCATTTCGTGTACTTCCACAGATATTTCTTTGGTATTGAGTTCAAGACTTTCGCCTTCATTAATAATCTGATTACTGGCCTTTAACATTTCT
>JAIRQF010000111.1 GCA_031256635.1 Treponema sp. | reverse complement strand
GCCGTTTGGGTTTTCGGGCTGCGTGCCGCAATAATTACCGCAGTCTGCGTTTTCTCCTGCGTTTTCTGTGAATGGGCTTTTGAAAAAATTCTGAAAAGAAAAAATACCATCTTTGATTACTCAGCCGCATTGACCGGAATTATTCTGGCATACAATTTGCCCGTAACAATTCCAATCTGGCAGGCAGTTGTAGGCAGTTTTATCGCTATAATTCTTGTAAAACAGCTTTTCGGCGGACTTGGAAAAAATATCGCAAACCCCGACGTAACGGCGCGCATCGTAATGTTCCTCGCGTTTCCTGTAACAATGACGACATGGGTAGTTCCCTTCGACACCGTAACGGGCGCGACTCCTCTCGCTCATCTTTTAAGCATGTTCAGGGGAGAACCCTATACCCTGCCCGGCGCATGGGATTTATTTCTCGGCGTACACGGCGGCTGCATAGGAGAGACAAGCGAACTTGCGCTTTTAATAGGTTTGGCTTATCTTTTAATCCGCCGCGTTATAACGCCTGTAATTCCGCTTACGTTTATCGGCACGATTTTTATTTTAACATTTTTGGCAGGCGGTTTTGATTTCGCCGTTTTCCATTTATTAACAGGCGGTTTATTTTTGGGCGCTGTTTTCTGCGCGACAGATTATGTGACAAGCCCGCAAACAGAACTGGGTCGCGCAATATTCGGTTTCGGCTGCGGACTTGTAACGGTTGTAATCCGTCTTTTTGGAAGTTATCCCGAAGGCGTGTCATTCGCCATTTTATTTATGAACATGCTAGTTCCGTATATTAATAAAATATCCTGCAAAAAGGCGCTGGGAGGAAAATATAAATGAATAAAGATTTTTTCATGCCCATTATAGTCCTGTCCCTTATATGTCTTTTTGTATCAGGCGCGCTTGCCGTTGTAAATAATTTCACGGCTCCTGTTATAGAAAACGCGGCGGCACAGCGTGCGGCGGCGGCAAGAAGAGAAATTATTCCCGGATCAGATAATTTTGAGCTGCTGCACGCTGAAGGACTTCCCAGAACAATTACCGAAGTCTACAGGGCGGCAAATAACGCAGGCTATATTTTTATGATATCAGTGCCGGGATACGGCGGAAACCTCAATATAATCTGCGGAATTGATAATGACGGCAGGATAATAAAAACTCAAGTGTTGTCCCATACTGAAACAAAGGGAATGACCGATCCGGTTTTCTCTGATCCTCACGAAAGCCAGTATATCGGCAAGGATAAACATCTCCACGATATTATCGCTGTTACCGGCGCTACAATTTCATCTAACGCGTATAAGAACGGCGTCCGCGACGCGATTACAGCGTTTGAAATGGTTCACCGGTAAGGAGTCTGTTATGAATAAAAAATTACAAATACTTTTAAACGGAATAATTAAGGAAAACCCGGTTCTGGTTCTCATATTGGGTATATGTCCTGCCCTGGCTGTATCAACGCAGGCGCAAAACGCGTTAGGAATGGGACTTGCGACTACTTTTGTTTTAATTGGATCAAACATCACTATTTCTCTTCTGCGTAAAAATATTCCCGACAGGGTGCGTATACCGTGTTATATCATTTTAATAGCGGGTTTTACCACCATCGTACAGATGGCAGTTGAAGCATACGCGTACAGCCTTTATCAGGCCCTTGGAATATTTCTCCCGCTAATTGCGGTAAACTGTATTGTATTCGCCCGCGCGGAAATGTTCGCGAATAAAAACAAAGTGCTTGACTCCGCGGTAGACGCGGCCGGAATGGGAGCGGGCTTCACCATCGCGCTCCTTCTCATTTCATCGTTACGCGAAATATTCGGATCCGGATCATGGTTCGGCTTAAAAATTCCCTGGCTCTCGGACAACAGAATTGAGGCTTTCACGCTTGCTCCCGGCGGCTTTATCGCGTTCGGCCTTTTAATCGCGATAATTAACAAAGTATCCAAAGGGAAAGCAATTAAAAAAGATGACTTTGGCTGCGAGGCATGTCCGTCAAGAGCGGTTTGTTCAAAATCATCAGATGCGCAAGGAGCAAAATAATGGATTACAGAGTTCTTGTTACCTTAATTGTAGGCGCGGTACTTGTAAACAATTATATTTTACGCCAGTTCCTCGGCGTATGTCCGTTCCTTGGCGTATCAAAAGATATGAAAGGCGCTGTCGGAATGAGCGCCGCGATTATTTTTGTAATGATTCTCGCGACCGCTGTGACATGGCCTATTCAAAGATATCTTCTGGACAGAAACGGACTTGGGTTTTTGCAGACAATTGTTTTTATTCTTGAAATCGCGACTCTTGTACAGATAGTGGAAATTATACTAAAAAAATTCATCCCGTCATTGTATAAAATCCTGGGGATTTATCTTCCGCTAATGACAACAAACTGCGCTATTTTCGCTGTCACAATAGTGAATATAAAAAACGAATATTCGTATATTGAAGCGTTGGTTAACGCGTTCGGTTCAGGACTTGGATTTTTACTTGGCATGGTAATTTTTTCCGGTATCCGTGAATATACCGAAAACACAGATCCTCCGAAAGCATTCAAAGGTTTGCCCATAACGCTGATATCGGCAGCGCTTCTTTCTTTTTCGTTCTTCGGCTTTAACGGCGTAATTGAAAATATGTTCCGCTAGGAGTTTATATGAATGTTATTTTGACAGCTGTAATTTCTGTAACTTCCATGGGTCTTATCTGCTCATGTATACTCGCCGTTGCGTCAAAACTGATGTATGTAAAAATCGATGAACGAATAACACAGCTTGCGGGCATTATGCCGGGCGCAAACTGCGGCGCATGCGGATATCCGGGATGTTCAGGTTACGCCTCAGCCCTGATCGAAGAAAACGCGAAAACAAATTTATGCACGCCGGGTGGCCCTTCTCTTCTGGCAAAAATCAGCGAAATTATGGGCATTGAAGCCGGAAGCATCGAAGAAAAGCGCGCCTTTGTTTCGTGTAACTGTAACGCGCAAATAAAGAAAATGGAATACAAAGGCATTCAATCCTGCGAAGCCGCCAAACCGGCGTACGGCGGACAAAATTCCTGCGCGTTCGGCTGCCTCGGTTACGGCGACTGCTTTACAGTATGCCCCTCTGACGCAATCTGCATGGAGAATAACCTTGCGCACATCATCGCGGAAAAATGCACCGGCTGCGGTCTTTGCGTTAAAGCGTGTCCTAATAAATTAATTTCTATACAAAAAGCGGGCATCCCTGTATTAATCGCCTGCAAAAATATCGAAAAGGGAGCTGTTACCAGAAAGAAATGTTCCATCGGCTGTATCGCCTGCACCAAATGCGTCAAGGAGTGCCCGCAAAGCGCGATCTCAATGGAGAATAACCTTGCTTTAATTGATTACAGCAAATGCTCCGGCTGCGGAAAATGCGCAGAGGTTTGTATGACGAAGTGTATAGTGAGAGTTGGAAATTAGGATTTTTTACCAAGCCTCACGAACTGGAGATCGTAAGGTGATTAGGTGTAAACAGTGAAACATTGCGAATCTTCAGGAGCGAACGATAGAATTAGGCTAAGTTCAAGAGAATGTCTATAAAAAAATAACAACGGAAAAAGCTCAGGAAGATTTTATAAAATAACTCATGTGCGGTTGAAATCAAATCGTATGTTTGTGTCTTTTGGTAAAAATCAATAAATGATACATACATTTTAAATAATATAAGTTAAAATACAAACATGAAACTCCTTCTCCATTGCTGCTGCGCTCCATGTTCAATTTCCTGCGTTAAAGCGCTTGGTGATGAAAATGTTATCCCTCAGCTTTTCTGGTATAATCCGAACATTCACCCCTTTACAGAGTATGAGGCAAGGCGTAATTGTATAAAAAACTTTACAGATAACGAAAAACTTGAATTGTCACTTGTTGACGAATACGGACTTAGATCATTTTTAACTGTTGTATCACAGGAGATAAATAAACCTTCGCCCAATATTGAAAGATGCGAAAAATGTTACCGTATGCGCCTTGAAAAAACAGCGGATTATGCGGCAAAGAACGTGTTTTCCGCATTTTCAACAACTTTACTGATAAGCCCGTATCAGAATCATGATGTGATAAAAAAAACAGGAGAAGAAATTTCCGAAAAATACGGCGTTGATTTTTTTTACAGGGATTTTCGTCCGCTCTTTCGCGAAGGACAGACAGCCGCCCGCGCGAAAGAAATGTACATGCAAAAATACTGTGGCTGCATTTTCTCCGAGGAAGAAAGATTTACAAAAAAATCTTATAAAGCGGCAGGTCATGATTAATCCATTATTTGAAAGATTGGCGCTTCTTACAGGTAATGAAGGTTTGGAGAAATTAAAAAAAACCTCCGTACTTGTTTTTGGTTTGGGCGGTGTCGGAAGCTGGGCGGCGGAAGCGCTTGTAAGAAGCGGCATCGGGAAAATCGGCATTATCGACAGCGACATTATTTGTGCTTCAAATATTAACAGGCAGATACAGGCTACTTCACTGACATTGGGTTTACCCAAGGCTTCCTGCCATAAAAAGCGCCTTTTGGAAATTAATCCTGAATGTGAAATTACAGCTTTTGATGAAATATTCTGTATTGAAAACGCGCAAAACTTTTATATGGAAAAATCGGATTATGTGATAGACGCAATTGATACAATAAACCATAAACTTGATTTAATTGAAACAGCCGTTAATTCTAAAGCAACTCTTTTTTCATCCATGGGGATGGCGTTAAAAACTGATCCTTTAAAGATAAAAACAGCTTCCATCTGGAAAACCGGTATCTGCCCATTGGCGCGCATTGTAAGGCAGGGGCTTCGCAAGAGAGGATTTCAGGGAGATTTCACCGCAGTTTACAGTGTTGAGCCCCCTTTGAGCAACGAAGCTTCTGCAGGTGTACGCACTGTGAACGGAAGCATCGTTACCGTTACGGGAACAGCAGGGCTGCTTCTTGCAAGTCTTGTAATAAACGACGTTACAAAGCAACACTTATAGTGTAGTGCCGCAATTACTTACCGCACGGCACTATAAGCCGGAATATTATCAGTGCTCAAGCACCTCAATATCTAAATTATAACTATCGAAAATACTACCTAGACCTAATAATGTGCCTTTTGGCGTAGCATTAATAACAACTGTCCGAGACCTGGCGGTAAACCGAGATGATTTGCTTTCTACATCCCCAAGAACAGCATAAACAAGGTGCTCGCCGTTATTAATAGTAATTGTTTTTGTTTCTCCATTCGCAAGTTCATAAGGAACATTATCCACAAATATTTGCATAGGCAAATCAGGCATAATTGTCGTTCTTACCCTCTGTAATGTTACTGCTGTCATAGGAATTGTTTGACGGGCTGTAGCGCAAGAAATCAAACTGCCGCCAAAAATCAAAGCAACAAATACCATCCCGAACCAGAACCTTTTGCTTTTCATAAAAAACCTCCGTAAAAATATTTATAGGACACAAATACCATATCCTATAGACATAATAATATAAATTATATTTTATGTCAAATAGAATGGCGAAAAAACAGTTAAAATATGTCAATTAGATTAATAATAATGACATTACAGCAAATATTTATATCCAATTTAAAAAAATACCGTAAAGAACGAGGATATTCGCAGATGATACTGTCTCAAAAATGCGATACAGCATCCAATTATATTGGGCAAATTGAAATGGGACGCCGTATTCCTTCATTTGATAAGATAGAAAAAATTGCCGCTGCTCTGGATATATTTCCCCATGAGCTCTTTATCTGCGAAAACAAAGAAACGTACAAAAAAGCTGCGCCGAAAATAAAAGATTATTTAGCAAAAATGCCTGCGAACGTAAAAAAAGAACTTATTTCCAGCATGGTAACTGTTTTTAAGAAAAATATTGAGGTTTCTTTCGATTCGCAAAATTTTAAGTCCTGAAGTTATATGAGAGTTGTTTTGGCAAGCAGTCATAAACAAAAGCGGCGGTAATAGCTTTATACTATAACCCATTCATTTGCGGAACTCTCCGCGTCATCAGAGTTGTCCTGCGCCTTAAGTAAAGTATCTCTGTATCTTTTACATAGCGGAAAAAATTAATTTAGGATATAATCAGCAAAAACCGAGGGATTTAATCCGCCATAATTCCTTTAGGATTATAAATGACAACTGTGTACGCTTAAGCGGAGAAACAATGAGCAGATTTTTCAGAAAGACAGAACCTTGCGAGCTTGTAAAAAAGCTGACTGTTAAAACGGTACTTGAGCGGGATTTGATAAATGAAGGAGACCGCGTTCTTATCGCTGTTTCCGGCGGGAAAGATTCAAGCGTTCTTTCGTGGGCGCTTTCGCAAATAAAACCAGCGCTAAAAATAAATTATGAACTTAAAGCTCTGCACATAAGCACGGATTTTTGCGCCTGCTGTAAAAAAACCGCGTTACGCGAAAGACTGGAAGAATGGGGCGTTCCGTTCACAGACCTGTTCGTTCCTGTAACAGGGAGGCTCAAGGAAGGCAGAAAAATGAACTGTTACTGGTGTTCTACCCAAAGACGGACAGAACTTTTAAAGTACGCGGTAGAAAATAAATTTAATAAAATCGCCATTGGCCATCATCTTGACGATATTATCGAAACATTTTTTATGAATCTTCTCTCCAAAGGCGAATTGATTGCAATGCCGGTCCTTTTAAAATACCGCAAGTACCCTGTAAGCCTAATCCGCCCGCTTGCCCTGCTTGAAGAAAAGCAAATAATCGCATGCGCGTCGAGGCAAAACATTCTTAAAAACGCATGTACCTGCCCGTACGGTCAAAATTCAAAAAGACGCGATATACGGAGCAAAATCGCGGATTTTACCGGAAACGACGGGGACATAAAAAGGCGGATACTAAAAGCGTTAGGCGAAGGAGAAATTGATTATTTATGCGAGTAAGCGTTATCTGAAATTCAATCAGTTTTTAATATTTCAGCCTGCGTTAAGAAGTTCCGTCAGTATTTCAAGGCCGTGATCAATCTCGCTGTCCTGAATTATATAGGGCGGCAGCAACCGCAGTGTATTTGTTCCGGCGGACAGCATTAAAAGGCCGCAATGATTCTTTGCAAGATCAGCGCGCGCGATTCCCGCTTTAAGCATTAACCATGAGCTGTCTTCAATATCAAAACCGATCATCAGTCCTTTACCGCGCACTTCTTTGATTTTTGGGTTTTGCTTTAAAGCATCCGTTATTATATTTCCTTTGCGGACAATTTCCGCCATAAACTCAGGATTGTTTATTGTCTTTAATACAACAAGACCTGCGGCTGCGGCAACAGGGTTCGCGCCGAATGTACTTCCGTGATCTCCCGTGCTGAAAACACTGCATGTTTTCGATCCTGCAAGAACAGCTCCCGCAGGAATACCGCCTGCAAGCCCTTTTGCAAAGGTAACAATGTCGGCTTTTATTGGATTACCGTCCGAATCCCTATATTGTTCAAGCGCGAGAAATGTTCCGGTTCTTCCAAGTCCGCACTGGATTTCATCAAATATTAAAAGGATATCCCTTTCGGCGCACAACTTTGCGGCGGCGGAAATGAACTCATTGTTCTGAAGGACAATGCCGCCTTCACCCTGCACCGCTTCAATTAAAAGGCCGGCAACCGTTAAACCGTCCAGCGCTTTATCAAGCAATTCAATATCGCCGCCCGGAATGTGCACAAACCCGTCTGTAAAAGGACCGAAATCCTTATGGAATTTTTCCTGCCCTGTCGCGGCCAATGTTGTAATCGTCCTTCCGTGAAAACTCCCTTTTAAGGTAACTATGGTATGCCTGCCTGGACCGTATTTTAACAGTGAATATTTCCTTGCGAGTTTTACCGCGCCCTCATTGGCTTCCGCACCTGAGTTTGCAAGAAAAACATTTCTCATTCCGGCAGGAGCGCAGGCTTCTACCAGTTTCTCCGCAAAGGCAATGCTTGTGTCACTTTGATAATAATTGCAAACATGAAAATATTTCGCCGCCTGCTCTGTTACAGCCCTTACAAGCGGAGGATAATTGTGTCCAAGCAGATTTACAGCTATTCCTGAACCCAAGTCCAGATATTTTTTTCCATTGATATCATAAAGCCACGAACCTTCGCCCCTTGCGAATGTTACAGGCAGCCTGTGATATGTATTCATAAAAACGCTGTCCATAATTCCTCTTTAATTATTTATTTTTCTGTCAAGCTGCTCAACTTCGAAATCATTACCCATATCAATATAGATCGATCTTGATCTTCTGTACGCATCAAGTGCATCCCGCTCTCTTCCGGCTTTACGGAATACATCCCCAAGAGCGCGCCAGCTTGAAGCAAGGCCCCAGGAATTTTCAATGCGGCGGTCAATATTGATTGATGTTTCCAATGCCCTGACAGCACCGGATATATCTCCCGAAAGAGACCGTACTGAGGCAATAGTGTACCAGTCATAAGAGGCATTTTCAAGGCGGTTGTCTTTTTCATGAATGGCAAGGCTTTTTCTCATAGCCTCTTCGGCTTCGCTCCAAAGGCCGAGTTCCCGAAGGGCAAGCCCTGTCACCTGCCATGAAAACGCGATATAGAGCCTGTTTTTTTTTATGTTTACGCTTTCAAATGTGACTTCATCCAACACAGCCCTTGCGGTTTTCCTGCCTGTTAATATATTTCCCCTTGCGTAAAAGATCTTTGCAACCGATAAAAGTTCGCTGTCTCCAAGCAGGCTGGCTTCTTTCAGCGCATAATCCCATTCCGCGAAAGCGTCGTCAGTCTTCCCAAGCGAATAAAGAACGTTCCCCCGCGCGAGGGAAATTCGAGCAATCAACGATAAATCATCCGCGAGTATTGCGTTACGTTTGAAACCCGTTAAAAGTGAAAGCGCATTTTCAAAATTACCCCTCTCCGCTTCCCTGTTTGCGGCTTCAAGTCCGTCTTCAGCCTGTAAACGAAGATGATATACGTCGCCTGAGTTTTTTGGAGCCGAAGAACAGGAAGCATAAATTAATATCATTAAAAATACAGGAATTGATATTATCTTTATGCGGCCTTTCATTCTCAATTAACGCCTCCGTTAAAAAAGCAGATTTCTGGGACTTGCCCCGCCCGGGCCCGCTTCCGCTCTTACAGGTATCCCTCCCCTAAGCAGAGGATTGTTCGCCACTGCGGTCATTACATCCTGAACTGTCCTTAACGCCGTATTCAGTTCGGTGATTATAACGCCTATCTGCGGCAGATTGGCCGGAACAAATTCGACAACCTTATTAAGATTACCGATAACGTCAGAAAGGGAAGTAATTGAAGATGAGAGTCCTTCATATACGGGTCCTTCCGCGTCCAGAATAGCCATTACGGTTCCCGAAGGATCCGCCAGCTGTTCTGTAAGGGTATTGATATTGCTCAATATGGGAGTCAATTGACTGGAAAGAGGTTCGGTAACAGAAGCCAATTGTTCATTAATGGATACAATCAGCTGATCTATTTGATATGTAAGCGTGCCTGTAAAATCGCTTGCGTTGTTTATCGTACTTGCCAAATTATTAATTATCTGCCCAAGAGCGAGATCGTCAGCTCCCTGTAATCCTGAAAGCGAGATATTTATGGTTTCAAGCAGCGTGTTTACCTGATTAACAATATTGCCGATGCTGTCATTTGTCCGCGGCACATTCGCCAGTCCTCTTATAATACTTTCCCTTGCCTCTATGGAGTGAATTTCCGGAATGGAATAACCTTCGGGAATTTCATTCGCTCCCCTTCCAGGATAAAAATGAAAAGAGTTTCCAAGCCCGATAGGACTGATCTGCACTTCAACAAGCGATCCTTCGGTAACCCTTTCATGGTATTCTTCGAATATGGAAAAAACTACCTCTACACGGTCATCATCGGAAAGAGAGATTTTTTTTACATGCCCGATGGTAAAGCCCTTGTATTGAACCGCCATGTTTACACTGATGCCGGCGGCGGAATTAAAATAAGTTTTATACTGGTAGTCATGCACAAACCATCTTTGATTTCTGCCAAGCATGAAAACAACAAAAACAAGTATGGCAAGGCCGAGTATAACCAGAGTCCCGACTACTTTGTCGGCGTACCTAATTGAAAATTTCATGATAACCTCTTCTTTGCGCGCAGAAGCGCGGTTAAATCGAACATGAAATAAAATTTCATGACGCTATTCCTACCTTTAAAAAATCATTCATTAATAAATCGCCTATTATCATTTCTTTTGGCGCGTTTGCCGTAATCTTACCATCAACCATCACTATTATAAAATCGGCCAATTCCATGATTATCCGCATATCGTGACAGACAAATATCACAGAAGCGCCTTCTCTTTGTTTCCTGCTTACGACATTTATAAGTTTTTCGGCTGATGTTTCATCAAGTGATTCCACCCACTCGTCAAGAAATAAAAGCGATGGACTGCATAGCATTGCCCTCGCGAATCCGATTAATTTTTGCTCCCCCATTGAAAGCCTGGAAGGGCGGATATGCAGATCCTTTCTGTAGCCGGACATCTCTGTTACTTCCTTAATACGTCTTGCCCGGTCATTACGGTTCATTTTAGGATAATGTATTTTCAGGGGAAGTTCCAATATCGAAAAAATATCCTGATTTGCCCAGAGAGCGGAATCCTGAAAAACAAAAGCGCTTTTGCGGCGGAAATCAAGAGTCTCCATGCGGTTCATATGCGCTATGTTTCTTTCATTGAAAGTAACATCCCCCTGTGTCGGTAAAAGGAGCCCTGCGGATATTTTAAGAATAGTGCTTTTGCCGCAGCCTGACGGCCCTACTATCGCGGTAATTTTTCCTGTCGTAAAACTGATTGAAATATCCTGAATAATTTTCTTGTCATCCTGAGTGGAGAAACTGATATTATTCAATTCAATAATTCCTGCCATTACACCAACACAATATAGTACAATACCGATAAAAGAACATTTACCAAAATTATAAGCGCAAACGAACTGCTGACGGCATTTAAACCGGCGACAGGAACTTCGGTACTTGATCTTTCAACAGAAAATCCCTGAATTACGGCACCGATTGAAATGATGGCGCCGAAAGCAATACTTTTAATAATTGACATTAATATGTCTTCAATGTGTAAATGCTGAAGCAGATTACCAAAATAAAAATCCATCGGAACGGAGTTAAAAAACCTGGCAATGATATAGGAACCTGCAAGCCCAAAAATGGAAAAATACAAATTAAGAAAAATCAGTGAAATTGTAACACCCAAAAAACGCGGAACCGCCAAGTGTTCAATAGGATCGACTCCGACAGAAATATAAGCCTCAACTTCATGTGAAATAACCATTCCTGCGATTTCCGTCGCAATGGCGGTCGCGGATCGCGCAATTACGATAAAAGCGGTAAGAAGCGGCCCCAGCTCACGTGTTATAATAATTATCAAAAGAGTATACATAAGCTGCTGCTGGTTTAACATTGTCAGATACGGTACGCCGATGATATTGACGGCTGCTCCGATAGCCAGCGCAAGAAGAGTCGTTATTCCCAGCGCATGCACAAAAGTAAAAAGAATCTGCATAACAAGGATTTTTGATGAAGTCTGATAATTTCGGGCAAAATTCCCGACTCCTTTTAAGGTTCTCGCGAAAAATCCTAGGTTATAAAACATGTTTTTTACAGGACCCGCGAGATTTATCATTATGTCATTATACAGTGACTGCCGCTAAGTGGCTAGTATTTTATTATACTTGACATTTATGGCTTAATTCTATAATAGTGAAAACACTGGGGCCTTTAGCTCAGTCGGTTAGAGCTGCAGACTCATAATCTGTAGGTCCGGGGTTCAAGTCCCTGAAGGCCCAATTTTAATAATTTGTTAATTTCTTACGTTGTAAGGGATATGCCGCTGCCTTCGTAAAGGCTATTTTAAATCCCCCTGTCCGTCTTTACTTATAGTCCAGTTCATAATATAATACATAATCAACTGCAAAAAATGGTTATTCTTACATTCATTTCAGGCTATTCATTTTGGGTTTTTCACAGTGATTTATTAAACTTGTCTGTATGGGCGGTTACCATGTCGGCGGACATTAAACGCGGAGAAAAACATGGCACAAACGGATGGGAAATGGGAAATAAAGATAACGGCGAAAGTTGCAATTATTTCGGGGGGAAAAATAATGGGTCTTAAAACGCAAGATAAAATATTTGTCATTGAAAAACCCACATATGAAGAAGCAATAAGAACTGCGTTAATGGAGGGTAATAAACATCCTAGTAGTGACGCAGTATTTAAAGAAGCAAGAACAATACGAGAGCCGTCGAAGCCTGCTTCGTCAATAAATACTACTCCGCAAAAAGCTACTCCGGAATCGACTGCGCGGGAAGCTGCGGAGACTGTTCTCAGCGCAGTTTCGGCTTCATCAGAATTTGCAGGATTGATTGCTGAAGTTAAGAAGCTTCAAAAATTGGTTTCAAAACTCGGAGGCGCCGGGAAAATTTTTTCAGGCATCGACGCAGCGAATGAAATTATCAAATTCTATGAAGTATTAAATAAATATTCACAAACTACTGATAAAAAGAGACAGAAAGAATTGTTGGCGGAGGGAATTTTAATTATTGCCAAAATGACAAAGATAGTGGTAACAGTAGCGTTCCCCCCTGCGGCTATTGTAGACGCGGGTTTTTCCACTATCGCATTGCTGTGCGAAGCGTGTCAAAAAGCACAGGCAACGGAAGATAAAAAAAAAGCTGGAAAGGCTGCATTAGACGCTTTTCTCGCTGTAGAAGCCAAGTACGTCAAAGAAGCCGGCGCGTTAACACTGGATGAGAAAGGATACTGTTTTGAATTGGGTATGTATAGACTTGGAGCTACAATTGCTGAAATCAAGGAAAGACGCCGTGTTTTAAAAGATAAAAAAGACTACATTAGTTTTTCCAACAACCCGCCCCCAAAAAATCCCTACAAACACCCTTTGGACGAGCGGATTATGCGCCAATCCTTGATAAATAGTTTGACTAAATAATAATTCATCTTCGAGGTTCAAGTCCCTGATTATGCGCGATACATTTTTTTATTCCCGTCTTGCAGAAGATGAATTTCCTCAAGGTTCAATTATTGACATTTCACGCGGCGGAAAAGTACTGATTATCAGCGACCTTCATATGGGGACTGGAACGCGCGATGATCTTCTCTATAACGGAGAAATGTTAATCTGCGTGCTCGAAGAATATTATTTTAAAAACGGCTGGATTCTCGTTCTCAACGGCGATATCGAAGAGCTTTTTAAGTTTCCGATGGATTTTATCCGGGAGAAGTGGGCAAACCTTTATAGGGTGTTCAATCTTTTTGAAGAAGCCGGCCGTCTTTATAAAATTGCCGGGAATCATGACGAACAGCTTCTTTTAAAAAAACCGGAATCCTATCCGTATCAAATTCATTCTGTAGTAAAAATTGATACGGGAACAATACCCGCGTATGTTTACCATGGGCATCAACTGTCAGAAGTGTACAAAAGGTTCAGTACATTAATGAGAGTGGTAATCAGGTATATATTGACGCCTTTCGGTATCAGAAACATTTCAGATTCCCGCAGCCCTCACAAACGTTTTCATATTGAAAAAAAAGCTTACGCTCTCTCCCTAGAAAATGACTGCCTTTCAATCATAGGTCATACCCACAGACCTCTCTTTGAATCGCTTGGGCGCTTTGATTACATCAAGTTTGAAATTGAACGGCTGTGCCATGACTACCCTTCTTGCGCGGGAGAAGATAAGCTCCGTATTGAAAACGAAGTTACAACGCTGCGTGAAGAGCTCGGTAAATTGAAACGAAGCGAACGCCGGGATGTGCTTCGCCAGAGTCTCTACGGAGATGAACTTCCCGTCCCATGCCTTTTTAATTCAGGCTGCGTTTTGGGAAAAAAAGGATTTACCGCGATTGAAATAACAAACGAAGATATTGCCCTTGTTTACTGGTTCACCGAAGGTAAAAATAAAAAGTTTGTAACAAGGGGCGGTTACAAGATTGATGCTCTTACCGGAAAACCGTATCAAAGGGCCGTTTTGAATCATAACAAACTGGATTATATATTAGCGCGGATTAAACTGTTAGGCAGGAACAGGCATGGATAACGGCCTCTTGAACATCCCAAAAATCTCTTCCATACTGAATTCACTCATTTGGTAATTATGGAAGAGCTTCAATCTACTGAAATACTTGATCGCGAAATACTTGAAGACGCAAGAAAAAAAGCCCTGCGCCTTTTAAAAGAAGCCGAAGATACAATAAACGCCCAGAACGCGCAATGGGAAAACAAAATAACAGAAGAAATAATTGAGCTTGAAAAAAAATACGAAAAGCAAAAAGAATCAGAAATAAAAAGCATAATGGCGCGCCTTCCTGTTGATAAGCAAAGAGCTAAAATAGAAAAAATTGAAAGCATGTTAAAAACAGCCCTTGACGCATGGTACAACAGCCAAAGCCGGGAGCAAATTCTTGAACTTTTATCCAAAGAGCTTACAGTGCGGCTTAATTACTGTAAAGATCAATTCAAAGAGAATGATATTTTTTCTGTCGAAGCATCCGGACTGGATCAAAAAGAAATTGACGTTATAATAAAATCAATTAATAAAAATTTCTCATTCCCCATTTCTCAATCCGCGCTGGTAACAGGCTATTCTTCATTTCCTTCGATAACCGTAATCGCAGACGATATTCGCATAATCGCTTCAATCGAAAAAACAATTGATTTTATCCTTCATGAAAAAAGAGAAGAACTTACCTCCTGTCTTACAGGAAGTGACTTTATGAGGTCCGCATGAATAAACAGACAGGAAAAGTTCTGCGTATTTCAGGGCCGATTATACGCGCATCCGGTCTTGGAGAAGCAGGGCTTTTCGATCTTGTTGAAGTCGGAGATAACCGGATCATTGGTGAAATAGTCCGTCTGGAGGGAGAAACAGCGGTAATACAGGTTTATGAAGATAACACAGGACTTAAAACAGGAAGCCCTGCATGGTCAACAGGCCGCCCTCTTTCCGCCCTTCTGGGCCCTGGTCTTATAGGTACAATTTACGACGGAATACAGCGTCCCCTTGCTCTCCTTTATGATCAGGACGGAGCTTTTATGAAACCCGGCGGAAGGGGCGCTCCTTTGGACACACAAAAAAAGTGGCGCTTTATTCCCGACGCCGCGTTAGCTGCAAAGATAGGCGCAGGTGAAAAGACAGAAGCAAAACCCGGTTTAATACTCGGCTGTATAAAAGAAACCGAGAGCATCACTTGCAGGATAATGGTTCCGTGGAAACAGCTTTCAGGTTTTTCCCCGGGCGCGGATAATCACATAACGTATTTGTGCCCGCAGGGTGATTATTCAATTTTTGACATCGCGGCAAAAACTTCAGCCGGCGATGAAATCACATTCGCGCAGTGGTGGCCTGTGCGCCTTCCCCGCCCTGTCGCATCGCAGCTTTTAAAAGATCAGCCGCTTATTACAGGACAGCGCGTTATCGACATTTTCTTTCCGCTGTCAAAAGGCGGAACCGCGGCCATTCCCGGCGGATTCGGCACGGGAAAGACAATGACTCAGCACGCTGTCGCGAAATGGTGCGACGCGGACGTTATTATCTACATCGGCTGCGGAGAGCGCGGCAATGAAATGACTGACGTGCTTACTGAGTTCCCCCAGCTTTTGGATCCAAGAACCGGACGAAGCCTCATGGAAAGAACGCTTTTAATCGCAAACACTTCCAATATGCCTGTGGCGGCACGTGAAGTTTCAATTTATACAGGCGTAACTCTTGCGGAGTTTTACAGAGACATGGGGTACCATGTCGCTATAATGGCGGATTCAACAAGCCGCTGGGCCGAAGCATTACGCGAACTTTCAGGGCGCATGGAAGAGATGCCGGCGGAAGAAGGCTTTCCCGCCTATCTGCCGACGCGGCTTGCTGAATTCTATGAAAGGGCCGGACGGGTTAAAACGTTAAACGGCCTTGAAGGATCTGTTTCGATAATCGGGGCTGTCTCTCCTCCGGGCGGTGATTTTTCAGAACCTGTAACGCAGCACACAAAACGCTTTATACGTTGTTTCTGGGCTTTGGACCGGGACCTTGCGAACGCCCGGCATTACCCCGCGATAAGCTGGACAGACAGCTACTCTGAATACGCAGAAGAGGTTCAACGCTGGTGGGAAAAGGTTAATCCCAATTGGGTAAAAGTGCGCAAGGCCTGCCTTGATTTATTAAAGCAGGAACAGAGGTTAGCTGAAATTGTGCGCCTTATCGGCCCTGACGCTCTTCCTGACGAGCAAAAACTTATTCTTCTTACCGCGCAGATAATCAAAGACGGATTTTTACAGCAGAACTCTTTTGATAAGACCGACATGTTCTGTGTTCCAGAAAAACAGATTCGTCTGCTGCACCTTATAATGGAGTTTCACGAACGCGCGTACACATGCATAGATCTCGGCGCGCCAATGACAAAAATCTCTTCCACAGGTTTAAAAGAAGGTCTTTCACGCCTTAAAAGCACAGTAAGCAATGAGAATGTTCTTGAAAATAAAGCTGACGGAATTAATGAATTTGAAGAGAAAATGCGAGCGTCCCTTGAAGAGCTTGAAAGGGCTTACCGATCCGTAAGCGATCCTTCTTCATACAAACGGAGATATGAAAATGAGAGGCATTGAGTACAGGGGGCTTTCGCGGATAGAAGGGCCTGTTGTGATCACATCCCGGTGCAAGGGTACAGGCTTCAATGACATGGTCGCTGTTTATGACAGGGATAATAATAAAAAACTGGGACGCGTGCTTGATTTAAGCGAAGACTGGGCAGCCATTCAAATATTCGGAAACAGCACAGGACTTTCCGCCCATGACACAAGAGTTGAGTTTCTTGACAAACCCATGGAACTCCGCGTAGGTATGGGTTTACTCGGACGCATTTTTAACGGTCTTGGAGAGCCGATCGACGGATACGGCAGCATTTTTTCATCAAAGACTCTTGATATAAACGGACTTCCCATAAATCCCTACGCGCGGACATATCCGCGTGATTTTATTCAGACAGGAATATCTTCGATTGACGGAATGAACACGCTGATTCGCGGACAAAAACTTCCGGTATTTTCAGGTAACGGCCTTCCCCACAACCGTCTTGCGGCGCAAATTGTCCGTCAGGCGAAAATTTTATCATTTGACAATAATGGCGCGCCGCAGCCGGGAACATCCAGACAATTCGTGATTGTATTCTGCGCAATGGGAGTAAAAAACGATGTCGCGCGCTTCTTCCTGGATGATTTTGAACATTCAGGCGTTCTATCGAATGTCGTAGTCTTTCTTTCTCTTGCGGACTCCCCTTCACTGGAACGGCTTGTCGCTCCTAGATGCGCGCTTACCGCCGCTGAATATCTAGCGTACGAGAAGAACATGCATGTCCTTGTAGTGATGACAGACATGACTAACTACTGCGAGGCGTTACGCGAAGTTTCTTCAATCCGTTCGGAAGTTCCAAGCCGCAAGGGGTACCCCGGTTACCTTTATTCCGATCTCGCCTCGCTTTATGAAAGAGCGGGAAAGATCAAGGGATCAAATGGTTCCATCACCCAGATTCCGATTCTTTCGATGCCCAATGATGATATCAGCCATCCTATACCGGATCTTTCAGGTTACATTACAGAAGGGCAGATAGTCCTTGAGCGCGAACTTTATCAGCGCGGCATTTATCCGCCTGTCGCGGGCCTTCCAAGTCTTTCGCGCTTAATGAAAGACGGTATCGGGGAGGGAATGACAAGGGAGGATCACAAGGATGTGTCAAGCCAGCTTTTCGCCGCCTACGCAAGAGTAAAACAGATAAGAAATCTTGCGTCCATTATCGGAGAAGAGGAATTATCCGCAGCCGACAAATGTTATCTGAAATTCGGCGATATCTTTGAACAGTCATTCCTGTCCCAGGGTGAATATGAAAACCGCGATATCGGCGTAACGCTTGATCTTGGCTGGAAAGTTCTCTCCCACCTTCCGAGGGAGGATTTGCTGAGGGTTAAGCAGGAATATATCGAAAAGTATATGAAGTAATTGCCTGTATAGATGTTTATTTCTTTTTCGCCGATAATCGGAATGTATGAACAGCATTCTTATTTTATATGCCGGAAGCCTCACTCATCATGCTTTCCGGGAAGTTTTAAACGGAAAAAACGCCTTACAGCTTTCCATTGAACAGGCGGCGCAATTTCCCGGAGTTAATAAAATAGCACTGTTTTGCTCCTCAAATGTTTCCGGTAGACCTGAAAATCTTACTTTAAAAAACTCGCAGGAATTTCATATCGAACAGAGAGATACATGGACAAAACGGAGTGTGCTTGAAAAAACCGCAGAATTGCAGGAAGACTTTGATCTTGCCTATTTTGCCTTTGCAGACTGTCCATTCCTCGATCCTGTTCTTGCGGGAAATATCGCAGACAGGCACCTTCGTTTTGCCGCGGAATATTCTTACGCCGATGGCTGGCCTTACGGACTCGCTCCTGAAATACTCTCCAAAGGAACCGCGGCGATACTCGTGAAAATACTGGGTGATAACGACGGGCCGGTTGAAAGAGACATGCTATTTTCCGTCATCCAGAAAGACATTAACGCATTTGATATTGAGACTGAGGTTTCTTCCGTTGATCTTCGCTGTCACAGAATCAATCTTTGCGCCGATTCAAAACGCAATGTAATGCTTCTTAATAATTTTCTTGCTGCGGGAAACGGGAAGATTCCCTCCGCCTCCGATGTCGAGCGAATTGTGGCACAGCAGCCAGAAATACTAAGAACCTTGCCAAGTTTTTTTCCAATACAGGTCTATGGCGGCTGTCCCCAGAAATGCATTATCTGCCCATATCCTTCCATTGCAGACCAGTCAGCGCAAAACGATTATATGGACTGCGGTAAATTTGAAACCCTGCTGGATAATATTATCGATTTTTCGCAAGATGCGGTAATCGATCTTTCTTTATGGGGAGAGTTAAGCCTTCATCCTGAAAAAATGAAATTGATAAAATCCGTACTGACACGCGGCAAGCTTGCGCTAATCATTGAAACATCAGGCATCGGCTGGAAAAACGAAGAACTCGAAGAGTGCGCACAGTTGGCAAAAACAGTTAACGGAAGAATAAACGTTCTCTCTCCCCTTTCATGGATTGTTTCGCTTGACACGACAGATTCAAAGCGGTACACAGAACTCCGCACAGCGGGATTCGCGGAAGCGGAAAGCTGCGCAAGGAAACTTCTTTCGTTATTCCCAAACGATTGTTATGTGCAAGCGGTGCGCTTAAAAGGATCAGAAGATGATACTGAAAAGTTTTACCGTTACTGGAAAGACGCATCCCCTAACGGCGAAAAAAATATTATAATTCAGAAATACGATGACTTCTGCGGTCATATGGAAAGAAAACAGGCTTCCGACATATCTCCTGTTATCCGCCAATGCTGCTGGCATATAATGAGGGATTTCCCTGTTTTAACAGACGGCACCGTTCCTTTATGCAGGGAAAATCTTGCGGTTTTTAAGGGAGATAAAAACATGGTATTGGGAAATGTTTTTACTGACTCCATTGCCGCTATCTGGCAAAACGGAGAGAAATATTATAAAGAACAATGTAAAAGAAATTATTCGGGACTCTGCGAAAATTGCGATGAATACTATACCTACAATTTTTAATGAAAAGATAACGCCCTACACCGCCGTAGGAGTCAAGGAACGTATTGCGTCCACAGGAATCGCAGCTGTAATCCTTAACAGGCCAGGATATCCTGCAAGATCATTTTTAAAGGATCTTGAAAAATCAGGATTTGACAATGTAATTTCCGTAGAATCGCCTTCACCTCACTATGAGATTGAAGAGCTGTCCGTACGTTTTCCTTTTGTCCGATTTATACTCCCTGAAAATGAAATAAGCCTTGGAGAGCAAATAAACCTTGCCGCTCAGGAAATTGAAAGTCCGCTTTTTTTTGTTATGCGAAGCGATATGAAAATAATCGCAGGAGGAACCGCGAAGCGGATGGCCGAGCGCCTGATTGTAAATTGCGAAGAAAAAAACGACAAGCCTGCAAGCCGCATGATAAAAAGGCTCTGCACCATTCCGTTAATTGTGAACTCAAATTATGAAACATTGCCGACCCTTATTATTCCGATGACCCGGCGTAAAAAGATACGCACCATTTTTATGGAGCCTGGTAATGAAGGGGATTTAAGCCTTTATCCATTTGACGGGATCGGAATCTACGACAGGCAGCGTTTTATAAATACAGGCGGCTTTGACACAACTTTAATTCACACGCATTGGCAGCTAATGGATTTTGGTTTTCGCTCTCATTTATGGGGAGAAGAAATCGCGCTGAGCCTTCATTTAAAACTTTCCTATGGCGGAGAGCTGCCTTCCGAGAATAATACGGTTGAAAACAGCTACAAGCGCTTCTATTTAAAAAATCTCGCTCCCGTATTCAGAAACGATTACGCGCATCTGCCGTTATACCGTTTTCCCGGCTTTTTATATAAATCAGGAGATGACCTTTTCACGGCATGGGATGAGTTTAAAGAAAGCAGAAAATGGGTAAAAAAAAACAAATTCAGATGGAGATGCGGCGCAGAGGCCGTAACCGGCCGGTGGGTATCTGGAGAATAATTTGACGGCAGTTATTTTACAAGCACGAATTGATTCATCAAGATTACCGGGAAAGGCTCTTCTCCTGCTTGACGGAGAACCTGTTGTATTTCGCGTAATGGAAGCGTTGAACCGCGTGAGCGCAGATTTAAGAGTGCTCGCATGCACAGAGGATTCATATTCAAGTTTCGAACCTCTTGTGGAAAAAGCCGGTTTTGATATTTTCGCAGGCTCAAAAGAAGATGTTCTTAACCGTTTTTGTTGTGTAATCCGCAAATATTCAATAGACCGCCTCATAAGGGCGACAGGCGATAATCCCTTTGTATTTGCCGACGCTGCCTGCTCAATCAACAATGAAGCTCTTTCACATAACGCCGATTACGCAGGTTATAAAGGACTGCCTTACGGCGCGGGCGTCGAATCCGCCTCCGCCATCGCTCTCCTTCGGGCTGAAATCGAAACTGTCCTCCCTTACGATCATGAGCATGTCTGCCCGTATCTTTACAATCATCCTGACCTTTTCAACATTCACCGTCCTGTCGCGCCTGAAAAGTGGAATTATCCCGATATCCGCCTGACAATTGATACACAAGAGGATTTTGATCGCGCAGCGGAACTTTATTCCGCGCTGCCGGAAGAAGAGCTGCGTTATAACGGAGAAACAATAATTAAAAAATGCCGGGAGATATTTCGCTGATGAAAAGCGGACAAATTGCTTCACAGATACTGGTTGTCCCCACAGCAGAAAAAGGCCGCGGAGGAGGACATTTAAACCGGTGTATAACATTGGTAAAGGATTTGCGCAAAATAGACCGCGCCGCTGTTCTTTATTTGCCTCAGAAAGATAAAACACCGCAGATAGAAAATCTGTTAAAATCAAGGGATTTTAATCCGGATTGGCTTTTTAAAAATGAAAAATCTTTTGAAACTTTCGGTTTAATTATTCTTGACCGGTATCAAACCTCGTTAAACGAAATCACTTTCTGGAAAAATCTGGCTCCTGTAATCGGCATTGATGAAGGCGGCTGCCACAGGGATCGTTTTGATTTTCTTGTCGATATATTGGTCCCTTATAAATTTATTTCACTTTCCGCCAATATAACATCTCCTGCTTTATTAATTAACAAGGACTTTAACGCTTCTGCGTCAAAAAACAAAAGTTGTCATATACAAAAAATCCTTATAACATTTGGTCAGGAAGATACTGCGGGTCTTGGCATAAAAACAGCGCGCAGATTATCTGAAATGAAAAATTCTCAGGATATTGATATAACGCTTCTAAGAGGAGCTTTAACAGCGGACAATATTCAAAGTAAAATAAAAAATGTTAAGGTATCGGAGGCTATTGTCAATCTTGCACAGCATATCGGCGAATATGATCTTGTAATTACCCATTACGGAATCACCGCCTACGAAGCGCTTTTCGCCGGAGCTGTTGTCTTGCTGGATCACCCTACCCCATATCATAAAAAGCTCGCCAAAGCCGCAGGCTTTAACGATGTCAGGAAAATATTTAGAAATGTTAATACAGAGCTAAACAGGGAAAAAATGATTTTGGAACAAAAACCTCTGTATGACTCTGTTGTTAATAATTTTTTATTTTCAAAAAATGAAAACCTTGCGCAGGTTTGCGGCAGCTTTTTACCGGCGGTTAACAGGCGCTGCCCTGTTTGCGGTAATGATACTCCGGAAAAGAGCATCGCCCGTTTTAAAGACCGCACTTACCGCCGCTGTAAAAAATGCGGCATAATTTATATGGATAGATTATGTCCTGCGCCAATTGAATATGAGAAAGAGTACTTTTTTGAATCATATAAAAAACAATACGGTAAAACATATTTAGATGATTTTGACAATATTAAAAATGCGGCAAAACGAAGGCTAAAAATTATCCTGAATTTATCCTGTAAAGACACGCAGAAAAATGAAAACGAATTTAAAACAGACAGTCCTTCATTGTTGGATATCGGATGCGCGTATGGTCCGTTTCTCGCTGCTGCAAAAGAAGAAGGCTTCTCTCCTTTTGGAATTGATCCGGCAGAAGATGCCGTTCGTTATATAAATGAAAAACTGGGAATTTCCGCAATACAAGGTTTTTTTCCAATTATCCAAAATGACAAACATTTCATTCCTCATTCTTACGATGTAATAACTCTCTGGTATGTTATTGAACACTTCACCGATTGCCTAATCGTTTTAAATGAAATAAAAAAACTTCTAAAACCCGGAGGCATTCTTGCGTTTTCAACACCATCTTATTCAGGTATCTCAGGGCAAACCGGCCTTAAAAACTTTTTATCCGCAAGTCCTGCCGATCACTATACTGTATGGTCTCCTAAAATGTGCAAAAATGCGCTTTTATTAGCCGGATTCAAAGTTAAAAAATTTGAAGTTATCGGACATCATCCTGAACGATTCCCGCTTTTGGGAAAATTCGCGGTTAACAGAAAAAGTTTTATATATTGGATACTGTTGGCAATCAGTAAGATTTTTAAGTTAGGAGATACTTTTGAGGTTTATGCGCAAACTGCTGTATAGGTATTTTTACGTTTTATCAGAGGTGACTATTATCAAATTATCAGGTTAAAAATTTAATCCAAAAATTTGATTCTTTCCCTTAAAATACCAGCCCAAGTCCGGGTTTATCATCACCTTAAATAGTATCTGTCCACAAAGTCGGTTACTTTGCGGACAGACCTCGCATTTTCTCGCCTTCAAACCTTCGGTTTACATGCAGGCTGCGAAAATTCGTTTTTTAAGGAGGTCTGTCAATAATGTGTCCACATTATAGACAGACTCTAATTAAACCGAAAATTTAATATGAAAGAAACAATCATAATCCTTGGTGCGGGTGTAATGCAGGGACCCGCGATTGAAATAGCGAAAGAATCGGGGTTTTATGCTGTCGTTCTTGATGGCAGCTCTTCTGCGCCATGTATTGGGATGGCGGACAGGTTTGAACAAATCGATCTAAAAGATAAGGAAGGAATCGAAACCTTCGCGCGCTCCATACAGGGAAAAAACTCCCGATTGGGAATTATGACCGCAGGCACTGATTTCTCCGCGAGTGTCGCGTGGACTGCCGAAAAATTAGGACTTCCCGGCATTCCATACCAGGCCGCGCTTAACGCTTCGGATAAAGCGAGAATGCGCGAATGTTTTAAAAAGGCTTCCCTCCCATCTCCTGAGTTTTTTACAATTACTGCCGCTGATATACAATCCCGCATTAAATCATTCACACCTCTCGCTGAGGCACATTACCGGTTTCCTCTGGTTATCAAACCTGTTGACAACATGGGAAGCAGAGGCTGCCGCAGAGTGGACAGTATTGATGATTTTGAAAAAGCCGCGAAAGAGGCGATTGGTTTTTCCCGCTCAGGACGCGCTATTGCAGAAAAATACATGGACGGGCCTGAGTTTTCAGTTGATGCGATTGTGTATCACGGTGAAATCACAATATGCGGACTTGCGGACAGGCATATTTTTTTCCCGCCCTTTTTTATTGAAATGGGTCATACAATGCCGACAGTCATCGAAGAAGAAAAACAATTTTCCCTGCTTGAAACATTCCGCGCCGGAGTGCGCGCATTGGGACTTGCGGGGAAAGATAACATAGGTTCCGCCAAGGGTGACATTAAATTAACATCCCAAGGGCCGATGATTGGCGAGATTGCGGCCCGTCTTTCAGGTGGTTACATGTCAGGCTGGACATACCCTTATTCATCAGGCGCTTTACCTGTAAAAGCCGCTATTTTAATGGCGATGGGCTATAAACCGGAGGGTCTAACCCTGCAAAAAAATTGGACATGCGCTGAAAGGGCTTTTATTTCAATTCCCGGAACGGTAAAGCAAATTTCCGGAATCGGAGATACTGGAAGCATCGCTGATAATAACATTAATAATTTTTTCCTTCGTATAAAGGAAGGGGATAAGGTTTTCTTTCCGGAGAATAATGTATCAAAATGCGGAAATATTATCGCTTCCGCACCGGAAAGAGAGACAGCTGTTGCTGCTGCCGAAAAAGCCGCGCGATCAATTCTGATCAGGCTAGATCCCAAAGACTCAGAAACGCAGGAGTTTCTTTTCAAAGAAACTCGCACGGAACATACGGCAGAGGTCTCTGGCTTGCAGCACGGAGAAGATGAAAAATTTAAATTCCCGCCTGATGCTTTCCGGTTAACAGATGATTTGAGAAATGCGCTAAATTTACTCCCGGAATATGTAAATACTGCATACCAAAGGTATGATTCGTGGTTAATAATCCCATTTAATGATTTTCAGTCATCAGGGCTAAAAGACTACATGGGAAGAACAGTAGATGAAGCGTTGGACGCGGTGCGGCAGCTTACAGGATTTACCCTCCCGATTGCCTGTGAAAATGCCGAAAATAAAGTAATACTGGGACGCTCTTTTTGGGCTGCGCTAATCCGCGGCTCCTATCAGGGAGCCGTCTGCTACATTGATTCTTTGGGAGAAAAATGAAGAAGTTAAGGCGTTTGAAATTTTTATTTCTTCTCCTCTTATTGCCGCTCATTTCATTTTCTTCCCTCTCAGCGCTTTCCCTTGATGAAACCATTAACATGCTGTCACAGATATCCGCGAATCAGCAGGTGCAGTTCCGCTGGGATCCCCTGTTCAGAGACGGAATGTTCAATGTAGGAGATCATTTCAGCTCATTTTCCGTAGCTTCCCGCGAAGGCGAATCAGGCTACCTTTTATTTAATAACCGTGAACTTTTCAATGTTCAGCTTCCTTACAGCAGGAACGGAATTTTGGTCTTTCCGGATAATTTTGTCTCTACTCTTAAAAACACGTTTACCCGCCTGCATGAAGACAAATCGCATTTCCGGATTGCCGCCATTGTTATCGATCCGGGGCACGGCGGAAGGGATCCTGGTGCTGTCGGAACAATTGCAGCTAACGGTAAAAACACGCAGGTGAACGAAAAAGACATTACCCTGCGGGTTGCTCTTGCGCTAAGAGACAGGCTTACTCAAACATATCCTGACAAGCGGATTTTAATGACAAGGGATACTGATATTTTTATCAGCCTTGAACAGCGCGCGGATATGGCCAACTCGGTTATTGTAAAGGAGAATGAAGCTGTTATCTTTATTTCGATACACGCAAACTCCGCACTTAATACAAACGCCAGGGGATACGAAGTGTGGCATATAACATCAGGCCACCGCCGCACTCTCCTTGATTCTACAGGGCATAATTATTCACCGGACATTACGGCAATTTTAAACGCCATGCTTGAGGAAGAGTTCACTACCGAAAGCATTCTTCTTGCCGATTCAATTCTTAAAGGTTTTTCAGATGCTTTTAACAGCGCCATGCCGTCCAGGGGACGCAAGGCAAACGACTGGTTTGTTGTAAGAAACAGCCGCATGCCTGCGGTTCTTGTTGAGCTGGGTTTTGTATCCAACCGGCAGGACGCGCTTCTTATGACCAGCGAAGAAGGCTTGCAAAAGTTCACAAATTCATTATACAATGGAATATCTGATTTTATTGGTATATTTGAACGTTAATGAGCGCTGATTTTAAAAAATTATTTAGTACTCCCCTGATTATTTGTCTGTCATTTATCGCTGTTTTGGCGGCGGTTGTCGTATTTGATTTTTTTTTCCTTGACCTTGCAAGGCGGACTTTTGTATTTTATACTTTAAAAGACGGCGGAATTGTTGTAGAAGACCGGATGCTGAAACACGCCGAAACGAAAGAAGGCGACATTATCCGGTACGCGGAGGAAACTCTTTTAGGGCCTGTAACCCCGGATTTGCTTCCTCTTTTTCCGAAAGAAACCAAACTTATATCGCTTTTATACCGGGAAGGGGTGGTGTATGTTAATTTTACTTCGGACGCGGCAATGCCTCCTTTGGAAGGCGGGGTAACGATTGATAATTTCCGTACCTTCCATGCCGGAATTTTAAGAAATTTTTCGTATGTAAGCGATGTACGTTTCTTTATTGAAGGCACCGCTGTATATACCGAAGGTTTCCGGCATGAAAATGCCAAATTGTTTTTTTGGAATTGACCAAAATACTGAAAAAACACAAAAAATGAAAATTTAGTGTTTTGTCGTTGACAAATCGCTATTTGTTTTATAGAATTAAAGAGAGTTAGAAATTTTTTATATTAGTGTTTTTAAAGGAGCTTTACATGAAAAAGTTGCTCATTCTGGTCGTAATTACGATGTTTACGGTTCCGTTGTTTGCCGAAGAAGGTGTTCTTATCGACTTCTCAATGCTGACGGCGGATATTAATGTCAATAGCGATACGCCCAATCAAAATCGACATACCCTGATGGATTACGGTCACGTAGCCGGCGGTAGTTTCACGGCGCAGCAGAAGTCACTTATGATGACCTCTCTTGCCATAGAAAACTGGGAAGTAACTCTTAATGCCTCCGCCAGATCCGTTAATAATATGACTCTCAGTTTTACAAGAGAAGCCGCATCCAGGGAATTCACTACCGTAATGGGCGTCAGGATTCTTTTCCCTGTAGAATCATGGAATTCATCAGCGACGATAAGACCGCCATTTGAGATCCCCGCTTATGAAGTATCGACTGTAAGCGACGACGGCACAATTCAGGCCACCGGAAATTCGGCGACTGCCAAGAGCCGCTTTGAGTCCCAGGAACCCGGAACCCCTGCATTCGGCGTAATCAAGAATGTCGGTGTAATCAGGGAAGTAGCGGTTCGCGTTTACGGCCTTAATTTCCCTCACGGCCTTTATGTATCATTGATTGACGGAACAGGCACTGAAAAAGAGATCTTCATGGGTAACCTTCGCTATGACGGCTGGGGAGAACTCAGATGGAGAAACCCCGCTTACCTTACCGAAATCAGAAACCGCGATATCAGAATTGTCCCTCTCTATCCGTTTAATACCCCTTTCATAAAGTTCGGCGGATTCAGGGTTGAACGCAATCCTTCAGCTGTCGGAGATATCGGCGGCGACTTTGTAACATACTTCAAAGATGTATCGGTTATTTACGACCTTGCGGTTCTTGATACCGGCCGTGACATTGACGATGAAGCCACATGGAATATTATCCAGACACGCGAAGAAGCGCGCAAAGTATGGGAAATGGAAAGATTTGGACAGAATCAGGTACTTCGCTATCTTGAAACCGAAAGACAGGCTTCTGAAGCTCCGTTTGGAGATCCGAGCCGCAGTCAGCAATAATTAAGTTCTCCGGCGTTCAGCCGGAAACTGCACCGGGAAAAGTATCTGCTTGTAAAAATAGCAGATACTTTTTTTTTAATACATGAAAAATAATGCTAATGACAGTTTAATTTCCCTCGCCGATAAAAACAGTATTCAGGAAGAATATGAAAAGTATTCTGAAGCAAGGCATAATGTTGTAAATGAAATCAAGGAACAGATTGATAATATTCTTACTGCCCTTGATTCAAACCCTGTAGTTAACTGCAGAATAAAGAATTTTCCAAGCTACTTTAATAAATACATACGCTTTTTAAGAGACGGCGTAAAAGACCCCAAAATAACAGATCTTTTGGGAATAAGGATCATATGTCCGTTTATAGAAGATCTTGCCGCAACAGAAGACTTAATAAAAATTAACTTTAATGTAGTTGAGCGGGATGTAAAAGGACACTATTCATTTAAGGAATTTGGATACGAATCCACGCACCTGCTGATAACCATACCAAAAGCCATTCTTAATAAACACGGATACCCCGGAACAAAAACTGTAGAAATACAAATTCGCACAATTTTACAGGACGCGTGGGCTGAGGTTGAACATGAGCTTGTCTATAAAGTCGAATTCAGCCCGTTTGACGAGCCGATGAAACGCAAACTTGCCGCGGTAAACGCAAGTCTCTCGCTTGCGGATATTATCTTCCAGGAGATAAGAAGTTATCAGAGAAACTACAGCAGGCAAATAGGAAAAAGACGCGAAAGTTTTTTTCAAAAAATAGAAGAATCAATAGATGGCCTTCTTTTTATCGAAAATCAATTTAACGCAGGCGGCAAAAAAGAAGACTCGTTTGAGAGCTCATCAATGGATGATGATTATGAAGATGATTTTGATACTGAGGGTTCAAACATTGATGATTTGCTTGTAAATGCGTTATCCGCCCATAACCAAAATCGTTTTAATGACGCCATTAATCAGTATACAAAAATACTTGATCTGAAAAAACCCGCAATAAAGGATTTTTTACAGAGCAGCGAAGACTCCCGCTCTGACGAAATGATAAGGGCCATTATTTTTAAACACAGGGGAATGGCGTATTTCGCCTGCTCACAGTACAGCGATGCCATTAGTGATTTTACATCTTCTCTGGAGCTTGATTCTCAGTCCTATAAAGCCGCTTATTACAGAGGTGTTGTTCATTCTGTCATTAAGCAGTACTCGAATGCAATAGACGATTACACTCTTTCATTGTCATTAAATCCATACCAGCCGTTTTGCCTTTTCAGGCGGGGACAGGCATATTATCACATGGGAGATTATCCTCAGGGGCTTTCTGACTGCGAAAACTCTCTTTCATTGGAACCCAATAACAAATCAGCCGTAAAGTTTAAAAAGCTATTACACGAAAAATTGAGAATGTTCTAGCCATTATTAATTTATATCAATTTAATTATTGTTATTGATCGAGGAGAGAATCGAACTCCCGACCAGTTGCTTAGAAGGCAACTGCTCTATCCACTGAGCTACTCGACCTTAAAATCATTTTAAATTTTTATCAGAATTTTGACAAGTAGAAAATTGCGTTGGTTTATAAACCGCGAAAGTTAAAACTACACAAAGGAATAACCGGATCAATATACATAATTGATGTACTTACTCCGTTATTCCTTCGTGCAATAAAATCTAAATTAAGCATTCAGTAATGTAAATACCATTGCAAAGAGCGCTACAGTTTCCGCAATACCAATTACCATAAGGAAGTTACCAAAACCTTTTCCGGTTTCTGCATAAGCGTCTGCGGCGCTCGCTGCGCACATTGCCTGAGTTACAGCAACAGCTCCAATAGCAATACCGGCGCCCAATCCCAATGCAAAAATCGCTTCACCTCCCAGCGTACTCCCCTGAAGAGAACCCATGACAATAAACCCATAAATTAAGTTGGATAAAGCGGCACCGGCAAAAACTGCCAAAATAAAAGGGGCCGGTCTGTTTTGAACATAACACTTTTTCCATGATCCGATAACCGAAGGACCTGATACGCCCATCGCCAGCCCGGAACCAAGAGCAGAAAGGTAAAAACTTGCGCCAATCCCTATTTGCTTTAATACTTCTACATCCATTTGTAACTCCTTATAACATTTTATCTTTTTTGCTTATTAGCAAAAGGACTATATAAATAACCGGACCACTCCATTTCAAGATGGTTACCGGCATATTCCAATAGATTAAGGCGAACGCCGTGCACAAGAACAGAAAGGGCTGTTAACACAAGGTTAAGGCCATGACCTACCGCCAGAATTATAATCGTTGTAAAAATCTTTACGATAAACAAAATACCAAAGTTTCCGAATCCGCTGCCGATTGCCAACTCGTTAAATATTTGCGCAATAGTGGCTCCCGCAAGACCCACCGCAAAAAGACGGATATAACTGATTATATCGGCAAAACAGCCTACCGCTTTTAAAAACAATTGGAAGAAACCGCCAAAACCCTTTAATATATTGACAAAGAAATTGCCTCCGTTTTGCTCGGCAAAGACCAAATTAAGCGCAATTCCTGTAATAATTAAAGGAAGCGCAAACGCCGGAAATTCAACCCCAAGCAGCATATTTAATACTAGAAAATAAAGCCCAATCAGCATCACCAAAGTTCCAAGCTGCGCAAATGCGGAAAGTTTTGGAAGCAAATTTATTATACGCTTGCCCCTTGCCCAGACTAACTGAACCAAGGCAAGAAAAAAACAGAAGAATTGTATATTCCAGATTGTTTTATCCATTGTAATTACTTCAGGCAGTCTGTAAATATTTTGAAGAAGAGGCGGAATATAAACGATGGGATTCGAACTGTTAAATTGCGGAAGTATTATTGCAGTCAGGAAAAACGGAAGATTCGCATATGGTATCTGGAACCATGAGCCGTTAACAGCACCCCAAATAATGGTACAAAAAGTAAGAAGCATCATTAATTTAATAATATCGGGCACTGTTCCGTTTTTCATTTTCAAGCTGAATCCGATAAAAACAGCGACCGCGAATAATAGCAAACCATACCCCGCGTCTCCCAGTATCATCGCAAAGTAAATAGTGAAAAAGAATAAATACGAAGGGCTTATATCAAACTCCCGGTATCCGGGAATGGTACCAAGAAATGAAAGCAGAGGATTGATGGTTCTTACAAGAGCGTTATTTTCTATTTTCGTAGGCGGAGAATCTTTAGGATCCGGATCTATTACAGATAACGCCCATTTATTTTCTTTTGCGGCTTTTTTTACATTATCAAGATCATTTACAGGAACATAACCTGAGAGCCAGCAAAGCTCGTGTTCACCGACACCATCGGATATTTTATTCATTCCGGCGAATGCGGTTTCAAATTCAAGGTCCTGTTGAATCTTTGCCATGTCTTTATCAAGAGCAGGACGACGATTGGCGAAACTTTGTAATTTTGCCTCTTTCGCATCCAACGCAATTTTATTTTCTTTCATCTCCATCAATAATAAACCAAGCGATTTTTCCGGCAGTTGAAACGGAATTATATCCGGTAACTCCTCATGGAAGACAATTATACGCACACATGATTTATCGCTGTTTACTTTTATATATTTAACGTTCTGATCCAGTTTTTCAAAAGCTTCATTTGACAACTCGTAAAAATAAACCGGCGTTCCCAATGAGATCATATCGTTAATAACTGACGGTTCAAAATCACCCCAGCCTTCTATTCTGGAAATTTCTCTGTTTAATACTAAATCTTTCTCAAGGAACTCCTTGCGCTCTTCAGAAAAGCCAATTAATAAATCCGCCAAAAAAGGTCTTTCAACGGCTATTACCGCGTCTAATGAATAAGGCGCTTCATCATCCGTGCCGAAGACATCGGAAGCTCTGCGTCCTCTTCGTAAACCGACAGGTTTCTGGCGGCGGTCAGGTCCGTCATAATCATCAGATGCAGGTTTCTTTTTCGCTTTAGGCACTTTATAGCCGCTAATAATACCTATCGCGTCTTCCACTTTTATTTTTAATTTTAACGCGTTTGAATTCGCGTCAATTGGCACGTCTCTTTCTTCTATATGAACAACGCCGACATCGCGTAATTTCTTTAAAGCTTCATCCCGGGACTTATCCTGAACCATGAGGCATAATTTCTTCATCGGTACAATCATTAAAAGTATCCCCTTTCATCTGACATAATATGGGTAATGATCATCATTTACTTCGCCGCCTTCTCAAAAGCGCTTTTTGCTATCTTGCCCCGTACAACAGAAGCTGTCTGCTGATCACCGAGATAAACCTGAATTTTTTTGATTACATTTCTTGTTTCTGGGATCTTAATTTTTTCAAAAAGGTTTACCCGCTGAGTTGTAGTGCGTAATTCCTTATCCAGCCTTTTTTTTTGTTCTTCTACAATTTTTACTTCAAGTTCCAGAAGCAGTGCTTTCTTCATACACTCAACCGCGATATCAAGCCACAACGGGGTTTTTATTAAATCATACTTGGCAATTTCAAAATTCGCGCCTTCAAAAACCGGAATCGGAACGCCGGCGATATTCCCGCTGCCGGTTTTTATATTTACAACCTTTAGAATATCATTCGTAAAAATTCCCGTCTCTCCGAAAACCGCGATCCATTTTTTAAACGTTTCGTCCAGTTTTTTAATGGCGATCTGCAGTTCACTAAGCCGCGTGTCTGTTATTCTGATTTCACCCTGAAGCTGCTGCTTTTTCAACATCAGTGTAGGTAAATAACGCCTATACATTTTAAGCGAGTCTTTTTGTTTTTTTAGCTCGTTCTTTGTGAGCCTGATTTTTGCCATTTTTAACCTATTCGCTCTTTCGGCCAGAATTTATTTATAAGCTCTGTGCGCAGCCCTGTTTCTTCAGGGTTAAAACAATCTGAAAGAATTTCCCAGCCTAAATCCAGCGCTTTTTCAAGCGGAATATTAACCGAAAGATCCATCATTCTTTTCTCAAATTGTTCTCCGTATTTTAAAAGTTTTTCATCCCACGGAGTCATTATAAAACCCATTGCCTTTTTTTCCAAAGTATCACGGAAGGCCGAATAAAGCTTAATCATTCCATCCATAAGCGCGCGGTGATCTTCACGGGTCTTTCCGTTAACCTGTTGTTTAAGACGGGATAATGAACCAAACGGCTCAATACGTCCATTCTTTAAATAGTACTGGCCTTCTGTAATATATCCGGTATTATCCGGTACAGGGTGAGTTACATCGTCACCGGGCATTGTAGTAACGCCAAGGACTGTAATTGATCCTGCGGTTTCAAAGTCAACCGCTTTCTCATAACGGCTGGCGAGCTAACTGTAAAGGTCGCCAGGATAACCTCTGTTTGAAGGAACCTGTTCCTGTATGATCGAAATTTCCTTCATGGCGTCGGCAAAGTTGGTCATGTCGGTCAGTAGAACGAGAACGTCCTTTCCCTGCAGAGCGAATTGCTCCGCAACGGCAAGCGACATATCGGGAATCATAAGACATTCAACTGTCGGATCGCTTGCGGTGTGTACAAACATTACGGTACGAGACAGAGCGCCGCCTGATTCAAGAGCGTCTTTAAAATTCAGATAATCGTCATATTTAAGACCCATGCCGCCGAGGATGATTACATCAACTTCCGCCTGCATGGCGATACGTGCAAGCAGCTCATTATAAGGTTCTCCTGAGACCGAAAATATCGGTAATTTCTGAGAGACAACCAATGTATTAAAAAGGTCAATCATCGGAATACCGGTGCGGATCATTTTGCGCGGAATAATACGCTGGGAAGGATTTACAGAGGGTCCTCCAATCGGAATTTTATTTTCCTGCAGCACAGGTCCGTTATCGCGCGGCTTTCCTGATCCTGAAAAAACGCGTCCCATTAAATCTGCAGAGAAAGGAACCTGCATCGGACGTCCCAAAAAGCGCACCGTATCTCCTGTAGAGATACCGCGGCCCCCGGCGAAAACCTGTAAAGAGACAATATCGCCCTGCAGACGGCTAACCTCCGCAAGCGATGTGCCGAATACCGTATCCACTTCAGCAAGGTCTCCGTAACGAATTCCATCCGTCTTTACGGTAATAACGCTTCCGGTCATTGATTCAATTTTGCTATATACCTTGTTCGTAACTAACCTCAGTGTTGCGTGTTAAATGGCACGCAGTTTCATAATACGTCCTAGACAATAATT
>JAIRQF010000108.1 GCA_031256635.1 Treponema sp. | reverse complement strand
TCTGCGGGGCCGTTATATCGCTTTTTCACCATGAATACGAAATAAAAAAAGCCGTATCGGATATTTCATTTTCGCTGGAAAAAGGAGAAATAACAGGATATATAGGACCAAATGGCGCGGGTAAATCTGCCACAATAAAAATGTTAAGCGGAGTGCTGACCCCTGATGAAGGTGAAATAAAAGTAGGAGACATTATTCCGTATAAAGAACGTAAAAAAAACGCGAAAAGAATCGGAGTTGTCTTCGGCCAGAGGTCGCAGCTTTATTGGGATCTACCGGTGTCCGATACATTCAGCCTTTATCAAAAATTGTATGAAATTCCAAAAGCGTTATACGATCATAATAAGGAAATGTATATCGATCTTTTTGACATGGGCGGCTTTATAAATCAGAGCGTGCGCCAGCTAAGCCTTGGACAGAAAATGAAGGCTAACCTCGCGCTTTCAATGCTGCACGATCCTGATGTGCTTTATCTAGATGAACCGACTATCGGACTTGATGTCATGAGCAGGAAAAATTTGCGCCGCGGCATAAAAACTTTGAACCGAGAAAAGAACACGACTATAATTTTAACCACTCACGACATGAGCGACATTGAAGCTGTCTGCGACCGGCTTATAGTTATAGACCTTGGGCGGAAACTTTTTGACGGCAGTCTTGAGAACTTTAAAAACCGTTACGAAGACGGCTTTATGATAAAAATGGAGTTTGCGGATCTTCCGGAATGGGAAGCGCTGCCAGGTTTCACGCTTAAAGGAAATGATAATAATATCTGGAACATCAAAGTTGAAAAAAATATTCGCTGCAGGGATGCGCTGAACACATTGATTAATCATTATAACCCTGAAAATATCTCCGTTCACGAGCAGGATATTGAGGATATCGTTCAGCGGATATTTACAGAATAACAAAATTATGTTGATTTAATTCAAATTTTTCACCATAATATTCCCATGAAGTACGATGTTATTTTAGCAGGTGTCGGAGGGCAGGGAGTTTTATCGGTGGCCTCAATAATCGCCAACGCGGCGATGAGCGAAGGACTTAATGTCCGCCAGAGCGAAGTGCATGGCATGGCGCAAAGGGGAGGAGCAGTTCTTGCTCATCTGCGTATCTCTGATAAAGATATCGCAGGCGATCTTGTGCCGAAGGGAGGAGCGGATTTAATTATTTCGATGGAACCTCTTGAAAGCCTTCGCTACCTTTCTTATTTAAAGCCTGACGGATGCCTTGTCACGGCCGCTGAACCGTTTAACAACATCGTAAATTATCCTGATATCGGCGGAGTTCATTCATCAATAAAACGCCTCCCAAAATGGCGCATAATAGAGGCAGCTTCTCTGGCAAAAGAAGCGGGACTTGAAAAATCGGTAAATACAGTAATGACAGGAGCGGCTTCGTGTTTTCTGCCCGTAAAAGGAATAAGCATAGAAAAAATAATCGCGCAGGTCTTCGCCAGGAAAAATGAGAACATAGTTCTTTCCAATATAAAAGCTTTTAAACTGGGGCAGGCCGCCTGCGCTAAAGCGGGATAATATGACTTATCAGTATTGGGATCCTCAAATAGAAAAAATGCAAAGAGGCGATCTTGAAGCGCTGCAATTACAAAAATTAAAAACCGAGATTGGCTATGCGCTTCGCACGCCTTTTTACAAAGAGCGCCTTTCAAAATGCGGAATTAAATCATCTGATGACATTAAAACGTTAGACGATCTTAACAGAATTCCTTTTACCACAAAAAGCGACCTGCGCGACGGCTTCCCATACGGATTTTTATCGATCCCAAAAGAGGACGTTGTGCGCCTTCATTCATCAAGCGGCACAACTGGCACACCCACTGTAATTTACTTTAACCGTGAGGACATCAAAAACTGGGCTCATTTTATGGCGCGCTGTATTTACGGAGCAGGCTGTACCAAAAACGATGTGTTTCAGAACATGATCACATACGGCCTTTTCACGGGCGGGCTTGGCTTTCATCAGGGCGGAGAGGAAGTAGGGATGCTTGTAATCCCGGCCGGAGCCGGAAACACCGCGCGTCAGTTTAAAATGATGCAGGACTACGGTACAACCGTGTTACACGCAACGCCGAGCTTTCTTCTTCATCTGGAAACAAAAATGAAAGAAGCGGGAGTAGAGAGGGAGAGCCTGTCAATAAAAAAAGCCTTCGGAGGAGCTGAGCCTTACTCGGAAGACACAAGGAAACGGATTGAGGCATTGTTAAAAGTCGACGTGTATAATTCCTACGGCCTTTCTGAAATGAACGGGCCGGGCGTCGCTTTTGAATGTCAATGTAAAGACGGGCTTCATATCTGGGAAGATGGATACATCGCCGAAATCGTCAATCCCGATACGCTGGAGCCTGTAAAAGAAGGTGAGAGCGGAGAGCTCATCCTTACAATCCTTTGCAGGGAAACAACTCCGATACTGCGCTACCGTACAAGAGACCTTACTTCCTTTTACACAGAGCCTTGCGCATGCGGAAGAACGCACAGAAAACTCAGGCGCATAACAGGACGAAGCGATGATATGTTAATCATCAACGGGGTAAATGTATTCCCAAGTCAGATCGAAGAAGTGATAATGGCAATGAAGGAAGTGGGAAATAATTATCTTATTGTTGTGGAAAAAGACGGCGCTCTTGACAGATTAACTGTTAAAACAGAAGTTAACGCAGACACATTCATGGACGACTCCCGCCTGTTAAACGCGCTTAAGGATAAAATCAAAGAAATGCTTAAAGTGTCAATTTCGATCAATCCCAAGGTTGAACTTCATGAAAGCGGCTCGCTTCCGATTTCAGAAGGCAAAGCGGTAAGGGTAAAAGACACGCGTCCCAAAGATATTTAAAAGAGGCTTCATGCTTTATCCAAAACTCAATCAAGAACTAACTCCCGATCAATTTAAAAATCCGTCCAGCGAATACAGAGGAACGCCATTTTGGGCATGGAACAATAAACTCGATAAAGATGAACTCCTGTGGCAGATAGATCGATTTAAAGAAATGGGCTACGGCGGATTTCACATGCATGTCAGGACAGGCATGGCGACAGAATATTTAAGTTCAGAATATATGGAAATAACCGGAGCTTGTATAGAAAAAGCGCGCAAAGAAAATATGCTCGCATGGCTTTATGATGAGGACCGCTGGCCTTCAGGCGCGGCAGGCGGACTTATTACAAAAGATCCCAAATACAGAATGCGCCACCTTCTTTTAACGCGCAAACCATATGAGTCTCAGTCTCAGACCTTTATAGGCGTTAACCGCGGCACCGCTGGAAGATGCGGCAGCGGAGAGCTAATCGCCTGTTTTGACATTGCGCTCAATGAAAACGGCGATCTTGAAAATTACAAATTAATTGACAAAGATGATAAAGCCTGCGGTATTAAACTTTACGCGTATCAGGAGACAGCGGCCTGTAATCCCTGGTTTAACAATCAAACCTATGTAAATACCCTTGATCCCAAAAGCATACAGGAATTTATTCACGTAACATACGGAGCTTATGAAAAACGTTTTAAGAAAGATTTCGGCAGCCTTGTTCCGGCAGTCTTTACAGACGAACCGCAGTTTTCAAGACAGGATACCTTAAATTTTTCTCTTGATGAAGAAAAAGATGTCACCATACCCTGGACTTTTGATATTGAAAACACTTACAAAGCCGCGTATGGCGAAAACCTTACAGGCAGGCTGCCTGAACTTTTATGGAATCTTTCACGCGGCAGTATTTCCGCGGCGCGTTACCGTTATCATGATCACATAACACAACTGTTCTCGCAGTCTTTTGCGAAACAATGCGGAGAATGGTGCGCGCAAAATAACATCATGCTTACAGGCCACATGAACGGGGAAGAAACGCTTGAGAGCCAGACTTTAACAGTCGGTGAAGCCATGAGATCGCTTCATTATTTCCAGCTGCCGGGCATTGATATGTTATGCGACAGGCGCGAGTTTACAACCGCGAAACAGGCTCAGTCCGCAGCAAGGCAGAACGGCAGCCCCGGCGTTTTATCTGAATTATACGGAGTTACAAACTGGAACTTTGATTTCCGCGGACATAAGCTTCAGGGCGACTGGCAGGCGGCGTTAGGCGTCACTGTCAGGGTTCCGCACCTTTCGTGGGTTTCCATGCACGGCGAAGCGAAAAGGGATTACCCTTGCACATTTAATTACCAGTCTCCCTGGTACAAAGAATACCCGTACATTGAAGATCACTTCGCGCGAACCGCTTCAGCCATGACGCACGGTAAGGCTGTCTGTCATGTCGCGGTAATTCATCCAATTGAAAGTTTCTGGCTTCATTGGGGTCCGGGAGACAAAACCGCGTTAATAAGAAAAGAGATGGATGAAAAATTTTTAAATCTTTGCAACTGGCTTTTGCTTGGGCTTATCGATTTTGATTATATCTGCGAATCCGCGCTGCCGCAGTTGTGTAAAACACAAGACATCCGCAATAAATATTTCCCCGCAGGAGAGATGAATTACGATACTGTTATCGTACCTCCGCTTATTACAATGAGAAAGACAACTCTTGAGCGCCTTGAAGAATTCAACAAAAACGGGGGAAGAATCATCTTCTCAGGAAACGCGCCTGAATACATTGATGGGCTTAAGTGCGATAACGCTAAAAAATTATATGAAGTCTCCCAAAAGGTAAACTTTGAAAAATTTGATATTCTTAACGCAGTAAACGATATACGCGAAATAGAAATCCGTTATAGCAGCGGCTCACTCGCGGAAGATCTTCTGTATCAATTAAAAGAAGAACCTGACGGAAGCCGCTGGCTTTTTATCGCTCACGCATACAATCCCAAAAATCCGGATCTTCCCGGAGGCGATGATATAAGAATTAATATCAGGGGAGAATGGTCTGCGAAACTTTACAACACAATAAACGGAGTAATTACAAAACTGCCTGTTAATTTGCATAACGGCATGACAAGCGTTATTCAACCTTTTTATGATCATGACAGCCTGCTTATAAAGTTTGAGAAATTCGATATGACGCAGGGAACTCCGGAACAAATAGGCGACACTGCGAAATCTTTTAACATTGTAAACGACGGTAACAAAAATCCCATAACACCAGTAGTCCGCTTTACAGGTACTGTTCCGGTAACGCTTGAAGAGCCGAATGTTCTGTTACTTGACATAGCCGAATACGCGCTGGATTCGCAGGACTACAGACCAAAAGAGGAAATACTCAGGCTGGATAATATTTTAAGAGCGGAACTAAAATGGCCTGCCCGCCGTGACGCTGTCGCTCAGCCGTGGGTAGAGAACGATACAAGCGTTCCCCATACACTGAAACTGCGCTTTACTTTTGAAAGTGAAATACAATTAAACGGAGCAGAACTGGCGCTTGAAAATGCAGCTAACGCAAGTATCACGCTTAACGGTGAAAAAGCAGGCCCGGCATGCGGCTTTTACGTGGATAAATGCATAGGTAAAGTAAGCCTTCCTGCAATCAAACAGGGCGCGAACATTTTGGAAGTGAGTTTTCCGTACGGACGCAAGATCGATGCTGAAGCGATGTATCTGTTAGGTGATTTCGGAGTGAATGTATCGGGCACTGTCTGCAGAATAATTAAACCGGTGCGTGCGTTATCCTTCGGCGACATCACAAATCAGGGACTACCTTTCTATGGCGGCAACATTGTCTATCATCTGGATACTGAAATTTCCGGAGATAAACCTGTAATACAGATAACAAATTACCGCGGTCATTTATTAAAAATCAAATTGGACGGTAAAGAACTGGGACCGCTGGTTTTTTCTCCCTATAAAATGAATATCCCCTGTAACGCAAAAGGCAGGCACAAGATTGATATTATTTTTTACGGCAGCAGAATCAATACTTTTGGGCAGCTTCACTGCGTAGAAAGGGATCCTTCATTCTGGTGGGGGCCCAATTCATGGCGTACGGAAGGAGCCGCATGGTCATATGAATATAAATTCTGGCCCCAGGGAATATTGAAGTCCCCTGAAATAACAAACTGAATAACTTGACAAAATATCTACACTATTGTATAGTATATATTGATAATGGCGGCTATTGATCTGCATGATAAAATATCCATCCTCTCAGGTGCAGCGAAGTATGACGCTTCCTGCGCTACCTCAGGAAGCGGCGGTTTTAAAAACCCTGGCGGAAATAAACTGGGCGCTGCTTTGCCCATGGGAGTCTGTCACAGTTGGACTCAAGACGGCCGCTGCGTAAGCCTTTTAAAAGTACTCTATTCCAATGTATGCAGATATGATTGCGCATATTGCGTAAACCGCGCATCCGCTGATATTAAAAGATCCAGTTTTACTGTAAAGGAACTTGCAGATTTAACGAGCGAGTTTTACAAGCGAAATTATATCGAAGGGCTTTTTTTATCATCGGGGATTTTCTCCGACCCCGATATTGTAATGGAAAAACTGACAGAAACAGCAAGGACGCTCAGAACTGATATGGGTTTCGGCGGTTATATCCATCTAAAATTAATTCCCGGCGCCGGGGATAAAATGATCCGCGAAGCGGGAAAATGGGCTGACAGATTAAGCGTCAATATAGAACTACCGACAGAAAAAAGCCTATTATGCCTCGCTCCGGAAAAATCAAAAGAAGACATTATCGGCGCGATGAATGATTTCTCGCAGATTAAACATGAGACAGAAGAAGCGCGTCAAAAAAGCAAATTTCTTCCGCAGGGAAAAACTTCTTCTCCATTTTTCGCGCCCGCGGGGCAAAGCACACAGCTTATTGTCGGAGCGACAGGCGAAGACGACAGGCAAATCATTAATCTAACCAGCTCTCTATATAATAAGTTTTCATTAAAGCGGGTTTATTATTCAGCGTTTATTCACCCGGGAAGTTACGCGCATAAAAACATTGTTATGCAAAACGCAGCAGGCGGTTTTCCTCAGGATGCGGAAAACCGCGTTAATGCTTTTCAACCGCGGATAACAGACCCCCGCCTTCCTGATACAGCCGGCCCTCCTTTAGTAAGGGAACACCGGCTGTATCAGGCGGACTGGCTTTTGCGTTTCTATCATTTTAACGCAGGTGAAATATTAGGTGAAGATCAGCCTTTCCTTGACGCGCACATCGATCCTAAAACAGCATGGGCGCTTAAAAACCTTGATTTTTTCCCGGTAGAAATTAACCGCGCCGATTACGAAACGCTTCTGCGTATTCCCGGTATCGGCGCTAAAACAGCAAGGCGCATAATAGAGAACCGCCGCTCGCGCAGCCTGACAATTGAAAACCTTCACCGCATAGGCGCGGCGCTGAAACGCGCCCGCTACTTTCTTACAGCGGGCGGCATATACATAGAGCGGCCCGATGATCCTGAGCGTATTCGCCGCCTTCTCTCTGATACTGACGGCGCGGGATTACAGCTTCCGCTTTTTGAGTTTTGATAACGCATTTAAATATGTCTTTTAAGGAATAATCAATGTTGTTGGGTTTATACGAACTATTTTCCATAATTAATAAAGGTAAACATATTAACGGCGCAGGCGGTGATCTTTTCGGAAATACCAATGAAGAAGCATGTTTTAAAAGAAAATATAAACAGGAGGATATTGATTTTGTCACTTCGTATTTTTCAAGGGGCTTTAATGTATCTCTTTTAAACGGAATCATGCGCGATCTTTTTGAATTGTCATTTAACGCGTTTGACAACATTCTGCACGCGTGGTTAAGCGAATTACCTGTAGAAAGGGAAACAATCACATTCGGAAAAAAAGTTATTGCCGCCTCCATTAACGCGGACAGTTCAGAGAAAAAACGCGCTGCGGCGGAAAAAGCCGCCTCTGACAGGCTCGATTCGGATACGCTTGCGGTGATTAACGCCATGGCCAAAGTATACCGCGAAACAGACAGGATGATGGGTCTTTTGCGTTTTTCTCCGAATGATAACGGAGAGTTTATCGCAAGATGCGAACCTGATCATTTCGTACTTCCTGCATTGAGCGAATATTTTACCTCACGATTCGGCGAAACTTCATGGTCGGTAATTGATGAAAAAAGGCGCTTATGCCTGCGCCGGCACAACGGGGAAAAAGCAAAAATCTTTTTCTTAAATGGTGAAAACGTCATGGAAAGCGCCGCAAACAATGATGAGTGGGAAGAATTGTGGAAACATTATCACAGGATTATAAATAATGAAGACCGGAATAATCCAGGTCTTCAAAGACAGTTAATGCCTCAGCGTTACTGGAAATATCTGCCGGAAAAATAACGCGTTTTTTTCGGGCATGCCTGACTTGAACAGGCGACATCTTGGTCCCAAACCAAGCGCGCTACCAACTGCGCTAATGCCCGTTAATTTCATGTCATTTTACCTTTTTTTGACATGGAGTGTCAAGGAGTGATATAACTCCTTATGTAATATAGAGTTATGTTACTTTAACAAATTTTTTTGATTAAATTTTCAATTTTTTCTCTTGCCAATTTTGAATACGATGATATATGATTTCATATAAACATATTATTTTATGCACATTTCTATGCACAATTAAAAAAGGGGATTATTTCATGAATAGACACTTATATCAGCGGAAAATAGGGGAAACAAAAGCCGGAAAACCTATAAAAGCGTATTATTTCTGGTACCTCGACCCTATTACAAAAAAGCAGATAAGAAAGTCCTGCGGAACCAGTAAAAACCCTGTTTTTACCAAACGTGAGGCAGAATCAATCATTGAAACCCTTGAAGAAAAGGATAGAGAATATCTGGCAATTCGGACTGAAAAAGAATCTGCAACGATAGCAAAAATGGCTGAAAATATGTTTCATAAAAACAACGCTTATATAAAAAGACGAAGAGAAAACGGATATTTAAAAGACGATTCCACAATAGATGAAATACATGGATATTTAAATAATTTCATTTTATTAAATTATGGTCATTTAAAACCGGAAGAGATTGACCCTGTTGTGGTTGACCAGGATTTAATAAAAATGGATCGTTCAAATTCATGGCGAAATCGAGTTGTCTCTATTATCAATTTTATCCTGGATGAGGCTATCTGGTTAAAAATGATAAAATATAAACCTGCATTAAAAACTTATAAAAAAACAAAGGGTAAGAAGGATATTTTAGCGCAGGATGAATTGAACAAACTCTTCCCGGATGATTTTGATGCTCTTTCAAAAATCTGGGATACAAAAAGCGAAGTATCTCAGGATGGTTTCATGTTTGGCGTATTATTTGCTCTAAAAGCGTCAACTGGAATGCGCAGTGGTGAAGTTAGAGCAATAAGCGATACTCAGTTAATTGCTACTGACGGAAAAAGAATAATGAAGGCAGTAGGCAGTGACGGTAAAGAAATTGCAGAGCCATTTGGCAAAACAAAGAAAAAAATTGTATATGGAATTCTCCTTGACAGAATGTGCAAGAATAACGGAGATATTGTCAATCATTTAAAGAAAGGCGATGAAGACGATCCAAAAATGCGTGTATCGGTTATTCCCAAAAAAACAATGAACTATTTAAAACACTGGCTGTCTATACGGGTAATTGATCCAAAAAAAGATTTATTATTCACCTTTAAAGGACGGTTAATTCGTCGTGAGTATCTTGAATACCGTTTTGAAAAAGCGGTTATAAATGCAAAAATAGATATGAAGAATGACAGGAAATTGACACCTCACAGTTTGCGGTTCACTTATAACACAAAAATGCGCCGAAAAATATCAATAAATAAATTAAGTGATATGATGGGTCATGAAAACAACAGAATGACCGATTACTATACCATAATCAACATGGCTGAACTTGAAGAACAATTCCTGGGTTTAAGCGATAATAATAAAGCTATTGACAAATTCTGGGGTGTTTGAGCCTATTTTGAGTATGTTATGATGGGACAGTGATTCATTTAATGAAATTGATAATGGATTCGAGAAGTTTTTATTTTGAAAGATGATTGACACTTTTTAAAAAAAAGAAAATATTCTATTTTCCTTTGATTTCGACCTTATCAAGGTTTTTATCCAAGCCTGTTTTTTGATAGGCAAATTCGTGAATTTCCCTCTTATGTTTATTGGACTTGCTTAATAACTGAAGTTATCAAATAATTCTATTATTCCACCGCATTCAAAACAAGCAGAAAGGCAAATAAATAACCGTTTCTTTTTTTATACTCTGATCAGCCTGTTTTTATTATATTATTAATATGCGGACAGAATTGATGTTTTTCAGTAATCATAACATTAACTTTGAAGATAATGTTATTGAAGTAATCGAAAATTATGTAATAAAAGAACTAAATAAAATTCCCATTCCTGATGCGTTATACAGCATATTGGAAGATAACCTGATATCAAAATATTTAGGCGATAAATTAGCGAAATTATTAAGTATAGATAAATGGTTCTCCTTTCCATTTCATCAAATACCTGATATTCAGGGTTTTCTAAAAGATAAAATAGTTGTAATAGGCCCTATGTGTATGCACATGGTTATTACACCTCATCATATTAAACTGCCGGAATTAATATATAATAAAGTTTTATGGTATTCTCCGGAAAACAAAGAAAAAATACAGGCAATACGTTCTTATTATTATTCAATAATTGAACATTTTAGCGGCAGTTTCGCTTTATACGCGACAGAACAATTATGGCAAAAATACTTCATTACAAATGATTTTCTTGGCGCTTCAACATTATACAGCTTTAAAGAAGTCCTAAAATCCCGATACGGTACAAATAAAAAATCAATCTATAATTTTCCACACGGCAAATACCCGAATTATTATATAGACACCTTTAATGACATAAAAGCAGAAAGAAAATAATGTAATGCCTCCCTATTCCCCATTCCCAGAAAAAACATTAAACTAACAGTAGTTTATATGAAGTTTACAGAATTTAATCTGCACCCTGATTTGCATAAAGGCATTAAAGCGGCCGGATACGAAACATGCATGCCTGTTCAGCAGCAGGTACTGTCCAGCGCGTTTGGCGGCAGTGATTTATATGTTCAGTCCCAGACAGGAACCGGAAAAACTGCGGCGTTTTTAATCGTGATTTTTCAGAGGATGCTCGCAGAAGACGCGCTGTTTAAAAGAAAAGCGCTTATTATGGCTCCCACAAGAGAGCTTGCCGTTCAAATAGAAGAAGAGGCGAAAACGCTCGGCGCTTTCCTGCCTTTTAAGACGGGGAGTTTTTACGGCGGAGTCGGTTACGCGCAGCAGGAGAAATTACTCCGCGATAACGCGCAGATTCTTGTAGGGACTCCCGGCCGCGTGCTTGATTTAAACAGTTCCGGCAAAATGAGCTTGATGGACATCTCGTTTTTAATTCTTGATGAAGCCGACAGAATGTTTGACATGGGTTTCTATCCTGATTTACGCAAATTGATTAAAGCAGTGCCTCCCGCCGAAAAAAGGCAGACTATGCTTTTCAGCGCGACATTGAACGCATGGGTAAAAAACCTCGCGTGGGAATACACAAAAGGTTCCAAAGAAGGAAAGCCGCCGGTTGAAATTGAGATAAAGCCTGAAACAGTAACTGTCGAAGAAATAACGCAGACTCTTTATCATGTCCCGTCAGATAAAAAAATGCAGCTGTTGCTCGGAATTTTAAAAAACGAGCAGCCGCAAAGCGCGATTATTTTCTGCAACACAAAAAAACAAACAGAGATTACCGCAAAACGCCTTAAAATGAACGGTTACTCCTGCGAGTTTATCATCGGCGATTTACCGCAGGTGAAACGGCTCAAAATAATTGACAGCGTAAAGAACGGAAAAATTAAACTGCTTGCCGCAACCGATGTAGCGGCCCGCGGTCTTGATATCGATAATCTTTCGATGGTTATTAATTACGACGTTCCCTCGGAAGCTGAAAATTATGTTCACCGTATCGGCAGAACAGCGCGCGCCGGAAAGACAGGAAAAGCGGTATCTCTTGCGAGCGAACAGGACGTTTATGAGCTACCCGCAATTGAACGCTACATCGGAAAAAAAATCGCCTCAGAAATAGCGGCGCAGGATTACTACGCGGAAGATAAAAGCGCCGGGCATTATATCAAAACAGAATTTTTTACAGGGAGAAATCAGGAGAAAAACAGTTCCCGCGAATTTCGGCCAGACGGTTCACAGGGAGGAAAAATCAAGAAGAGGTTTTCGCAGGGACACGCAGGCGCACAGAAAAAGAAAGAATTTTTACAGCAGATTCAAGCCTCAGGTCAGCAGGCAGGTAAACAAAAGCAAAGCAGCTTTTTAAATAAAACGGAAAAAGAGCAGGATTTGTCGCTGCTTTCCATTGAAGAGAGAATGGCGTTTTATAAAAAGAAATACGCCGGTACTCAGATTAAAAACGGGAAGCAGGTGACAGAAGAAAAACAATCTTCACATAACAAGCCTGGCATGATAAACGCGGAACGGGAAGAACAGGCTCCCGTTAAAAAAGGTTTAATATCAAAAATATTAAGTATATTTAGGAAATAAATTTCCTGTTCGAAATATTAGGATGAGGTTATCAGAAAAAAATGATTACTGTTATTGATGTAAGTTTAATTTTCGGAGAAAGAACGCTCTTTAAAGATGTTAACCTGAAGTTTACCCCCGGAAACTGTTACGGGATAATAGGAGCGAACGGAGCCGGAAAATCGACTTTTTTAAAAATACTTTCAGGTGAAATTGAACACGACAAGGGAGATATCTCTGTCGCGAAAAATATGCGAATCGCGGTTTTAAAACAGGATCACTTCGCTTATGAAAAGTATAAAGCTGCAGAAACAGTTGTAATGGGTTATCAGAAGCTTTATTCGGTGCAAAAAGAACGCGAGGCGATCTACGCAAAGGATGATTTCACCGAAGAAGACGGCCTTCGCGCGGCGGAGCTTGAAGCGGATTTCGCGGAGCTTGGCGGATGGGAAGCTGAAGCGCAGGCAGGGCAGCTTCTCTCCGGGCTCGGTCTTGATGAGGAAGATCACGATAAATTAATGGCGGAACTTGACGAGTCAAAAAAATTGCGCGTACTTCTTGCGCAGGCTCTTTTCGGCAGCCCTGACATTTTGCTTTTGGACGAACCGACAAACGGCCTTGATCTTGAATCAATTTCCTGGCTTGAAGATTTTCTGATCGATTTTCCTAATACCCTAATTGTCGTCTCGCATGACCGTCACTTTTTAAATTCGGTCTGCACAAATATCTGCGATATTGACTACGGAAGAATATCGCCTTTTTCCGGCAATTATGATTTCTGGTATCAGATGAGCCAGATTCTCCAGAGGCAGGCGCGCGACCAGCTGAAAAAAAGGGAAGACAAGGCGCGGGAGCTTAAAGAGTTTATTCAGAGGTTTGCGTCTAACGCAAGCAAAAGCCGGCAGGCTACAAGCCGCAAGAAAGTGCTTGAAAAACTCGACCTTGATAATGTTCCCGTAACAAGCCGCAAGTTTCCCTGGGTCGGCTTTAAGAGCGATCGCGAAATAGGTAATAATGTTCTTCACGCGGAAAATCTTGATTTTTCTTTCGAAGGCAAGTCCCTGTTAAAAAGTTTTTCGCTAACTGTAAACAAGGGAGACAAGATCGCCTTTGTCGGTCTTGAACACTCTTCAAAATCCGCTTTCTTTGATATTATCTCAGGCGAAAAAAAAGCAGAAAGCGGCGGGTACATATGGGGGCAGACAACTTCCCTTTCTTATTTTCCAAAAGAGAACTCCGTTTTTTTCAACTCCGATTTGTCGATAACAGACTGGCTGCGCCAATTTTCAACAGATCAGGATGAAACCTATGTGCGCAGCTTCCTTGGCCGCATGCTCTTCTCAGGCGAAGAAGCGCTGAAACCTGTACGCGTATTATCAGGCGGTGAAAAAGTCCGCTGCATGCTCTCAAAAATGATGCTATCGGGAGCAAATATCCTGATTCTTGATGAGCCGACAAACCATCTTGACCTTGAAGCGATCACTGCTCTTAATGACGGGCTTGTCGCGTTCCCCGGCGTAATTCTTTTTAATTCGCACGATCACGAGTTTATCAATTCAATCGCAAACCGCATCATCGAAATTCTCCCGCAAGGTGAAAATCCGGGCGGTCTTATCGATCGCATGATGCAGTTTGATGATTATCTTATGGACAAAAATGTTAAGCAGTTACGCGCCGTGGCATATAAAGAAGGACAAAAACTGCGGATTTAATGCGATTTTTATAAGGTAGTTGTTCAATAAAGATTCTCTATTGAATTGTAATATAAAATCTTTCAAGATATGAAATCCTGCGCCGCGCGTCCTCAAACCTGTCGCTTTGCGGATATTCATTGGTAAGGCGGCGGTAATTATCAAGGGAGCGCAGTATATCCCTGTTTGGACTGTTTGCCTCAAACGACTGCCCAAGCAGCCAGAGAGCTTCATCGCTTCCTGCCGGATAACTATCCATATACTGCGCGAGTGTTGTTAATGCAGAAGCGATATTTCCCCTGTCAAATGATTCACGCGCGCTTTGCAATAATACATCCGCAGGAATTAACGGCGGCGGCGGAACAGTCTCATTTGTAACAGGAAAATCATTTAATTGAGAATCTGCGGCCTGCGGACTATAAACCTGCGTGCCGCCTGGAAACGGATCGGCTGAAAAAGCTCCCTGTGTTGATGAAGAAGCTGTAGTCTGCGAAGGAGTTGTTTGTGTTGGAGCGGCTGAACTTTGAGGTGGAGCACTCTGCGCCGCGACAGCTGAACTTTGTGATATGGGCGCGGAAGAAGCACCCTGTCCATTGTTACCTGCCCCCGGTATAAAAAAAGCGCCGGAGACAACAGGTTCCGATGAAGGGCGCGTACCGCTTATTAACTGCGCTTCTTCAATTGCCGATGGCCAGCGAGGCTGCGCTACTACCCTTCCGCGATCGTAAGACGGATTGAACCACCCTGTAACAGCCGCGGGAACTTCGCCGACAATTACCTGAACATGATCGTTAAAAATAAAATTCCTGATAAAATCCTGACGGTAAAATTTAAGCACATAGGTTCCCGCCTCTTCCAATGCAAAAATAAAACTCTGTCCGTCGGTGTCATTGCGCCTTGAACTGTAATCTATTCCCCTGCGCGAGGCAAGCTCTCCCAAATACACCCAGCCGTTTCCGCGGAACGGAATTTCAAGAATTTGTCCGACAGTCGCGCGGACTATCCTTGAAAAAATAATTTCACTTTCCTGCGGAATCATTCCTGCCTGCAAAATAGAGTCAACTCTTGCCGGAGGCCCAGAAGGATAATCAGGACGCGAAGGAAGAGCGGGAGGTGTTTCTTCAGCCAATGGCGGCTGCTGTTGTTCCTGCTTATCTGTTATCTGAACAGGCGCAGCTTCCAAAACCGGCGGAGTCTGCGAAAGACTGTCAGCAAGGCGCCTTAATTCATCAAGCCTGATTTTTAATTCTTCATTTTCTGCCCTTAACCGTTCATTCTCTGTTCTCAACTCTTCGACAGTTGATCTTAATTCATTATTCCCGGCTTCCAGTTCGATTATTCTGTCTCTTAAAAGCCCGTTGTTATGTGTCAATTCAATATTGACATTTAACAATTCATAAGAGGTGTTCCTTAACTCTTCACTTGAAATAATTAAATCAGTAATATCGGAAGATAATTTTTCAAGTTCATCAACCCTGTCCCTTAACTGATCGTTAGCGTTAATTAACTGCACCATTTCAGTTATCCACGCGTAATTTTCAATCCGCAGTTCCGCGGTTCTGTATCCAAGCTCATCATTTATTTTTACCAGCTCTTCAATTCTTTTTTCCAGCTGTTGTATTTTCATGGCAAGTTCATCATTATAATCTCCTGAGTTATCATTTCTTAATTTGTTAATTCCGACTTCAAGAGGTTTATCATTAATATTTAATTCCTCATTTTCAGCTGCAATCTGATCGTCATCAGATGCGTTTATTCCGGCATTGGAAAACAACATAAAAACGAGAATTAAAAAAATGATCGTGTAATTATTTTTCATGGAACACGCTCCAATAATTCATCAACTGCGGCTTCAATTCTTTCACGCCACATTTCTTCGCCGAAACGCAGGGGATCCTGCCAGTATACGGTGGCGTCCTGTTCGTTCCAGACAGTTCTTTGTTCCCGTTCAAGAAGAACTGCGGGAATAAAATCCGGCTCATCAGGCAGAAACAGCTCCTGCGCGGGGATCGAGGGATATACTGTCACGCTTTCAGATTCGGGGATGCTCTCTTTGCCGCTTCCCATGGAAATTAAAACAGAGATTGTAAGAACAGCCGCGAACACGATAGTCCCGGTTATGGCAAGCCTTTTTTTTTGTCCGGCGTTCTGTTCAGAAAACCAATCCTTGATAAATTGAATTAATTTTGTTAAATTCCCCATCCCGCTTTATTATAACAATAAAAAGTATTTTATTACAATAGAAAAAAACTTGATATAACAGATAAATGCGTATAAGGTATTAAAAGAGGCTCTAAAGAAATAATGAGGACGGAATTACGAAGGCTCTTTACTTTTCTTATACCTGTAATTTGCATAACTTACCTTTTATTATTTTTTATAATAACAGGAATTAACACACAGAACAGCGGTGAAATTTTATCTGAATCATTTAATGATATTTTTGTGACTGCTTCCATATCACCTTTTCAGGAAATAAGGAAAAAATCGCTGAATGATCAAATATTAAATATATTGTCCCGGTCAAACCTGCCATTAGAAATAAAGGAGCGCATACGCAACGATGTTGAAGAAAACGGTGATTTTATCAATGAACTATCGGCAATTCTTGATGATGATCCCGGTTATTGGATTCTTGTAGATAAAAACAATTCACTCAGCCCGAATTTCACGCCGCATGATCTTATCGATTTGTCGACAGGAAGACCTGCCGCGGGATCGAACAACATGCTCAGTAAAGCAGCTTATGAGGCGGCACTGGAAATTATTAACGCCGCCGCGCGCGAAGGGTATGCGCTGACAATCATTTCAGCATACAGATCATTTGAATATCAAGGCAGAATTTACACATACTGGGTGACGCAGGAAGGCCAGCTTGAAGCGGACAGGGTTTCCGCCCGTCCCGGTCACAGCCAGCACCAGCTTGGGCTTACCGTAGACTTTAATATGCTTGATAATGAGTTTGCCAGAACTCAGGAAGGCATCTGGCTTGAGGCAAACGCTCACCTTTACGGCTGGTCATTATCATACCCGGACGGTTATGAGAGCGTAACAGGCTACAGATGGGAAAGCTGGCATTACCGCTATGTCGGAAAAAAACTCGCTCAATTTATAAAAAAATATTTTAACGGCATACAACAGTACGCTCTGGTGTTTATCCATGAGGTTAACCGTGATTACTGATTGAATTCAATCCAGTAAAAACAGCCGCTAACTTGCTTTCTATGGTAATTTTTGTTAATGTAAATCATGAATGAAAGGCTGATTTCCCTGCTTAAAAGATATGATGAATTATCGCAGCTGATTGAAGATCCGTCTCTTGTAAAGGATCAAAACCGCTACCGCGCCGTAATGAAAGAATATTCCCGCTTAGATGAAATCGCACAGCTGCATAACAGAATAGAAGAACTGGAAAAACAGGCCGATGACAGCAAAAATCTTGTTCAGGAAGAAAAAGATCAGGAGATGAGAGAGCTTGCACGCGAAGAGCTAAAAGAACTGGAAAGCAGACTTGCGGTTGAAAGAGAGAAACTGAAAATACTTCTTATTCCAAAAGATCCGCTGGATGAAAAAAACATTATCATGGAAATAAGGGCAGGGACAGGAGGAGAGGAAGCGGCCCTTTTTGCGTCGGATCTTTACAGAATGTACTCGCGTTTTGCCGAGAGTAAAAACTGGAAATTCGAGATAATGAACTACAATGATACAGAGCTTGGCGGCATAAAAGAAATAGTTTTTTCAATCAGCGGAAACAATGTGTACGAGAATCTTCGTTATGAATCCGGAGTACACAGGGTGCAGAGAGTTCCGGCGACAGAGGCTTCAGGTAGAATTCATACTTCTGCTGTAACAGTTGCCGTACTGCCCGAAGCGGATGAGACAGAAATTGACATAAAACAGGATGATTTACGAATTGATGTAATGCGCGCAGGAGGCCCTGGAGGACAGTGCGTTAACACAACCGACTCCGCTGTGCGCATAACGCATCTGCCCACAGGAATTACAGTTCACTGTCAGGATGAAAAAAGCCAGATTAAAAACAAGGCGAAAGCCATGCGCATACTAAGGGCTCGTATTTACGAGGCGGAAGAAGCAAAGGCCGCAGCGGAGAGAGCCCAGGCAAGAAAGAGTCAGGTGGGATCAGGCGACCGCTCCCAGAGGATAAGAACGTATAATTTTCCTCAGAACCGCCTTACGGACCACCGCATCAATCTGACATTATATAAACTTGATCTAATCATGCAGGGAGATACAGAAGAATTATTCGACTCTTTAAAGCTTTCGGCCAAAGAAGAAATGCTTCAAAACGGCGCAGCCGGCTATTCACAAGATGACGAGTCGTAAAGGCCATGTTTATCCGCGAAGCGCTCGCTCAGGGAGGCGCCGATTTAAAGTACGCCGGTATCAAAACACCAGGGCTTGACGCGTCGCTGTTACTCGCACATGTCCTTAAAAAAACCCGCACCGGACTGTTAGCTGCAACTACAGAAACGCTCTCCGAAGAGGATTGCGAAGAGTTCTGCTCGCTGATAGAAAGAAGAGCTTCAGGCGAATGCGCCGCATATATTACAGGTAAAAAAGAATTCAGAGGCCTTGAGTTTACCGTAAATAACTCAGTGCTTGTTCCCCGCCCTGATACTGAAACCCTTGTTGAAGCGGCTTTAAAAACAATCAACCCGCAAAAACCAGATAAGAAGAGCCGTATAGTTGCACAGAGTATCACAGAAGAAAAAGAGAATGATCAAATATTAAATACCTTGTGTTACCCTGAGGTTAATAAAATAAAAATTCTTGATTTGTGTACAGGAAGCGGAGCTGTAGCAATTTCGTTAAAACACGAAATACCTGAACTTGAAGTTCACGCTTCTGACATTTCAAAAGAAGCCCTCAAAACAGCTGAATCAAACGCAGAACGCCTGCTTGGTAAAAATCAAATAAATTTTTATCATGGTGATTTGTTTGACGCTCTCCCATCTTCGCAATCCTTGTTTTCACTGATTGTCTCAAACCCTCCTTACATTCCGTCTGATGTAATAGGAACGCTTTCTGAGGAAGTGCGAAACGAGCCGCGTATTGCTCTGGACGGAGGAAAATCAGGGCTTGAAATAATAGAGCGCATTATAAATAAAGCTCCCATTTTTTTACAGGACGGCGGAACACTGTTACTGGAAGCCGATCCCGGGCAAATGGATGAAATAAAAGCGCTTCTTATTAATATAGGTTTTAAAGATATTGACTTATACAAGGATCTGTCTGATAATCAAAGAGTAATATCAGGAAGATATGAAGAGTAAACAAATAATTCAATTATCATTAGTTATTATATTTGTATTATTCGCAGCCGGCTCTTCTGTATCAGGCAATGAAATTATATATAAAACAGATAGAATCAGCCAGCCTGTTGTTACTGAAGGCATTGAAGAAAATACCCCAAGAGAGCACAGCCTTACTTTTATCGCCGCGGGAGATAATCTGTTTCATGATTCAGTTCTTCGCTCGTCTTTCGTAAACGGAGTATATGATTTTTCACACATTTATACGGAGATAAAAAACATTGTAAAAAACGCGGATATCGCTTTTATTAATCAGGAAACTGTTATGGCGGGAGAAAGCTACGGTTATTCAGGATACCCTCGCTTTAATACGCCGCAGTCTCTTGCGCGCACGCTTGCTGATACAGGTTTTGATGTTATAAATCTTGCGAATAACCACGCGATGGATATGGGAAAAGACGGTCTTTATTCAACACTAGATTTTCTTGACACAATACAGGAACTTACGGTAATCGGAGCCAGAAAGGAAGGAGAAAGCGCGCGAATTATAATAAAAAATAATATATCTCTGGGTTTTCTTTCCTATACATACGCCCTTAACGGCTTTCAGCTGCCTTCTGATAATCCAAATCTTGTTTCGCTTATAAACAGGGAAAAAATAAAAAAAGAGATAGATGAATTAAGGCCGTTATGTGATTTTTTAATAGTTTCAGTTCACTGGGGCGAGGAATACCGTCTTGAACCTGATAACAATCAACTAGGTCTTGCATCCTTTTTTGCCGAACTTGATGTAGACCTTGTTATCGGACATCATCCTCATGTGCTTCAGCGCGCGCAGATAATCACGCGTAATAACGGAAGAGAAACATATGTGATTTATTCGCTCGGAAATTTCGCATCACAGCAAACGCATAGAGAAAGAATAATCGGAGGTTTAGCCTGCGTAACATTTAAAAAAATAGAATCTTCGCAAGTGGAATTATTTATTTCGGATTTTGGAATACTTCCGGTTATAACTCATTATAACAGAAATTTCGCAGGCACAAAAATATACCCGTTATATTCTTATACAGAAGATTTACTTTTAAATCACGGCCTTAAAAACCGGGACAGTACTCTGGATATTGGCTTTTTTTATTCAGTAACGGAAAGGCTTAACACAAAAATAATAACGCAAAACCCATTTTAATTGAATTTCCTGTTTAATTTATTGACATTATTATATTTATATTTATAATTAGAATTGCATAAAATACGAATATTATATTACGGGAGGTTAAAGGTGAGTTTGCGTAAAAACGCAGCGTATGGTGACACGGACAGCGACCCTTACGGTAGTAAGAACAATACCGCAGGCTTGCCAAAAACCTGCGCCTAGCTAAAAGTGAATATATGGGAAAGTTTTTGCCGTAGAACGCTTTCTGTCCGGTGTCCTTAAAAAACAGTCACAAGGATACCTATATGGATAAAGAAGAAATTATACAGCTCATTAACGAAGGTTATCTTGATATCTCAAAAATAAAAACGCTTGTCTCTGATATGAATACTGTTGACATTGCGGAAATTTTCGAGGAACTTGATACCGAAAAAATAATTCAATTATTCAGAATTCTGCCGAAGCACATCGCCTCCGATATTTTCGCGTATGTTGGAAGCGATCATCAACAGACAATTATCGAAGCGCTTACGGATAACGAAATCAGTGAAATTGTAAACAAGTTATTTGTGGACGATGCTGTCGATTTCATCGAAGAGATGCCTGCCAATGTAGTTAAAAGAGTTCTAAAAAATGTACCTCCTGAAAAAAGGAAAACAATCAATCAGATACTCCAGTACCCGGAAAATTCCGCTGGAAGCATAATGACAACAGAATATGTTGACCTTCGACAAGACGCCAAAGTAAAGGAAGCTTTTGACACAATCCGCAGCACAGGCGTTAATAAGGAAACAATTTACAACTGTTATGTGATAGGCAATGACCGCCTTCTTGTCGGCGCGATATCCGCAAAAACCATGATGCTCGCGCGTCCGCAGGACAGGATCGGCGATCTTATGGATACCAATCTTGTCTTTGCGCGCACTACCGACGATCAGGAAACTGTCGCCGATCAATTTAAAAAGTACAACCTTTTAGCGATGCCCGTAGTTGACAAGGAAGAACGGCTTGTCGGCATTATCACGGTTGACGATATCGTTGATGTAATCGTTGAAGAGAATACAGAAGATATTCACAGGATGGCCGCGCTGGTTCCTACCGATGAAGCATACCTGAAAACATCAGTTTTTCAACATTCAAAAAACCGTTTTGTCTGGATGCTGATCCTGATGCTCTCGGCAACAATTACCGGCTTTATTATTTCAAGCTTTGAAGAAGGATTAACCGCATTACCCGTCCTTATGGCTTTTGTTCCGATGCTTATGAACACAGGCGGCATTGCCGGTTCGCAGTCATCAACACTGATCATACGCGGCATGGCGGTAGGTGAAATTGGTTTAAGCGATGTCCTTATAGTTATATGGAAAGAACTTCGCGTCGCTGTCCTTTGCGGACTTGGACTTGGAATCGTAAATTTCATCCGCGTATTAATTACAAACAGCCAAAACTGGAAATTATGCCTTACCATAAGCATATCCCTTTTCTTTACAATATTGATGGCAAAAACAGTCGGCGGCATTCTGCCGATTTTCGCAAAACGGCTGAAAATCGATCCCGCGATTATGTCCGCGCCTCTTCTAACGACAATTTGCGACGCTGTCTCCCTTATTATATATTTTTCTTTCGCAAAAATAATATTGGGTCTTTAATGCTGACAGACGCGCATTGTCATCCCTGCGATTTACTGTTCGTTCTTCCCAATGCCGAACAGGAACGCATAAATATATTATTACATAACGGTGAAAACGGAGTAATCGCCGCGGCTAGCGCATGGAACGCGGATGATTTTGCATATAACGAAACATTAGCGCGTAACGCAGAAAAAGACGGGCAGGCTCCTTTATTTCAATGTTTTGGGATTCACCCTCAGCTGCCTGCGATTTATTCGGAAAAAGGAAAACAGTTCAAAGACGCTGACCTGACAGCGTCAATGGAGTTTCTTTACAGTACGGCGGAAAATAAAAAAATAAACGCTGTAGGAGAGTTTGGATTCGATCTTTTCAATGACTCCTTTAAAGAAACGGAAAAAATACAGGATAAAATCTTTGAAGCTCATCTTGAAGCTGCCATAAATAACGGACTGCCTGCTGTCCTTCATGTCCGCAGGGCCATGCATAAAATATTTTTACATGCAAAAAATCTTTGCAGGTGTAAAGCGGTTATTTTTCACTCATGGCCGGGCTCTTATGAAGAAGCGCTTTCCATTCTTAAACACGGCATAAACGCGTATTTTTCATTCGGGAACACAATTCTTTGTAACCATAAACAGGCAATACGCAGCTGCGCGCTTCTTCCTTCCCAAAGACTGTTAACTGAAACTGACACTCCCTTTCAGCCTCGGCGGGGAGAGCAATTTTCAAATTGGAAAGATCTCCTGCCGATATTGGAAACAGCCGCAAAACTCCGAACAGAAGCCGGAAATAAAATCGGTGTAAAAGACATTGAATTACAAATAGAGGCTAATTTCAAAAATATTTTTTCATTTTCTACTTTGTGAAACATTGTGGTTTTTATTCTTCTTCTTTATCTTCCTGCGCGTTAAGTTCATACTCCGCGAGTTTTCGCAGTAATGTCTTACGGCCGATCTCCAGAATTTCGGCTGTTTTACTTTTGTTTCCTTTGCAGTGAGATAAAGTATCTCGGATAATTATTTTCTCACATTCAGCCATGTTCGCGCCAAGTCTAATATTAATCCAGCCATCGTCTTCAGCGTTACGGAAAACAGGAGGAAGATCGTCAACTGTTATTATATTTGACTGGCACATAACAACGGAGCTTTCAATGCAGTTACGCAGCTCGCGGATATTTCCCGGCCAATCATATGCATAAAGGCGCGAACGCACTTTTTCGTGCAGACCTTCGATTAATTTGCCGTTTTCCTTCGCCAGTTCCTTTAAAAAAGCGGCGGCCAAAAGGGGGATATCGTCTTTTCTTTCGCGTAACGGCGGGACATGGATATTCACAACATTCAGGCGGAAATAAAGATCTTCGCGAAAACTGCCTTTTTCTATTTCAGATTTTAAATCCTTGTTGGTAGCGGCAACAATGCGCACATCGGTTTCAATGGTCTTCTCTCCCCCGACACGCTCAAATTTCTTTTCCTGAAGGACCCGAAGAAGTTTTATCTGAATATTCTGATCAATTTCACCTATTTCATCCAGAAAAAGAGTTCCGCCCGAAGCAAGTTCAAAACGGCCTCTCCTCTGCGATACCGCTCCTGTGAAAGCGCCTTTCTCATGACCGAACAGTTCACTCTCAAGCAGTGTCGGGGAAAGAGCGGCGCAGTGTACTTTAATCATCGGCTGATCCTTTCGCGGCGAAAGTTCGTGAACAGCGTCGGCTACAAGTTCCTTCCCTACTCCGGATTCACCTGTAATTAAAATGGAAGCTTTTGTCGGAGCAACCTTGTTCATGGTATCGAAAACATCGCGCATGTTACGCGAATTGCCGATGATTGATTTAAACTGATTTTTACGTTCAATCTCTTCTTCCATCCTGAGATGCTGAAAAAACAGCTCCCTGTTATCAAGAGCGCGTTTTACCTTCATGGAAAGATGATCAAGGTCTACAGGTTTGGAAAGAAAATCCCAGGCGCCTTCCCTCATGGCGGCGACCGCGCTTTCTACCGTACCGTGGCCTGTAAGAATAATAACGGGGAAGCCAGGCGCCTTTGCGATGATTCGGCGCATAAGTTCATCACCGGGAAGGCCCGGCATTTTCATATCGGTAATAACAAGGTCTATATCTCCGTGCAGAAAACGTTTCCAGCCTTCTTCGCCGCCTGAAGCGCATACAACTTCATAGCCGTCGTCTTTTAAAAACTCAGCAAGTCCTTCGCGGATATTTTTTTCATCGTCAATTACAAGAAGGCGGAAATTCATTGCGTGGTTCCTCCGTTAAAATCAAGATAGCGCTTATCTGTCTGCGGTGAAGGAAGGCTGATTTTAAATTCAGCTCCTGATCCTGATGCTGAATCAACGGTTATCTCGCCGTTATGTTCCTTTATAATTTTATAAACCTGCGTAAGCCCAAGCCCTGTTCCCGTATCTTTTGTTGTAAAATACGGCTCAAATATTTTTCCGATGTCATCCTTGCTTATACCCTCTCCTGTATCATTAACAGAAATTCTAATTTCATTGTCGGCGTATTCTGTTGATATGGTAAAAATACCGCCCTTCGGCATCGCGGACTGGGAATTTTTAACAAGATTGAGTATAGCCTGTTTCATATAACGTTCATCCATAAGAATCGCAGGCACATCCCCGTCAAGTTCCAGAAAACACATAATATTGGATTGTTCCATTTCATAGCGCACAAATTCCATTATCTGCGTTAACAATTCATTGATGTTTCCTTCGCGTAGTTCAAGATTAACAGGCCGCACAGCGAAAAGAAAATCCACGACAATCCGGTTAAGCCTTTCGACTTCTTCATTGATAACATCAAAATATTTATTAAACGATGTGTCTGTCATTTGTTCTTTATACTGATCATGTTCGCTGTTTACAGCGGCATTCAATTTTTTGGCCAATGTTTTTTTTAACAATTGAAGATGAATTGAAATCGATCCTAACGGGTTTTTTATTTCATGCGCGACGCCGGCCGCGAGCGTTGTAAGGCTTGCAAGATTCTCGGCTCTGCGAAGGCGCGCCTGTCCTTTTCTTTTCTCGGTTATATCATCAATATAAATAAGAGTTCCAGTTACATGCTTATCCTGCACAAGAGGAACCACATTGACAGAAAACAGCCTGTTGTGTCCATGATGCTCGTAATACATTTCCTTATCGACGATCTTTTCCCTGTTAATAATTATATCCCTGAATGCGTTAATAATTCTATCATCGGTGATTGCGGTATGCAGCTTTGCTCCTTCAATATAATTCATCGGTATAAGCCGCTGCGCCCACTTGTTTGCCATTAACAGGCGGTGTTGTTCATCGCAGACAATAATTCCCTTGTCAATTGAGTCAAGCACATTTTTAAAAAGCTTAATTTCATCGACAGCGGAGATAAAAAGTTCCCTGCGCTGGTCCTGATCGAGTTTGTCAAATTTATCCAGCGCGCGCCTGAAGAAATCAATCATAACTGCCTCTTATAAGAGCTTTCTTAATTTTATATAAAAGACTTTCAAGGATGATTGCCGCGTTCATATTCAGTATATCAACAGCGGTTACAGCTTCCGTGATATATTTTTTTAAAATATCATTATACAAGATAAATGAAGGCTTATTTATCACGCGCGTAACATCATTTACAATATCAAGGCAATTTTTTAAAAACCGCGGAAATGAATCGTCTTTAAAATTATCATACCTGCCAAGGAGAGCCTTAACAACAGCCGCGCTGTTTGCGCCTTGTTCAAATTCCGCGGACATCGCTATTTGCGCATAACGTTCTTCCGCCGCGTATAAAAATTCTGATAAACCGCCGCCGTTATTGTCTTTCTTTGCGGAAAGAGAAGCGATACGCGCCAAACTTATGATAAACCACGCCGCCGCCGCTTCCAGTTTTTCCTGGTTTCCGGAAAGAAATGAATCAAAATAAGCGGTTATTAGAGAGCTTCCGGCTTTAACTGAGCTTTCGTCTATTGAATCCTGAAACACCTTGCGTATAATTTTCTTCTCGCTTTCCGCGCTTCTTTTTAAAAAACGGTACGGCCGCAGGCGCGAAAGAATTGTCGGCATTATCGCTTCTTTCCTTTGCGCGGTAAGCACAATGCTGACAGACGGCGGAGGTTCTTCCAGAAGTTTCAGAAGCGAATTGCGCCCTTCATCCCTCATGTTTTCGGCATTTTCAATAACAAGAGTTTTGTGCTTTCCGTTAGGCGCAAGCCTGCACCACATGGAAGCGCGCCTTATCTGGCCAATCGTGATAATGCTGCCAAACCCGTCTTTTTCAAGAGAAACCGCGTCTTTTACAACAGAATCACAGTATTTTGTCAGTTTTTCTTCATCTTCAGATTCGGTAATTATGCGGTACTCGCTTAATTTTTCGTCAAGGGACTGAAGGACTGAATTTATTTTCGGCAGTCTTGGATCATCTTCCATAAGAACGGGAGAAAAGCAGAGGAGCAGTCTGCGGAGAGACCGGAAAAAAACAAGCCTTGAGTTTATATTTGCCGGATTTCTAAGGAATGCGGATTTACCAGCTGCGATTACAGGTAAAAAAGATCTGTTTGTAAGCAATAAAAGATCATCGTGCATAAGGTAGCGGTGTTTTTCACAGGAAGGGCATGAACATTTCCACGCGGAATCATTTTCACAGGAAAGAACGCGGGAAAGTTCAAGCGCCGCGCTGCTCTTTCCGGAATCAGGAGGACCGAAAAACAGTATGGACGGAGCGCTGTGATGATTAACTATATCATCACCTAACTGAAGGACAGCTCCCTGTTCAATGATATTTTCAAACACTTTATGCTCCTGAAAAAAATTAAAATAATTTTATATTATATGCAGCAGAATAAAAATCCCGTAATGCAGGGCATATAAATTTTCCCCGCCCGTAATCAGCGGCAGAAGAAGATTGGCGAAAAAACTGCCTGACAGTATGGAAGACGAATTAAACAGCGGCTGAACATGTATAAGAAACAATATAAGGCTGACCACAGCGATGCCTTCCGCCAGGCCGAAAAGAATACCGAGGAAACGATCTATTCCGCCGAGTTTAATCCCGTCAATGATTCCCTTTAGCATGATTGCGAGCATCTTTACAATAATTAAAACAATTATGAATAACGCGATAAAAGCGATAATTTCTGGGATTATATTGTTCAGGTCAGGCCAGAACCGCTCTCTCAGGAATTCCCCTCCGTTTTTATGAAAAAAAAGCGCGGCGAGAGTTCCAAGTACAATAGAGGCCATTGAAAGAAGCTCGCTTACAAAACCTTTCAGATAACAGCGGATCATGAAAAGCCCGAGCAATCCCAAAAAAATAAAATCAATTACGGCAAAAGTCATCCGCCCCTCCGGCGTTTTCAGCTAACACCTTCGCTATTATTCCCGCTCCGTCTTTTTCTCCTATCCTGGCTGATGCCTGTGCGAATGATTTTCTCATTTCGGCGTTACCGGCAAATGAACTTACAGCGTTTACAAACTCCTGAACGCTTACATCCCCTCCGTTTCCTGAAGGAGATGATAATACGAGCGCCGCTTTGGCTTTTTCAAAAAAACGCGCGTTCTCAATTTGATCTCCCCTTGTTCCGGAGCCTCTCAGCGGAAGCAGGATCATCGGCTTACCCTGAACAGCCCATTCCCAGACTCCCGCTCCGCTTCTTCCCATAACAATTTCCGCAGCCGCCATAACATGGGGCATCTCATCTTTAATGTACGGGTACGGCTTATATTTACATGAAGCGGGAATGTCCCATGATAAAGAAGGGCCGCTCTGATGTACAACAACATAAATCTCTGTTAATGAAGGAAGAGCGGCGCGGACAAGCTCGTTAATTTCCATTGCTCCCTGACTTCCGCCAAGAATTAAAAGGACGCGGGCATCATCGCCCAATTCCAAAAAAGCTCTGCCCTTTGCAGGATCGGCGCTGCGAAATTCACCGCGAACGGGATTACCGCTTACAATAATAATATCCTTAATTTTTTTAGGAAAAAAAACAGCGGTATCTTCATATGCTGTAAAAATTCTTCCTTTACCTTTAATAAAACGTGTGTTAATTTTTGTCGCTAACCCAGGGCTGAAATCGGATTCATGAGTAAAAACCGGAAGACGAAGTGATGCCGCCGCCGCGCATGGCGGAACGCTGACAAAACCGCCTTTGGAAAAAAGCAGCTTTGCTTTTTTCCTTTTTAAAATTTTACGCGATGATAAAAAACCGCCGAGTATTTTAAATATATCAATAATATTGCGAAATGATAAATAACGCCTGAGTTTTCCTGAAGGCACTCCGAAGAATTCGATCCCGGCGCTTTCAACCAATGCGCGATCCATACCGGAGGAGGAACCAATCCAGAAAATCTGAACTTCAGGAAGCAGCTTTTTTAATTCCGCCGCTACCGCAAGTCCCGGGTATATATGCCCTCCTGTCCCTCCCCCAGTAAAAGCAATGTTTACCATACGAATATTATACACAAGATTTAAATTATCCTCAATGGTAGAAAAGCGGGTAAATAACTTAATGTTAAAAAATTTTTCTTTAATTAAAATCTTTTTTTCGTATTTCCATTCGCTTTATTTTTCCGCTTGTTGTTTTTGGAAGCTCGTTTACAAATTCGATTATGCGCGGATATTTATAGGGAGCGGTTACGCGTTTGACATGATTTTGAAGCTCGCGGATTAATTCATCGCATGCGTTGTAGCCGCGCGATAAAACGATTGTCGCTTTTACAACCTGTCCGCGCAGGGCATCCGGAGCCGCAGTTACTGCGCACTCAAGCACAGATGGATGTTCCATAAGCGCGCTTTCAACTTCAAATGGGCCGATGCGGTAGCCTGAACATTTGATTACATCGTCGTTTCTGCCGACAAACCACAGATAGCCGTCGTCATCTTTCCATGCCATGTCCCCTGTCCGGTAAGTTCCGCTTTTCCAGCTTTTAGCGGTGCTTTCTTTATCTTTCCAATAACCCCTGAAAAGGCCGGGAAAATCAGAATTACCGATAACAGGCGCAATACAATCAGGGTCTCCGGTTTCATACATATTTTTTCCGGCGGATGTGATGCTCATGTTGCCGACAATGCCTTCGTCGCAGACTTCTCCGTTTTCGTCCAACAGTTTCAATCCGAAAAGCGGCGCGGGCTTTCCCATGGAACCCGGCTTAACCGCAAGCCACTTGAAAACCGCGGCCATTACGGAAGTTTCGCTCTGGCCGAATCCTTCGCGGATTTCAAGGCCTGTTAACTCTGAAAATTTATTATAAACTTCAGGGCTTAAAGGTTCGCCCGCGACAGAAGTATGGCGGATAAAACTGAAGTCGTATCCTGCCAGATCTTCTTTTATCAGATAACGAAATACGGAAGCCGCCGCGCAGAAAGTAGCCGGCTTAAGCCGCATTATTGCGTCTAACATTCCCTTTGGAGTGAATTTTTCCCAGTCATATACGCCTACAGCCGCGCCGCATATCCACTGTCCGTAAATTTTTCCCCACGCGAACTTTGCCCAGCCGGAATCCGTCTGGGTCAGGTGAACTTTATTTTCTTCAACACAGTGCCAGTACTTTGCCGTTACAATGTGGCCTAACGGAAGAGAATGATTGTGAATCACCATTTTTGGAAGCCCGGTCGTACCTGAAGAAAAGTAAATAAGCATCGGATCTTTAATATCTGTTTTAATCCTTGAAAAATTATCGCTGGCTTTTTCGATCTCAGCGCGCATATTGATAAAGCCTGCGGGAATTGTCTTTCCTATTACGGCGACTTTTTCAAGATTCGGGCATTTTGGAAGAACAGATGTGATATTTTCAAGTAAATCCCCGTCGTCAACCGTAATTAGAAGTTTTACACCGGCGATATTACAGCGGTATTCCAAATCTTTGGCCGTTAGCTGATAAGTGCCGGGAATGCAAACCGCTCCTATTTTGGAAAGTGCGCACATTAATACCCATACGCCGGGGCGCTGTTTTAAAATCAATTTTACCACATCGCCTTTTTTTACACCTAACGAAACAAGCGCGTTCGCCGCCTTGTCCGAAAGACGCTTTATATCGGCGAATGAAAACGATTTAACTTCCCTCGTGTCATCTGTCCACAGAAGAGCGGTTTTTTCAGGCTGAAGGCGGGCCCATTCATCCGCTACATCGTATGCGAAATTAAAATCACCGGGAACATTGCATTTATAATTTTCAAAAAAATCTTCGTAACTGTCAAATTCCACGCGCGGTAAAAAACGGGAAAGTATTTCATTCATTGTCTTATTCCTGAATTATTGTTAAAAATTGCGCTGTTCCGCCTACCGCGCTCTGTCCGTGAGGAAGCCGCGCGTCAAAATAAACAGAATCGCCTGGAGAAAGGATGTGATCAGTTTTCGCTACCGTGATTTTCACCTGCCCTTCGACTACATAATTAAACTCCTGCCCGGAATGTGAAACAAAAGGCGCCGGAGGCTTTGAAGAATCAAGTGTTACAAGCAAAGGTTCCATGTCCCTGTTTTTAAAGTTATAGGCAAGACTTGAAAACTCATAACCTGGGTAACGTTCAATCCGCACTCCCTTGTCTTTGCGGCAGACAGCGGCGCTGTCCATCCTTGCCTCTTCGCCTGTAAGAAGGACAGTAACATCGGCACCGAGCCTTCCTGCGATTGTATACAGTACGCTGATCGGAATATCAAGCTCGCCTTTTTCATATTTATTGTAAGTATCAAAAGGAATACCGGTATCTTTGGCCATGTCAAGGGCGCTTATCTCAAGTATTTCCCTTAATTCTTTTATTCGTTCGGGGATATGAGCGATTTTTTCATTCATACATGCTCCTTAATAAATTATACATTGAGATTATATGCATGATCTGTCCGCGAACCCTAAATAAAGTCTTTCCAGTGTTTTCCCGTTACGCGATCTTCTTCGTCACGGATTTCCACAGGGATTCTTACGCCTTCGGTTCCGTGAAATTTCAATCTTTCAGGTATCTCTGATTCCTTATGACAGTCAAACATTTCATTATTCACTTTAATACCGGCTATATCGTTATTTAAAATCATTTTAACATAATCGGAAATGTCATTAAGTTTTTTATCGGAATAAACTCCGAAGATTTCGCCGTAATAAATCGCGTTTGCGTCGTGAATGTCTGTTCCGGCAGTAACAGGCTTTCCCAGTTTTTTCGCGTAACGGTAGGCAAGCGCGTCAAAAGAAACATCCTCATGTCCGCCGTTGGCGGCTTCCACGCCGTCTACGCAGCCTGTCGAAAGAACTATGCGCGGAATGTAGAAACGCTGCCTGAAAGGATGAGCCTGAACAACACAGCCTCCCGCCTGCCTTACGGCGCTGTACTGCTCTCCCCTTGTCCATCCGCGGACTTCCGGGTGTTCAAGCAGCCATGCCTTGTCAAGGCCGTAAATCAGATAATCGTCACAGCTGTCGAATGTTTCTTCCCAGCCGAAAAATACGTCAAACCCCTGGCGGTCGCCTTCTTCCTTCGCTTCTTCATAACCCCTGCAAAAACGATTTACCCATTCTGTCCACGGAAGTTTTCTTGAAAGCGCGCAGTTCGCGTTGAAAAAGTGATCGGTTACTATCATGCCGGAGTAGCCTTTATCTATGTAAGAGGCAATATATTCCGCTCCCAGAGAGACAGCGCACTTGCTGACGCCGGTTGTATGCAGATGTGTTTCGTAGAGGTATGCCACAATGCTTATTATACTGATATTTGATTTTATGAATAGTGGGAAGCCGTCACTGTTTGGTCGCGATATTATGTATTTCCTTTGTCGGGCTTATCATCTTGCCAATAGCTCTTGGATTATGCAAAACAGCGGCCCAGCAGATGTGTTCGTAAATTTCGCGGCCGTAGCGTTTTTGAAACGCGTCGGTATTAAAGTTGCTTAAAAAATCCGCGGATTTATTACTAAGAGCCGCCTGCATGCAAACCTGTATATATTTATTATATGACAATAAATCGTCCCTTATTAATTTAAAGTAACTGCCGATATCGGGACATTTTGCCGCTTCCATGCAGATGGAAAAATAATTTTGTTTCCCCAGCGCTTCCGGCACGATGTTTTCAAGAACCGAGCATGTTTTTTCCGCGGCCGCCATGCAGATATTCGCGTAATGCGGACTCCCTTTTAACTTCGCTATATTAATATATTTTACAGCGTACGGATTCTCAATTACAGCGCCAAGGCAGAGTTTCGCATATTGAGTGACATCCATTCTATCAATATCCCTTAGGGCGCGAAGCTTCTTTACCGCCTGTCTGTGCCCCTGCCTGTCATAGAAAAACTCTATCTTGCGCCCTTTTTGCGCAAGTGATTCTATTTTTGTTTTTACCGCGTTGATATAACCGGGAGTGAATATATTTTCTTCTATGTTTAAAAGCTTAAGTTTTGGAAGCGAGAATATATTTTCAGGGAGCCTTTCCAGAAGATTATCATGTATATGTATATTTTCAAGGTTTTGAAGGTTGGCGATATTTTTATCAAGCTGCGAAATTGCCGTGCATCCGAACTCGAATGTTTTTAAATTCCTCAGCGTGTATATTGATGGAGGAACATCCATGACCATGTTACCCGCGAATGTAAACTCATTCAGAGCTTTCATGTTAGCAAAAATATCGGGAATTTCTTTTATTTTAAATTCGCTTCCAAGAATGCAAAGCCTCTGGAGTTTATTAAGCCCTGTTATGGAATCAAAGATTTTCCCTTCGGTAATCAAGTGCCGAAGCTCAAGTTCCTTTAAACCCGTAAGGAGCAATATATTATGATGGCCTTTCCCGACATCCACTCCCGACATCTTAAGCGATTCAAGGGCGGGACAAGTGGAGAGAATTTTGGCAGCCTGCTCAAGATCAAAGGTTTTTCTGTTCTTGTAAAACAGATCGTTTATATGTATTTTTTTTAATGATGAATGATTTTTGAAAGACTCAGGCAGAGACGGAACTGTCCGTTCATCGTATTTTACCATTATCGCAAGGTCTTCAAGGCCGGAAAGCCCGCCAAGATTATCGGGAAGAGATGCGTCGGAATAAAGGTCGAGGGCGAGGACTTTAAGGCTCTTAAGGGAAGTTATCTGCTCCGGTAAAACCCAGTCTTTGTTCATTCTTATGTAAAGGGATTCAAGTTTTCCGGCGTTTAAAAGACCTAAGGGAAAAGCAGGAATCTCGCTGCAGCGGCAGGAGAGGGAGCGTAAAGACGGCAGATTGAATATAAAGTCGGGGATTTCCTTTATATCGGTATGAGAAATGTTAAGGTCTTCCAGCGCTGTACATTTACCTAAAACTGAAGGTATTTCCGTTAATGCGTGCTGGTTATCAAGGTTTATAATCTTTACTGTGTCTTTAACTTTGGCGATACGCTTTGATATTTCGTCCAAATTTTTACATTCTACGCCCTCAGGCGCGATTCCAAGGTCAGGATCTCCATCGGTGTAGTGCAGGTCAAGCTCGTCTTTATTTATCTCTTTGGGCATATTTAATGTAATAATAAGTTAATTTCGGTAAATTCACAAGAGCGAATTGTCTCGTTTCATTAAGTAAAAACACCCAATACTAATGGAAAAAAACTAATATTTTTCCTTTTCGGTCATGCGTTTAAATACTTTTGAACCCATATAAGGTAAAGCAACTTTTGATTGCTTTTTGGGGGAAAAATTGAAAAATGAAAAATCTTCAGGAAAACTAAACTGGCATCCTGCTTTTCTTCAGGCAATTCAGCATGAACTCTATGATTATCTGGATTTTCTTGAGTTTAAGTATGAATACCAGCTTACCACAGAACCTTTGCGAATCGACCTGCTTATTATTAAAAAACCAAAAGATCTGTCAATCGAGAAAAACATTGGAAAAATATTCAGATCAGAAAATATTATTGAATACAAAAGCCCTGACGATTATCTATCCATAAAGGATTTCCTAAAAGTATACGCATACGCGAATCTCTATGCCGCGATAACCCCTGATGTTGATTTCTCTGATATAACACTCACGTTTATAGAAAGCAGATATCCTCGTAAGTTATTAAAATATCTTACAGATATTCGGCATTACAAGATTGAAGAGACATCAAGTGGAATTTACAGCGTACATGGCGATTATTTACCCATTCAGATAATAGAGTCAAAGAAATTATCTGACAGTGAAAACCTGTGGTTGAAATCATTAAAATATGACTTGGAAATAAGTAATGCTGATGCTATAATAAAAGAAAGCGAAAACCGTACAGAAAGAGTATCTTTAAGCGCATATATTAGTATTTTACTGGATACCAATCCTGATATTTTTGAGGAGTTACAGAATATGGCGGT
>JAIRQF010000094.1 GCA_031256635.1 Treponema sp. | reverse complement strand
TCCATTACCTCAAGCAGCGAAAAGCGGACATCACCGTCCCGCTGGTTTGCCATAAGTTCAAGGTTACGCTGGCTTGCTTCGTCAATACCCATGTATTCGCCGCTGTTGTATACTTTAAGGGTTCTTATATGCAAAAGCAGGCTTTTAGATGTTGTATCAAGGTAGTCAAGCAAACATCCTGCGGAAATAATTTCTGCGCTGTCTTCATCAAGACCGAAGCTTTTTAAATTGGCAAGCCCGAACTGTTTTTCAAGCCTTGATTTTGCCTGCGCAGGATCAAAGAGCCAGTCCGCCCAGCGGTTTAAAACAATGGAACTCCTTTCATAAATTGCGCCGGCAATCGTGTTATTTTCTTCCAGCAGGGATTCCTGTATCAGCAGTTCTTTACTCTGAAGACGCTCAAGTTCCTGTCTTAATGTTTCTCCTTCGCTGCACGGAAAACTTGTAGCGTAAAACTCTTCGGTGGAAAGATCGATGTATGAAAATGAAAGGCCTGCCGCAAGGCAGGCAAGGTAATTGGAGCTTCCCTTATCAAGAAAATCTTCATCAACAGTTGTGCCCGGAGTTATTATTTCAACTACATCGCGTTCAATTACCTTGTTTCCTTTTCCGGGAGGAGTCAGCTGCTCGCAAATTGCGATTTTCTTCCCCAGTTTTAAAAGACGCGCTATATACGATCTTGCGGCGTGGTACGGCACTCCGCACATGGGAAGGCCGTTGCGGCTTGTCAATGTCAGGTTCAACATGGAGGAAACTTCAATCGCATCTTGGGCGAACATTTCATAAAAATCGCCCAGACGGAAAAAGAGAATATTTCCTTCGTGTTGTTTTTTTATACGCCTGTATTGATCGAGCATCGGGCTTGACGCGGCTCGCAGGTTATCCGCCATACAGGCTTTTTAATATCTGATTCTTGAACGCAGGCTTTGAAGCAATCTGTCGGTAATATCAAACCCGGGACTGAACCAGAGAAGGCCTGGAGTCTGATTAATATCAATTACATGGGTATATCCTTCGCTCTCGGCGATATAGCGTATTTCATCATATATCTGTTTAAGGAAGGTATCGGATTGCATAAGATACTGCCTTTCCCTTTCAAGTTCCGCGGTTCTTGCCTGATAATAGCTTCTTAAATACTCAGTGCTTCTGTTTATTTCATTCTCAAGTCTTGACGCCTCTGACAGATTATTCCATGACACGGCGGTCGCGTATCTTGATCTGAGATCCTGTATCTCTGACTGCATTCTGTTTATATCCGATTGAACACTCGCGGCGCGCTCTTCAAACAGTCTTACTGCGGCGGATTCCCTGAAAAACTCACTGTTGACGCGATTTAAATCCACTATCGCGATTCTTGATATCTGCTGCCCGAAAACAAAACCGGCGCATAAAATAAATAACAAAAATATGACAGTTCTTTTAAACATAACCCACCTCTAATATGATAAAACAAATGACATTACAAGGTCCAATCCTGACTTTTTTCCGTCTCCGAAGAGAGCGCCCGGCTCCCATACCACTTCGCCATCCTTGACCCTGAAACGTTTTACAAGACTCAGCCTGATTGGGAATTGCGGTAATGTGAACCTTAAACCTGCGCCCAGACTGAATCTTAGATTTTCAATCGTGAAATTACTGTTTCCTTCGCTGTTTCTTCCAAAATAATACCCTTGTTCAGTTTCTACGCCTGCCGCGTCAAAAAAGAAGTCCCATGATAAAATACCGCGCACAAGAGGAATTCGAAGTTCAACCCATGTATCCACAAGAAGAAGTCCCTTGATGCTGTACAAGCCGTTCCATCCTCTTGCGTTAAACATACCGTCTACAGCGAGCATATTCGACATTTCCATAGTCGGAATAAGAGAGCCGACGTCACGGCCCGGCTGTCTGAGTATTAATGAAAGGCTTGCGTTGAACGCCAGCACTCCCTTGAAACTCCAGTTTTCCGTAACAGAGAAATTAAATAATGTATGGAAATACTGGAACCTTGAATCGGAACGAATGTAATGTTCCCTCTCACTGTTTAAAATACCGTATAATCCGAATCTCTGATACAGATAATAACCGCTTGAAGGATCATAGTATATATCGCGATCATCAAGGGAAAGGGAAAACCATAATGAATTTCTGAGCGTCCATGCGTTGTTATCTTCCCTCAATGTAGGATCAAATGGCCTGAATAAATCACTATCATATGAATTCCTGATTATTCCAAAACGCGTTCCGCCGTTTATGCTGAATATTCCGGGAACGACTGACCATCTGTATCCGGTTGAAAGACCCAGTGATAAATACCATTGATCGTAGCTCATTAAAAAATCTCTTGTCGGGACTTGGCTGCTGTTTCTGTATTCTTCGAAAGACGCGAATCCGTCAGGATAGGCATGAGCTTCATTACCGTTGAAAAACGGAGGCTGATTATCCATTGTTGCCGTTCTTTTCGTGTAATTGGCGGAGAAATCAAAGCCAAGCGATAAGGGAAGACCGAATGCCCATTTTTGCACATAACTTACGGAAAGCGAAGTTGAATCAACAACAGAGGAATTAAGTTCGATTCCGAGTTGATTTCCGGTTCCTGCCAGGTTTTTATCGTTCCATTGAACAAGGCCGGATATCGGGAATGTATCGGGATCCGCGCTGCCTGAAAAAGTCAGACCAAATTGAATATCTGTAGTCGGCTGTTCCTCCAGCGTAATAACAAGGTCCATAAGATTTTCCGCGCTTCCCTGCAGGGTGTCGGGAAGCACCATTGAAAAATACTGAAGGTTATAAAGATTACGCAGCGCGTCCATTACTTTGGTTCTGGAAAATACATCGCCGGGTTCAAGAGGAATCTCTCTTAAAATGACATTATCCTTTGTTTTGGAATTACCGATGATAACGATATTCTCTATGTAAGCCCTGCTTCTTTCAACTATTGATATTGTGTATGACAGCGTATTTGTCTGGTCATTTTTTTCAGGGATTCTTACTATGGAATTGTAGATGTAGCCGTTTTCAAAGTAAAGATCCGCAACGCGCTGTAAATCCATTTCAAGCCTTGTCATGTTGACGATATCCCCGACTCTGGAAGCAACCAATCCCGCCAGCTGTTCAGTAGAGAAAATAAAATTACCTTCAAATGAAACTCCGCCGAATCTGAATTCTGTGCCTTCTTCGATCATGAAAGTCAGAATCATATTCGTGCCTTTTGAATCCTCTTCATATGTGCGGGTAACATCCCTGATATACGCGTCTATGAATCCGCGATCATGATAATAGGCGGAAATTTTTTCTATATCAGCGAGCAGTTTCGCTTCCTGAAAAGCTCCATCATTGATAATTGAGCGCTGTTTTAAGGAAAGCTGACCTCTTAGCGCGTTATTTGTAAAGCGCGTGTTTCCCTGAAATTCAATTCTGGATATTGATATTCTTTCACGCTCGACAATGGTGAACATGATTGTCATGCTTTCATCTCTCGCCTGGGATTCGGACGCCGTAACAGAGACATTCGGATAACCTTTTTCAAGATACTTGTTGACAATTGCGTCGATATCAAGGCGTACTTTGGACTGATTATAAATATCGTTGACTTTTGAAATTATTACATCGTTTAATTCTCTTCGCGTAATGCCTGAATTCCCGCTAAAAACAATGCGTCCTATAACAGGCCGTTCAACCACATTAAACTTTACAATTACCTGCAAATCAGGCGAATATGCCGGAGCGACAGAAGGCTCTATACGATCAAAATATTCAAGGGCGTAGAGTTTACCCTGCATTTCCCAGAAAATATACTCATCAAAAACACGCCCTACATAGGGATGCATTATCGCTTCAAGTTCCGAAGAGGCAACGCTTTTTAACCCGGAAAATTCAACGCTTCTTATGGGTCTGTTCATGTACCAGTCTTCGGCCAATTGCTGCGAGTAACCTGCGTAGGCTGCCAGGATCATTATTAATGCGATAACCCTAAATTTCATCAAATCTCCTAAAATGAAAAATTCCAGCTTAGAGTAAATGAATGATCGCTTACCCACCAGTTTTCCGGGTGATATGGGAAAAAAGACCATCTGATGTTAACATAAGGACTCTGTAATTCTATTCCAATGTCCGGTTCGAATACCAAACCGCCGAATGAAATATTATTTTCATCATACCTCATTGTAAGCATACCCTGAAGGAACATGTCCCGCCCTATATACTTACCAATAAAAACAGTCGTATTATCAAAATAGTTACCTACACTGTAATTCCTGTCAACAGGGCTTTGCGATAAACCCGCGACTCCGGATAAAACGGCGTTTTGCAGGAATCTTGTCCTGACACTGAACATATCAAGCCTTAATAGATTCCTTACACCCCGTTCAAATTGACGGAAAAACACAAATTGCGACAAAACATCCGATGTAGCAATTATTTGGGTCAGAAGATCCGTTGTCGACGCAAAAAGGAAACGCTGCATATCCACATCTTCCTTATTCTGACTAACACTGAAATTCTGTCCTAAAATTGAATAAATTTCAAGCTGTGTAAGGGCCGGACTTGACTCAAAACGGGGTTCAAAATTGAGCAGAGGCTGATTATCCACAATCATTGATATGGTGACAGCTCCCGATTCAGCGCGATCACGGATTTCCGCTCTTGCGCTTATGCGGGGATCAAACTGGTTTTCATTCTCCCTGAAGATTATGTTTCCCTGCCGGATATAGAAACTTCTTTCAAAGTAGAATAATTCGCCTGAACGGATCCTGACATCACTGTTAATAGAAAATTGACCGTTCTGTGTATCGGCAGTTATATACACAACCGTCCCCATTTCGGGATTAGCCCTTAATATCGGGCTGGAAGCAGGCCAGACAAATTCAACCATAGACCCTGTTGTTATTGTAAAATTCAGGAATGTATTCATAGTATCTCTGTCATTGGATGCCGCATTTGATCTTGAAAAAACACTGTCAGATATTGCGGAAAAATTTTCTATGTTAAGCCCCAATTCGGCATCATTTGAAAAGATATCCCCGGAAATTTCCATGACGCGGTTCAGTATATCAACATCCATGTCAAATTGCCCCGAAGCGTTCCCGTTTGCCAGGAAACCGGAT
>JAIRQF010000063.1 GCA_031256635.1 Treponema sp. | reverse complement strand
CCGCGTCACGAGCTTGGGAACCAAACAATTTTTTGTATCAAGTTGTATCACGCTATATCTGGTGTATCGGTGTAATATGCTACACCCTATATAGTATATATATCACATTATATCAGATTTTATCAACTGTTATCATATAGGTAATGTACCAAAAATGTCACTTTTAGTATCACTCGATTATATTAATAATCAAAGCCCCATAAGTGTCTGCAATACTCCCGATGTGAAAGTGTTCACCCACACCGTGAAGCAAGCGGGGCTGTGACGATATCAAGGTATCGGGCCGCCATGCAAGCGGATTGAGAAGGATAACGCAATGGCTTTTATTTTTAGTGAGACGTGTGAATCATGGTGTCTTGAATTGGAAATAGACTATAAAATAATTAAAGAGAAAGCGGCTGCTCTGTATCGTGATGCTCTTTTCGCGTAATATTTATTTATCTGGCACTTAGATAAATCATTCTGCGGAATTGATTTCTTTCTTCATTCGACCAGCGTTCCCAAGTTATATCAATACCAATTAAGCCAACATCTCTTATCCTATCTGTTACAATAACAGTAATTAATGGGATTATCATTTCATCAAATAATACATATTCAACAATCTCATTTCGTTTTTCAATAAAGCTAAATCCTGCATTTTCTAATGCTGTAAAATATTCGCCTCTTAAAACATTAACTCTTATTTCTCTGATAACACTTTCGTAACTTTGATAATTAAAAAAATTAATCGCTTCTCCAATAGCAGCATTTCCGTTGTTTTTTAAGCCTATTTGAAACCCTTGAAATCCTCTTAATTTTTCTCCTTCATAAATATCTTCTAGTAATTGATAATCGTATACATTAAATCTTGTAAATCCTGTCATGTTACTGTTAGGAAACTCTAAAAGTATTTGTTTTATCCATGTAATTCTTGAATTAAAATTATCGGGAATCGTCTGTGAAAATAATTGACTTGTAATAAAAAAAACAATTGTAAAAATTAAAAGCCGTGTTTTCATAATCACCTACTTATACATTGCTTATCTTATACTGTTTTATTATAAAGCCTTATGTATCTTCCGACAATGCTCGACGCGGTAAGTCAATGCGGCGTTATGAAGTAACGAGGGGGGATAAGGGCGTTAAATCAAGCCCCGATTATTCCCGATAGCCTTTGCCGATTTGCCCCGGAAGAATAGCAGTGCAAGGGGAAATCATTTCCCCTTGACCCCTCATATGGTTTGCGGTGAGTAACCAACAGGGCAAAGTCCGGGGTTGTTATGCAAGCACAAGCGTTTCTTTATTCTGCATAGCCTGCGCACGATCTTTCATGTTGTCAAAATGAACCGGGCGAAATTCAGCTAACTGATCCGGCGCAAGTTTAGGACTATCCTCATCATATTCCAGGGGGTATTTCTCCGCTTTCTCCAGCATTGCCAGTTCTTCCTGGGTTAACCCTGTACCAGCCGTCCGCCTGAAAATCACGTTCTCCATAATATAACCTCTTTTCTTCTGTGTCCGCTAAACGGACTGAAATAACATGCGGTAATTCCCCAGCCTCTGTATAGACCATAAACAGAACCTTGCCAGCCATTCCGATTGTTTGCCATCGGTCTTGTCCCGGTGTGCTGTGTTCTTCATCATGGCGTTCAATACGCATATCATCATCTAGAACCAGACCGCCAAGTGACAACGGTAAATGCCGCCTGTTTATGTTTATTTCATTTTTTGCCGGATCCCATGTTATGTCCATTTTTAATTATAGCCTCTTTTGTTTGCCGTTGCTATATTTCCTCTCCGGTATCGTTCATTTTAAAAACAGGATCAACGAATAAAACCGAGCAATTCAAAATTGATGCAATGCTTTTAAGATCGCTATTTGTTAATTTCCCGCTTTTCATTTTACGTCCGAAATTCTGTGGTAATATGCCGAGCCTTCGGGCAAGTTCTGCCTCTGACATATTTCCTCGACGTACCAGCAGAATTCTAATCTTTTCTTGAATAGTCAATTTATAGCCTCCCTATATGATACTAATATAATCATATATCGGTACAAATGCAATCATTTTCTTAGAAATGCATATCAAAAAAAGAATTATAATAATCAATTTAGTATTGACATATAATCATTATAGTATTATATTATAATCATATAAAGATTATACGGAGGTATTGAAATGACTTTAGATGAAATCTTGGAAAAAATTAACAAACAATTCGAGGACATCTTTAACAGCATTAACCAGATCAACAGCTCTTTAAGGGAACAGAAAAATGAGCTGGTACAGGAGACAAGGCAATGAAAATAACAAGCGAAACAAGAAGCAAGGTTTTTGAACTTGCAAACAAATTGGCTCCGAAAATGGACGGCGATAAATCAGCCGCTTTCGTTCAGGCGTGGGCAATCGTAAAGGCTGGCGGTCTTGAAATAGCCGTTAAGGGCGTAACAATCGGGAACCGTCAAGAAGCTCTGCGCCGTCTGGCTTCGTACAATCCCGGTCAGGTCAGGGCGGTGCTTGTGCCGGAACCTGCGAACCCTGCGGACAAAAACGCTGTAGCGGTTATGGTCGGTATTCAAGGCGGTCATGGATTGTTCCGGCTCGGTTACGTTCCCCGCAATCTTGCTCCGGTAGTGTCAGCAATGCGCGGTCAACTCCCTGCGGTGCGTATCGTGTCCGGCACATGGGGTGTGTACGGCAAGATCACTTACGGGGCGCGTGTCGCTCTGGGAGTGTAATCCATGACAGCAAAGCAAGCAATCAAAGCCCGGTGTAAGGACTGCGCCGGGGTGCACTGTACATTCACAGACTGCGCTCTTAAAGGTCTGCATGTATCACAGCGCGGATCAGACAGGTGGACTGCAATACGTAGATACTGCCAATGGTGCATGAACGGAAATCCTGTCAATCAATGTACTTGTTCTGACTGCGCTATTTATCAGTTCCGGGCTGGTACAGATACAGGTTTGAATGTGCATTTTTTGCCTATAAACCCCCTGTATATCTCCATAGGAGACCCCTCCAATTCAAAAAAGGTACTTAGACACGGCAAGGAAAGTTCAGCCCTTTAAAACGCATATTTTGGAAATAACGGGGCCGTATGGCTCCGGTAAAAATAACCCTGCCGGGGTAAAACGGCAAAGGAAACAATTATGGATAAAACAAAAAAGCCATTCATCGATTACAAGACGGCATTAATGCTTGAGTGTATGTATGATTTTATCATGACCGCAAATTATTTCTGTGAACGATTTAACAGGGAACTTGATAATTTCGAAGCGTCAATTAAACTTTTCCGCTCTGCGCTGGCTCCAAGAGAAAAACCCGAAAAGTGGGCTGATGCTTTAAAACATGATCATTTTGATAATCTTATTGCTGATATGCGGCATACAACATGGGAAATGGGACTGACAGATACGCTTTTTGAAAAACTTAAAGACAGGAAATTCCGCAATCGTTTTACAGGCCTGTTTCCGAACTTGCCTGTTCTCGAAAATGAAATCAAAGACCACTACGATACAGAATAACGGGAACAGTCCGGGGCATTCTGTAGCCCCGGAAATATACAAGGAATAACCATGAACGAATTAACAGACATTGAAAAAAGCGAACTGGCACAATTTTTCAAGCGTTTAGGCTTTAACAGCGTTTACGTATATGCCGATTCTGATACGCCTGAAAATATGAAAGCGCAAACATACCGGATATTAACAGCAATCGGTAAGCTGCAGAATGACCTTGCAGCTCAAGGATATGACCCGCGATAATGGACTATGCCTTTAACCTCTTATTGGGGTTAACGCTTCTTTAATAGAATCCTTGTATCCTATTATTTTTAATGGTTTTTTAATATAAGTACCAAAGTTCTGGTCAATGAAAAGTTCAAGGTCACTCTTTGCTGCAGTGCTGTTGGCAATGCTCTGGTCTGTTAAATTAATTGCCTGCTGCCAATCTGCGATGGAAGATTGTGCAAGGTCTCTGTTTGCAATCATCTCCTGCCTTTGGAAATATTCTACTTCCGTTTTTTTCTGATGTTGTTATTAAATATACATTTTTTTCTGATATTACTTTGTCTGGTGTATATCGAGTAAACACAATAGGAATATCTGTTTCAACGATATAAGCTTTTTCTTTATAACGTTCTTCCTCTGTTTCGAGATTGCATACAAATCGAGACATTCGTGTTGTTACTTCTCTGATTTTTGGGTCATCAGGATTTGTAAGTATAATATTTTCTATATCAAACATTTAATCTTCCTCTGTGTAGCCTGTGATTCTTTCAAGTTCGGCAATAATCCGCTCCCGCTCTTCTGGTGATTCTTCAGCCTGTTTCAGGATAATTGCTTTCAGGTCTACAAACTTTGTATTATTTGTGATGGCAATCTGCGGATCGCCTCCGAATGCGAAATCAAGTATTTCTTTTGTCATTCTTGTATCCTGTTTGTTTATCGCTCCGGCGATATTGTTTAAAAACATATAAGCAAGCGCAGGTACTTCACTGCGTAAAATATTTAACTGCTGATCAATTTCATCTGGCGTATATAAAATGAGTAAGTTTTTGAGAATGTCCTGCGCGTTTTTCTTTCCGACTTTACATTCTTTTATCCACTGTTTTAATATCTTCGGTTTTCTGCCTCCGCTTCGCTTGCTGATTTTCTGGTTTTGTATCGGTACGGCTTTACCGACAAAGTTATTTGGCATGGGCATTGTTGTTCTCTCTTATGGTCGAGTTTTTGCTTTTCGTATAACGGGATAGTAATTCTTCATACCTGCTATTTAAGCGCTCTGCTTCTTTTTCTAGATTCTGTATATCCATGAGTTTGTCTGGATATTCCATTCCAATCGCTGAAAGGTCAGTTTCCCATGTTTCCCTGTTATAGTTTGGCTCCCATTCGCATGGGCGCGGATCAATTACCGGTGCTGTGTCTGGAATGTCTTTTAACAAGCATAGCAAATGTACGCCGATATCAATTCCGTTGACTTCGATTATTCCGCCATCTCCCATGACAAGTTCAATTATTTGATCATCGGGAATAAGCCGCCGTAATGCTTTACACAGAGCGTTTATATATGGTCCTTTTTTAACAGAATTTTCAGGTGCGTTCTCGTTATTCAATTGCTGTGACCATTCCTCATACTGTTTCTTTGTTGGTATAAACTTAATCATCTCCTTTTCTCCTTCCATGTATTAATTAGCCATACAGCATAGCATTGTTCCTATCGAACAGTGGACCGTCATTAATGTACCCTGCGGCTCTCAATGCTTCGTCAAGTTCAATCCAGCCCCGGACAACAACCGCCAATGCTCCGGCTTTCGTCACGTCCTCAATGAATTGTTTTTGCTCTGGTGATAACCTCCCGTTTTTCGGTGCTTTACATTCCACGCATAACAAGCGCCCTCCGGGAAGTATGCCGAGTATATCGCTGCTGCCTTTCTTCCCAAACTTCATAAACCTTCCGGGTGCTATCTGTACCGCGCCCGTGGAATTTCGCCAATGATATATTCCGTGTGTTTGTAAAAATTGTATGCAGCCGCTCACTACTGGAGCCTCCGGGCCGTTCCCTTTGCTCATTTAATGAATCCCTAAAATGCGCTGTGGTTTTCCAGTCTCTATAGCTTTCTCAAAATCGTTTAATGTCGCTACTGGTAAGCCTGTGTAATACATAAAACCTTTGAGAGCTTCCCATCCGGCTTTATCCCATTTATCATCTGATATCGCGTTAACAGCGCGTATGCCCTGATCTACTACCGGGAAATAACTGCGTCGTGAGATTTGCATTTTGCCGTCTCTTAAGAATGTTTCCGCGGAATATGCTATGTCTCCGCCAAATACAGGAATCATTGATAACGGCATAACAAGCGCGTCAATCCCGCGTTTTTTCGGATCAAATTCTTCACCGTCATCATCTTCTTGTATCGCGCCTATTGTAATTGCCAATAGCGCGTATATTCCAAATGTCCATAGTCCTTGTAATACACGACCTTGCTTAAAATTATTCGGCGCGTCAATAAATAATTGTTGAAATATTGAAGCTATAGGCGTTTGAAACTGCATAAACATTTTTGCAAGCGGGTGTATGTTTCCTTTCAATGCAGGAATTCTGTCCATTAAAACTGATGACGGCTGGCAGTCGCGTACAATTATATCCGCATGCCGTACAGCTTGCGCTTCCGCTTCTTCTACTGTCATGTCAGGATTTGTATTGTTTAATTCGGCGAGTTTTTTATTGTATGCGGCTAACCAACCGGGTATTACGCATACCGAATCAATCCATTCCTGCCCTTTCATGCCTGTTGATTCTATCTTTGTCAGTACAGCCTCAATTTTTCCAAGCTTCCCTGTTAAATACATTTGTTCCATTTCCTTAACAACAGCAGCTGCAGGATCAAAATACCTTGTTTTCATGTACACGCTTTTTTCCCGGATCATGTCGCGTGTTTCCTGCTTTAAACATGAAGCACCTGCAGCAGCATATTCCCATGGAAACATGTGTTGAAAAAACGGCGGCGGGCTTTCTATTGCCTGTTTTACAATGCTCGCAATTCTCCAACCGAGTACAGCAGCCGGGTAATGTCCGCGCATAACCCTGTTTACTTTATCCATAGCTGCAAAATCTTCATGTACCTGCGGGGTTGCCAGCTCGTTAATAAAATTCTCCACTCTCTTTACTGCGGCTTGGGAATGTCCGCGCCTTAATGTATCGCGTACCGTCTCACTGTCAGGGCCTTTAAATATTTGCTGCAGCTCTCTGTGGAATGAATCATAAGCCATTAGATGTTCCTGCTTAACAACCATGCGATCCCATAGCATATACATGCCTGCTTGTATTGGCTGCTGTGCATACGGAGGAATATCTGTACGCCCTTTTGTAAATCCTTTGCTGATATATCTTGATAAACCTGAATCTGCAAGCGCTTTTTCGACTTCCGTATTTTCTTCTGCGATTACTCCCTGTCTTATAAGCGGCATATAGTACGGCTCGCTTCCCAGTTCCTCGTTATATTCCCGCGCCACATATTCTTTTAACCTGTCATAATTATTGTCATAATCCCGCCCGATGATTTCCATTACTTGCCGATATTTTTCGTTTCCTTCCTGCGCGAAAAAATCATCAAGTTTCTTCATGTCGTTCCAGTACCGCATCGCGATAGTTGATTCAAGGTCTAATTGTTCTTTTATTTCCTGGCTGCCAAAATTTTTTAATACGTTCCGTTCTATCTGACTTGCGAAGTTACCGAATATAACAGCGTTTAACGCTCTTTCATTGAATTGCGCGTAATAGAATGAGATCATTTCATCAAGTGATACCTTCTGACCGTTGTATAAAGTAAACCTGTTCGGCATTCCAAGTTCTTTAAGATTAATCCCGGCCGCTTTAAGTTCCTTTTCTACTATTTCCTTACGCTCATATACATGTCGGTTTTCTTGATCAAACGCGTCATATTCACGCTGTGTTATAAAGTCATTTAAAAAACCGTCCTTGCCTCCTTCCAGCATGCGGAAAAACCTTCTCGCGTTATGCAGCGAGAACCAAATATCTTTTAACCCTGAACGCTTTTCATCTTCCATTCTCGTGGAAGCTATTCCTCTCATTTGTTCTCCGGCTGCATTTTTTGGCATATTATCTTCAAGGGTTTTGATTATTTTCTCCCGCCCGTCTATCCGTAACTGCTTCCTTGCGTCTTTACGCGCTGCTTCACGTTCCCTCCCTTCCTTCCGTAGCCTGTTTACAATTCCGGAAAGCGTTTGCAAATCCTCGATGTTAAAATTCTCAACTTTAAACTGGCGGTTGTTATTTTCATCTCTGTTGATCAGCCCTTCCAGTTTTTGTAAAACATCTGCCGGAATGAAGTCCTGCAGTTCCGTCCTTATTGATTCCCATTCCGCTTTGTTGAATTTACGGGGCTCCGCAAGAATATCTATACCTAATTCCTCAAATATCCCCTGATTATCTGTAAGGTGTTTATGCAGCAGTTTCCTCTGGCGCGCGTCTAACTTTCCATATGCTCTGACTTCGCGCCCTGCCAAGTCTTTAAATACGGTCCGTTCAATCTGATAAAAAGCCATCGCAGGGAGTTTCTTTTTTAACTTCTCACGGTACTCTGCGTTAGTTGCAAATTCATTATAAAGCTGTCGAATATCCTTCGCGCCCCGTCCGATAAAACGCGCGACCGCTTCGTAACTGTCAAAATGCGCCTGTATCCAGTCGATATATTTAGCTTCATTCAAACTTACCGTTTTTAAATCCGGCTTACGGAGTATCTGGCGTATATTCCTTTTTTTAATCTCCCGTATTTCTTCAATGGCTTTCAGTTCCATGTTGATCCGTTCGCGCTCTTTTAATTGTTTGCGAAGCTCAAGGAAAGCCTCCCTCTGGCTGGGTAATAAATCATTGCGCATAAAGCTTTCCATTTCAGCTATCGTGTCTCTTACTTTCTGATGCGCTTTTGATAATTCCTTTGTACGCTCGCGGCTGGCTTTTAATCCTGTGTCGCTTGTGTTTGCCGCTTCCTGTTCAAGAAGTATTTGCTCTTTTTTCGCGTTGCTCTCTGCCAGTTCTAGATAATGCCGATATTCCTTAAATGTCCCCTCACGTTCCGCGATAAGCTTTTGGGCTTTCAACATGTCTTCATTAAGTTGTTTCTCATATTCGTTCAAATCCGGATCATCTAATAACAGCGTTTTATCATCGATCTTTTTCTTTATGCGATCGGAACTTAACCTTCGCCCGATGCGTTCAATTTCTTCAGGGCTTTGTCTTTCAAGATATTCCTCGTCAATCAATCCTTCTGTGTCCAGCCGTTTAATCCGTTTTATATCGCTCTCTGCAGGCAGCCATGTATTATCACCTGTCATCATCGCCCATGCTTCCATGTATTGCAAAGGTCTGTTACGAATCATGCCGCGGATAATTCTTTTATTATGTTCGTTTACGTTCTTACCTTCCGCGATATTCGCAAACGCCGCTTTCCAGTTTCCGTTTCCTTCGGGATTAAAGACAGCGCGTACTCTGTTATATAAAGATTCATTAAGCTGCGTTTCCGCTTCGCTCTCTCCCTGCTGCGGGCCTTCGCGGTTAATCGCGTGTGCTATAGTTAATAAATCATTGAAACCTTTTTCAGTGTTTATCATGTCAACGAATGCCTTTGCCGTACGCGCCTCTCCCGCAAGCTCTGTTCGAAGTGTTTCAATTTCGCTGTCCGGATATATTTCTTTGGCACCTTCTACAACTACATTAAAGAATTTTAATACTGCGGGGTTTTGTACTCCGATTTTTATTATCTCATTAGTTTTGTAGGGTTCCTGTGCTGCTTGTTTTTTCAACCATTCAATTTCTTTATTACTGAATAACTTTGCGGTATCCACGAATGTTTCGGCATCGATGCGCGGAACTCCCTGTTTTTCAAGTAATTGTACTGAACCCTGCCAGTCGTCAGCGCGTACCATCGAGGCAGCTTTTAATGTGTCCACTGCATTCACGCCGTATGCAGATAACGCCTGTGCCGCTTTTTCTGCGGATATTCTTGATATTGCGTTTGTCGCGTTCTCCGCGTTACCTTCCTTCGCTGCTCTTGCTATCGCGTCAAAATATCCGAGCGCGTTTGCTCTTTTAAATACTTCGTCAGGCATTTCAAAATATTCAGCGTAATGCTCCGCCATTTCAGCGCCGGAATTAAAACGCGCCGCTTCCTTTACTACATCGGGGTAGTTAAGCATAAACTCTGACAGTCCTGCGTCTCTAAATGATTCACTGTAATATGTTTGTGTAAAATAAGTATTATCTTCATCAGGATAATAATCCTTGACTTCGGCATTATCTCTTATTAAACTTTCAATAGGCTCTAAGTTGAGATTGCTCACCTCGGCGGGATTTGTCCGCCGTTGAGTTTCCTTCGGAGCTTCTTGCTCCAGATTGTGGTTATTCATATCGACAGCATTGGGCTGCAATTGATTAACCACTGTCTGGAGCTTTTCTATATTGGCATAAAGCAATTTTCCCTGATTTATCCAGTTCAACCATTTTTCAGTGTCTTTTGGATATAATCCCCTAATCTCTGAAATTATTGTTCCTTTGCGATCCTGATAAAAATGTATCCCTACAAGAAAATTATTATCGCCTTGTTTTATATCAATAATTACATTCTGTGCATTGCCTTTTTCACCATAACGAAAAACCGTAACAGGTTCATTTATTTTTTTTACAAGATCTTTTAATAACGCCGGATCGAAAATATGTTTATGGCTGTTTGCTTTTCTTTTAAACTGTTCTACCGTTAGTTCAATTTCCTGTCCTGCCGGAAAGCCTGTATTCCGCAATATCTGCCCTGGAATACCAAGTCTAAAAATATGCCCTTTCTCCAGCTTGCCTTCTAAATATTGATCAAGCTCCGCATTAAAATTATTGTTGGTATCTTCAATTTGCTGCAGCGAATATTCATGCTCCGCTTTCTTTACAACTGCCTTGCTGCGTACCTCATTTGAAAGGTTCTCGTTTTTAATAACCTTGTCAAAGCTGTCTGAATAAAAATCAATATCATCTGCGGCTGTTTCCGTTTTTATCTCCTGCGGGTTTATTTCGGTCGTGTTGTGGTCGTGTTCCGTGCTCTGTATCGTTTCAACATTTTCCTGTGTTTGCTCACCGAATAAACTGTCAAATAATGTGCGGACTTCCGGTGAAAGGTACTCACCTTTTCTTACAGCGTCTTTTAAGTCTTTTAGGAATTCTTTAATCCGCTCATACAGATTATTTAATTTTGTGTCAGATATGGTTTTCGGTCCTTCTTTAAGATACGCCTCTGCCCCGTAAGCAAGGGTTTCCATTGCTTTGCGTGTCATTTCTTCACGGCTCGCCGTATCCGCGCTGTCATATTCGCTCTGGTTAAATCCTGCTGCCTCCATCATCTGGTTGTATAAATCCTGGTCAAGTTCTTTAGCAAGTTGTGTAAACGCGTGAACTCCTTCATGTATGAACGTGGATACATCGGCATTCTGCGCCGCGTAAATTGCTTTTGTTACGCCTTCCGTTCCAATTGTTGCGAATCCCTGTATATTCTGCCTTGCCTCCGCGCGCTGCGTGTCTGTAAGGTTGTTTTGTATTTCTTGTACATCTGCTGCGGATCGCCCTTCGTTCTTTGCTATCCATCGCGCTATCTGTTCATCGGTCAGGTTCTGATGTATCCAGTTTTCTGTATTGCCGCCTGTTATCCGGTTCATAAAAGAATCGAATCCCATACCGAACCATTTACGGCCTACGGTATCGTAAAAATCTACAACTGTATTGATCTGCGCATCACTTGAAAGCTGCGTATTTAATGATCTTAACTGTCCGGCAAATTGCTGTTTTGCTGTAATGTCCGCCTGTGTTTCCGAGGCTGTGTATGCCTGCCTATTAAAATTAAAATATTCTGTTGTTTCTGTTTCCCAACCAAAGCGGATCGACTGACCTATGCCTGTTGGCGCGTAACGCTGTCCATTATATTCAATCTCTTTGCCGATGTCGTTTGCGAAATTATATAATATCTCGCTTTGCAATTCTTGATATTTCTCACCAATTTTGAATTCTGTTATCTCCGCCGTGTCTCCCCTTAATTCATAATTGCCGATGGCGTAAATATTTTTCTCGCTTTTATTCGGATCTCCAGCTGTAAACTCGCCTGTAATTAGTCCGTTTGATTCCGTGTGGCGGGTGTGTTCCATGTACAGATTATTATCATCTCGCCTGTATATGTCTCCGCTCTGGTCAGTTAAACCATATAACCGCTGTTTACTTAACGCTTCGGCTCTTGACTTCTCTTCGCGCTGTTCCGGTGTTAAGCGTTCCTGCTGGTTATCGTAAACACGATATAAATGTTCTTTAACATCACTGCCAGTTTTTAACCCTTGTAAAATCGGTACTGCTCTATGTTCATTTAACGCGTTAACATTATTAATATACGCCTCTCTGTTCGGCGCTTCCTGGGCCATTTTTGCGAGCGTTGCGGCGGATTGTACATCGTTCTTTAATCCTATTGTTGATCCGGGTATACCGAGCAAAAGCGAAGTAAACAAACCGCCGAGCGCTGCATCTTTTATTTCCCTCCATGCTTCATTAAAGTTTTTTCTTTCAATTTCAGGAATTTCCGTTTCAAGTTTTCTTCTGGCTTCTTCAAGCGGTTCCGCGTATAACATTTCAAGCCTGCGAGCGTTCGTCTGATCTGCCGATAAGTTATAAAACGTTACGCTGGATAACTGCTGTAATCCTTCTTCGAATCCTTCACCTGCTACCTGCTGTACATATTCAAGTCCTGCCTTTGCGGCTATGTTCATTTTTCCCTGTACAAACCATTTGGATAACGTTCTTTCAATAACGCTCGGAGCAGCTCTGTTAATAATTCTCCGTGTGGTTCCGCTGACAATGCCTCCGGGTAATGCTTCAATCGCTCCCTGTATCAGCGCTGAATAATTCGCGTTAGTCCATGCGATATCATCAGGAATGCCCTGACTGATTAAATCGTAATATTCAAGTCCTACTGTAGAATCCGCTGTTGTTCCTGCTATTGCCATTGCAGATGCTCCGGCAGTCAGTAATTGTGCTGCTCCCGCGGATAATCTCGCCGCGCCTGCTACTGCGCCGACTCCTGTCGCGGCTAATGCTCCAGCTCCGATTCCAATACCCAATTGTATTGAGTTCTCCGCCGCGCTGGTTGAGATATTACGGCCAAGCAATAATAACGATGAGCCTAAATCCGCCCAGCCTCCCTGCTTGATATATTCGTCCTGCCATACTTTAGGTACATTGTCGCGTAACCTTTCAATTTGCCCCGTAACAATTTGTAATTCTTTTAATACTTCAGGATCCTGTTTTGAGTTGTGATATTCTTTGGCAAGTGAATTCAACTGCCGCGTTAAATATGAAACCCTGAAACTGTCTATAACAGCCTGTACGCCTGTTTTCTTTTGAAACTTTTGGCCTGTCCATTGTTCGTGAAAAACATCAAGATTCTTGTATATGGCATCAATAGGCTGGTTTAAATTATTCGCGTATACAGCAGCCGCGAATATACGGTCCCTTTCCAGTTCAGGATCTCCGTCAAATCCGGGGTTATTTATTATTGTGTTTGCCGCGTCAAGAAACGGATAATCCTGTTCTCTAAGTGTCGGATAATTGCTGTACTGATTCTTTAATGCCTGATAGTAATCCGTCTGCGCCTGTTCGTATTCTCTTACAGGAGCGATATATTGATTTAATTGATCTCTGCGCTGTTGCGCGTATCCTGCGAGTTCGTTCTGTCTCTGCTGTAAATTGGTATATGGGTTTACGCATTACCTCCGGTTATTAAGAAATTGCTGATAATTTTGCAAACCGTATTCTTGTAGGAAAAAATGACGGTTCATCAGATCGTTTACTCGTCCGGTATATTCAGGCGGCATTGGTAGGCTTGTTTCTCCTGCCAATCTTATAATCTCCGCTTCATCTCGCTGCCTCTGTTGGTTTCTTTCCGCCTGTGTGCTTGTAGAGTTCGGCATATTGGCTATATCAGCGTTTACCCATCTGCCGTTATCAAACCTTTCTAATACGCGGCTTCCGTTTTCTGCAGTCGCGTTAACGCGGTATTTATTCCCGTCCGATCCTGTGAAGGTAATGCGCCCGTCTCTGTCTCCTCTCTCGTCTCGCGGGAAATCAGTGTGTACCATTTGGAGACCTTTTCTTGAAAGCTGATCGTTTGCCCATGCTTTTAAATTATCCGCTGCTTGTAATAATACGCGGTCAACAGAATCCCCTCCGACAGTCATCGGTATAGTGCTGCTTGGATCAAGCGGGTCAATTGTTCGTTCGCTAAATCGTAAATCAAGGTTTCCTAAATTGCCGTGATACGCAATGGCGGTCGCGGCTTCATCGGCTGATACTGCCTTGCCAGCCCCGGCAAACGGTCCTGATGTTCCTATATCTCCTCTCGGCCATACAATTCTTAAAACTTCCGATGCCATTTCTTCTCTGAAACCGTGTACAAGTTGAGCTAATTCCTCGCCGCGCACTCCATCGTAATACGCTTGAAATATTACTTCTCTTGCGTGACGTGACATTATTTCGTGTTGTATCTTTTCTTCCGCGCTTGCGTTATTAGCTGGTTTGTTTAGTGACAGTATAGACTCAAGGTTTTCATATTCGACTTTTGCCGCGGGGTTTAATTTTTTTTCGTCTCTGCCAATAATGTCAGCTATATATCCGGCGGCTTTCTCCGGGGATAACTCTCTTAACTGGTCTATGCCGATAATTGCTACAGGGCCTGATTCCTCATTATTGTGGAATCGTATAAAAAGATTTGCCATAATGTTTTCCGCTTCTGTCTTCATCGCAGCGTTTGAAATTACCTGGCTTTCCTGTGCCTGCCGTCTGGCTATTTCATTATCAATCGCGTCAAGGTGCTGTTTGTAAAGCATTCCCTGGTCTTGATAATCACTGCGGCGGTTTTCATAAGTTGTTTTAATTGTTTCAAGCTGCTCTAAACTCATCACATCTGATCCTGCCAGCTCCTGCCCGAATCGGTTACTCAAAGATTCATATTGTAATGCCCGCGCGGCATTCTTTATATCGTTTGCGTTTGCAGGGCTTTCATCAGCTAACGCCATAGTCCTGCGGTATGAATCACCGATTGATAAACCATTATTTCTTGACTGGTTAAATGTATCACTCGCAGCGGCGTTCGATATAATTTCCGACTGGTTAGCTGCAATTTGCGCCTGTGAGAATACCTGCGCTTTTTGAATGGGATTAAGATCCATGCTCTCTATCTGTTTACTTGCCTCGACAATTCCCTTATCCCGCGCAATAGGAATAATAGTGTTAATCGCCTCGTCAAGCATGGTTTCTTCATTAGCGGCTTTTTTCAATGAAATTATATTATCCACGCCTGCAAGGGTCTGCTGGAATAGCAGATTATGATTTGAATAATCGCCTTGACTGTTTAAAAGTTCGTCTCTTTTTTCCTGCAGCGTTTCAATATCTGTGTCAGTAGTAATACCTGTCATTCTTTCTGCGTGGTTTTCTATGAGCCATTGCTCCTGTAATAGTTTTATTTCCTGTGTTACCCCTTCATTTACTGCCGAATTCGTACTGCCTGTGAGAAGTCCCGCCTGTACAGCTTGCTGTATTGTTCCGCCGTTATTTTTAATGCTGTTAAATCTTTCGATGGCGCTTGTTTTTGCTGCCGTAATCTCTTGATTGTTTGTAGTCTGCGCGATTGCTCTTAATTGTTGTCCTTCTGCTCGCGTAATATCCTTGTTTCTTTCGAGCGTGTCGATAAATTCATCAACTGCTGACATACCGCCGCTCTCTGCGATTTTTAATACTTGCTGCTGATAATTATTTATCTTCGCAACTCCGCGCGATTCCATAATCCCCGCGTCTTTTTGCTCCCTGGACATCCATGTCGCATTCTCATACACCGCGTCAATCTGGGACATGTCCCCGGTCTTAGCGGCATAATCAATAGCGTCCGCGCGTTTCTGATTAAACAGATTCTGCGCGTGTCCTTTGCCGAGTCCGTCAGCTAAAACAGTTAATGCCGCTCTTTGGCTCTGGGTGATTTTTTCTCCATTGCTTTCAATATGGTTTAAGGCAGCCTCGTAACCTTCATTTTTGGCAATGACTTCAATATCGTTTTGTATTTTTGAGAACGTTATCTGATTCGTGTATTTTGCCGTTTCAAGTTCGAGTAATTCAGGATTGGATATATAATTTCTTAATACGTCCCTGACAGATGCTTCTATGCTTTTTTCGTTACCTTCAGAATCATACTGAATATTGCCCATTACAATGCTTTCGCTTAAGTCTGATAATTCATTTATTTTAAACTGTTCCTGTCTTGTAAGTTCTCTTTGGTACAAAAGACCCTGTGCTTTTAATTCACTATTAACAATTTCAGTATTAAGATTTTCCAGCGCTGTTCTCGCTCCCCAATCGGTCCTGAAATGCTCGCTCGCGTTACTCGCAATTTCCGCTCTCATTTCTCCTATGGTTCTTCCGTCTCGCGTCTTAAATGAATCAAACCCGATATACTTGCCGTTATCATCATAGGGAACAAAATCTTTTGCTACAGCCTCGTCTATTCCCGCGTTGACTTGCCCAAGGTTTACCCTATTGGTCTGCAGAAATTGTCTCTCTTTGTTGTCATATATTGCCTTACCTAATCCAACAGCAGCATTTGTTAATGAAATCGCCGCCTGCGTTCCTTGAATTATTGTATTAGCGACAAGCATTTTTTTATTAAAGTTAATGTTTTCCTGATTCAAATCAAGAGCCTGCCTTGTTAAACCAAAGGATTGTTTTGCGATACCGATATCACCTGCGACAAATTGAGTACGCTCTGCGTTCGCTACCGCCTGTTTGGATCTGCGGAGCGGATTATAATTTATGTTTATGAGTTTTACGTCTGCCTCCTTGTTTTATTAATTTTCATTATCATCTCAAACTCCAATATTGGAATATAAAAAATAACCCTCCCCCGTACATGAGCTTTGATCATGTACGGAGTGTGTATTTTTTCATGCTTTAGCATAATTCCTATTTATTTATATGATTCCCCTCCCGTATTTCTCTTGTTTATTTATACGTGTCTCTACGGAGCACAAAGATTGTGTTCCCACAGTACACAACGCCTGAATTGATTGTGTTCCCACAGTACACAATGCCTGAATTGATTGTACGGATATTAAACCATTAATTGTTTTGTTCATTCTGGACTTCCTTGTAAATGAATCGGTATCTCATATACCGTGTATGTTGTGTCTCTGCGCTTGTTTGCTCCCTGCTTTTTCACAATATGACCTGCCGCGATTAACTCGTTTATTTGCTTTTCAATCGTTTTTCTTTTGTCTGCGCTTCGATGGTTTTCGATTAAGTCCCTCAAGTGTACTTCCCATTTTTCATCTAGTGATATTAAATAACACAACAAACCTTTAGCCCCGTTTGTTAAATCTCCATTCTGTACCGGAGCATTATTCATCTGAAAAAACTTCCCGTTCTTGCGCTTGCTTTTATCTTTGATGATCATGGCTAAGTTTTCTCGTAATTTCTTTCCTGATGGAAATTCGGATTATTTCATTCTGGTGAAAGGTTACGTCAATTCCACAGGCTCCATATTCAGGGGCATTTGAAAGTAATTTTATTAACTCCGGTCGAATCTGCTCAAAAAAATGTTCGGCGCGGTCCGTTGTTTGGTTCCGTTTTACGATTAACCTGCCTTATTTTGTGAGCGTCCCATCGCTTTATCATTTAATTGCTTAAAGAATTCTTCAGGAACTAATACTCGCTTTCCAATACGAACGCATGGTATTTCACCTGTCTTCAGTTTACGGTTGATTGTCGGGCGTGAAATGTTTAACATTCCTGCTGCCTGATTAACCGTTAAAAATTGTGTCATATTACTCTCCTCTTTCTGACCAATGACAATAAAAAAAGCCCCGTGATCAATACACTCACTTAATACAACGTATGTTTCGTGAGAGTAAAGGATTACGGAGCCTTTCTCTTGGTCGGTTTTGTTTATTTTAAAAAATCGTTTTACGCATTCCCCCAAAAAATAATATCAACTATATGCAAGATACTATATTTTATAAAACATGTCAACAATTAAAAATAATTTTTATCTTGCAACTTAAATACTGACAGCTTTTTCCAGTTTTTCCCTTGCTGCCGCGAAGTCCAGTACCTGAGAAGCATGGCTGTACCGTTCCATCATTGCTGCTGACTTATGCCCTGCCATTGCCTGTATCTCCATGTCGGTAATTCCGGCAAGCCTGCCAAGCGTGATGTATGTATGCCGTAAACCATGAAATACAATGTTTCTCTGCTTCTGTTCGCTCTCCGTTATTCCAATGTCGCGCAGTGTGTTTTCAAGAGCGCGCTGAAAATATTTTGTGCTTAATGGCTTTTTCGGGGCAGCAGGGCTTGCCATAACATAACCTGACGGATCACCGCTTAATTCATGTACCTTGTTAAGAGCTGACTGTACGGACTGAGGAATCGGGACCCGCCTGAAGCTGTCGCACTTCGGAGCCTTCAAACCTTCACTGTCCAGATAGTTACCGCTTACTGAAATAATTCCGTTCTCAATGTCTCCCCATCGGAGGCCCCGGACTTCTCCCCTGCGAAGGCCGCATAACAAACCGAGCAGTACTGCAAGGCGCGTATACGAATCACGCGCAGGTGCGGTTATAATTCTTGAGACTTCGGCGGGTGATAATATTCCTCTTTCCTTGCGTTCTTCCGGGACTTCTTTAATACGTGCAAACGGATCATTGTCAAGTTCTTCTCTGGTAACGACATACCGAACAGCGATCCTCATTGCTTGCAGGGTTGTATTGATAACCCTGCCGGAAGCTCCCTTGTCAGCTTTCCAT
>JAIRQF010000028.1 GCA_031256635.1 Treponema sp. | reverse complement strand
AAAAATATGGAAATTGAGTTATATGTTGATAAAATAAAAAAAAAAAAAGGGAATAGGTGAGGGGGGAGGGGTGGGGAGAGAGTAGCAAGCAAGATTTTAAAATAATGAGCATATTACCTGTTTTGTATATTGTTACTGTCACTGTAATTAATATAACACAAAGGTAAGGATTTTACAAGAAAAATTATTAAATTACTAAATAAGAATAAAAGAAAGCGCCGCGCTTGAATGGCGCAAGTATTTTTATTATCATGGTAAATAATGATTTAAGGTCAGGAGCAGAAAGTGAGTATTTATACAGGAAAAGGCGATAACGGCGAAACATTTGATTTAACCGGGAAGAGGCTTTCCAAGAATGATATTGTTATTCATTTTCTCGGTGCGCTTGATGAGCTTAGTTCAAATCTGGGACTGATAAAAGCGATGCTCTCCAATGAGGACGCGTGGCAGGTTTCATGGCTTTCCGCCTGTCAGTTTATTGAGCTTACCCAGAAAAATCTTGTAAAAATGATGTCGCATGTTTCTGACATTGGTAACAATAGTTTCTTTTTTACAGATGCCGAAATTACAGGCATTGAAAAACAAATCGACAAGCTGACAGGCAGCCTTCCAAAATTAGCAAAATTTATTATACCAGGGAAAAATATAATTGAAGCGCAAATACAGATTGCAAGGACAATCGCAAGAAGAGCTGAGAGATATTTTTTCGCTGTCAATGAAAGAGAATACCTTTGCAGGGAAGCGGGAGTATACTTAAACAGGCTCTCCGATTATTTGTTTGTTCTTTCCCAGCAGGAATCACTGATAAACGACAATTTCATAAATCAAATCACCGGTATATAAATCATAGACCTGTCTTTTAAAACTTGACGGAATTACCATATTCCCGACCATCCCGTCGCTGAACTCGTCCACAATTATGATTACGCGCACAAATGAATAAACAGATGCGAGCCTTCTTGTTTCATTTTCTGTTCTGAGCCACGAAGATCTGTTTACATTCGGCGTCTGCGGCCAGATATTCGCGATAAAAAAAGTCATCAGAGCGTTTTCATATGTGTCGTTAAAATCGGCGTTAGGCGCCATATGCCCCCTGTCATAGCCTGAATAAGCATAATCATTGTGATGCGGCAGCGAGTAGCCGTGTTCGGCAAGATAATCGCGTAACACTCCTTTGTCCCTGTCCTGTGTAAATCTTGCGTTCGGCCTGATTCCTCCCGCTTCGGCTCTTTCCTTTGTAAGAATATATTCGATAATGTGCGGCCCCATGTTTACCGCGTCATAACATCCCTGATAAAGAATTTCTTCTTCGGAGTTTGAAACATCAAATTCAAAATGTCCTTCAAGATCGCATGCTAAAGCCGCTGTTACGCTGATTATTAATAAGCTAAATAACCATAAAATGCGTAAAGACGATTTCTGATTGTGTTTCGTAATAAACCTCTTTTTATTTTAAAAAATCAATTAATACAGAAATGTCCGCAGGGATAGTTTTTGCGTTTACGGTTCTTTGCATCGCGCGCGCAAGAGTTTCAGGCACAGGAGGCGGGCCTGCAAGAGGTTCAACAACTTCCATGAATTTTGCAGGATGAGCTGTGTTAAGTATGCCTGTTACTCCTTCTTTAATTTTATTTTCCGCGGCAAGTTTATCAGCGCCTTTCCAGCCTACAGCGCTGTGCGGATCAAGGAAATAACCTGATTTTTTCGCGATGCGGGTAATTGTTTCCCGCGTTTCCATGTCATTGACATAAACGCCCAGAATGATCCTGCGCATTTCATCCAGTGAAAAGTGAGCTGACATCCGCTCGAAATTGCTTGGAGCGCCGACATCCATCGCGTTGGAAATTGTAACCTGTGAAAATCGCGGGTTATATTCGCCTGATTCAAGAAAATCGGGAACGGTTTTGTTAATGTTGGTCGCCGCGATAAATTGATGTACAGGCGCGCCCATCTTCATCGCGTAGAGTCCCGCGGTTAAATTGCCGAAATTGCCGGAAGGAACGCAGAGAGTGACAGGCATTCCCGCGTGGGTTTTTATACTTTGTTCCGGTTTCTTTTTTCTCGGAGTAGCGTCTCCGTCAGGATCATATAATCCCGCATGCATCTTTCCCGCGGCCGACGCGTAATATACCGCCTGCGGAACAAGACGGCTGATATTTATCGAATTGGCCGAAGATAAAGCCGTCTGTTTCTTTAACTCATTATCCGCAAGAGCGGATTTAACAAGACGCTGGCAGTCGTCAAAACTGCCTTCCACAGCGAGCGCGGAAATATTTTCTCCAAGGCCTGCGATCTGCCTTTCCTGAAGAGGCGTGACTCTGCCTTTTGGATAAAGGACAGTGACAAAAATTCCCGGAACACCGAAGAAACCGTCCGCGACAGCGCCTCCTGTATCACCTGATGTTGCGACAAGAATTCTTAAGGGGCGGTCTTCGCTTCTTCTCAGGTATGAAAAAGCGCGCGCCATAAAACGCGCGCCGAAATCTTTAAAAGCCGCAGTAGGTCCGTGGAAAAGTTCCACGCAAAAGCGATCCATAACAGGCGCAACCGGAGCGTTAAATGTAAACGAAGACTGAATTATGTCGGATAACGCGCTGTCATTTATTTCATCCATTACATACGGTTTTATCGTTTCGAAAGCAATATCACGGAAATCCATTGTTCCAAGCGAAGATCGCACCTGCGCCGGATACACGGGAATCTCCTGCGGAACATAAAGGCCTCCGTCCGGCGCAAGCCCGCAAAGAGCGGCCGAGGCGAAGTTTACAAATTCATTCTTGTTTCTCGTACTGTAATAGTGCATAATGCAGTTTAATCCGGAGGTTGAAAATATTCCATAGCCTGCAAAAACGGCCGCCCGGCAAATTGACATAAAATTGTTTTTCCTATAGATTTTTTATATCCGCGGATGCATTTTTAAGGAGTAAAAGTGGCGAAAGAAGAGGCGATAGAGGTAGAAGGAGTAGTCAGGGAAGCGCTTCCCAATACAATGTTCAGGGTGGAACTTGATAATCAGAACGGGCATTTAATATTGGCTCATTTATCAGGAAAAATGCGCAAGCATTACATACGCATTGTTCCGGGTGACAGGGTCAAGGTTGCCCTTTCGCCGTATGATTTGAGCAGAGGCAGAATTATATACCGCGAGCGATAACTACTGTCTGATGGACGACTTTTAATAAAGAGAGGTTATTTATGGCTGATGATGTAGTTTACATTAATACCGACGAAGGCTCAAAAAGGGTAATGAACAATACCAAACTTTACGCGAAATTACTTGTTAAATTCAAGGATGATCCCAGTATGACTCAGGTGGAAACCGCGTTTGCAGAAGGCGATACAGAATCCGCGCGCGGCTCTGTGCATACGCTAAAAGGCCTTGCGGCCAATCTTTCCCTTATTGAATTATTTAATCAAAGTCTGGAGCTGGAGACTCAAATAAAAACGAATTCCATTAATCCTGATCAGCTTGATATCCTGAAAGATGTTTATGATAAAACAATTGAAGAAATGGAAAAGGTAATAGCGCAATATGCCTGAAAAAAAACCGACAGTACTGGTTGTAGATGACAAAGAAGAAATTGTCATGATTCTCGAAGAGATACTTAAAAAGGATTATAATATTATAACCGCGTACAACGGTAAGCAGGCGCTAGATAAGCTCCGTAAAGCGGAGCCTCTTCCCATGATCATGCTCCTTGATGTTATGATGCCCTGTATGGACGGACGGCAGTTATTTGAAATTCTTAGAATGGATAAAACATATAAGAGAATTCCCGTTGTTTTTATTACCGCGGAAAATGATACAGAAAACGAACTGCTTGCCGCGGGAGCTGTCGATTTTATTAACAAGACGCCGCTTAAACCTGAGATAGTAAAGTTACGTGTAAATAACCAGATTAAATTAAAGAAATACAGCGACAGCCTAGAAGAAATGGTCGAGGAAAAAACCGCCGAAGCCACCAAAACCCTTGAAAACGCGCTGCAGGGACTTGCGAATGTTATTGAACACCGCGATCTTGAATCAGGCGAGCATGTAAAAAGAACCCAGCTGTTTGTAAAAACGTTAGTTGACCATCTGATAGAATCAGAATCAATTTATGCGGAGGAATTAAAAAAACTTCAGCCTGATATCATAATGAAGTCCATGGCTCTTCATGATGTCGGCAAAATCGCGATTCCGGACAGGATCCTTTTAAAACCGGGAAAACTCGATCCCGATGAATATGAAATAATGAAGACGCATACTACAAGAGGCAAGGAAATAATTGGAGAGCTTGGCGATGTTAACACGTCTTTATATCTCAGGCATTGTGAGGATATATGCATCGGACATCATGAACGCTGGGACGGTCAGGGTTACCCGAATAAATTAATGGGAGATGATATTCCTCTTACCGCGCGCCTTGCTTCCCTTGCCGATGTTTATGACGCTCTTGTGTGCGCCCGTGTTTATAAAGCCGCTTTTTCCTATGAGAAGGCAATTGAGATAATTCTGGAAGGACACGGAACTCAGTTTGATCCTGTAGTCGCCGATGCGGTGATTGAGATTCAGGAAAGATTCAAGGAAATATCGCAGGAATATCAGTAATTCCAATCAGCTTCCCCGCGGTTTTTTCTTTCCTGTAAAATCATTCGATACAATTTTGAATACGCATACGCTTTTTATCTGTTCGGGAGTGAATGAGACGCTTTTACCCGTCTGATGCCTGAACATTACAGATAACGCATCGCGTTTTTCATTTTCATCGTCAGGAAAAACCGCCTCTCCGAATCCGATAACGCTTGCGAAATAATAACCGGAATTGCACGGAGTATCGGAAGTAACGGGCTCTCCTTCGCACGACATTTCAAAACATACTTTATTGTCGCGTCTTAATATGTCCAGCTTTCTTCCTTCCTGCGCGCTGTGAAAATAAAGCTCCAGAGCATTTCCTTCAAGGATTTTAAAACCGTAACTTAAAGGCACAACATAGGGCATGCCGTTATCTGTCATTGCGACATGGCAAGTTTTGCATTGAGACAGGATTTCTTCAATTCCCTTTATATCCGTGACTTCGCGATCTTTTCTTCTCATAATAAATGCTCCCTCAGCGTATCCATCATTTCTTCAAGATCAATTGGTTTTCTTATATGACCGTTCATGCCGGTTTTCAGGCATTTTTCTACATCCTCGCGGAAAACATTCGCGGTCATCGCTATTATCGGAATTGTTTTCGCCTTCGCAGCGTTAAGACTGCGAATTATTTTTGTCGCCTCGTATCCGTCCATTTCAGGCATTTGAATATCCATGAAAATTAAATCATATTTTTCCGGAGATTCGCCGAACATGCGAACCGCGGCTTTTCCGTTTTCCGCGCATTCAATGGTTACTTGCGTGCTTTCAAGCAGCGTTATAACAATTTCGCGGTTTATTTCCATGTCTTCAGCCAGCAATATCGTCTTTCCCGCGAAATTACCAGTAAGTCTGACATCCGCGTTAATGTCTTTTATATCATGACTTTTGTTTGTACCGGCGCCGCGCTTCATTAAAACTGAAACTGTAAATTTTGAACCTGCTCCCGGTCTTGAATCCACCCGGATATCCCCGTCCATCAGCTGCGCGATACGCTTTGAAATTGATAACCCCAGTCCTGAGCCGCCGAAGTTACGCGATGTGCCGGCGTCGGCCTGTTCAAAAGATTCAAACAACCGCTGCTGTTGATCGCCTGGAATGCCTATCCCGGTATCTGTTACGCTGATTTCAAGGCAGCACAAACCGTTTGCTTCCGACGCAAGGCGCGAATCAAGATAAATTGAGCCTTCCTTAGGCGTAAATTTTACAGCGTTGGACAGAAGATTCGTGATTATCTGCGAAAGTCTTTGATCATCCCCGACAAGGACCGCCGGTATATTTTCATCAGTGGTGATGTTAAACTTCTGTTGTTTTTCTGTTATACCGGGGTTTACAATGTCCGCTACTTTTTGCAGCATCTTTTCAAAAACAAAATTGACAGGAGATAATTCCAGTTTGTTTGCTTCGATCTTTGACATGTCAAGAATGTCATTGATTACGCCCAGCAGATGCTTTGACGCTCCGTCAATCTTGCCAAAAGCGTCGTTCTTTTTTTCAATATCTTTTGATAACTGCCCGATTGTCGTCATTCCGATTATGGCGTTTAACGGTGTGCGGATTTCATGGCTCATGTTTGAAAGGAACAGGCTTTTTGCCCTGTTTGCCTCCTCCGCTTCGTTACGCTGTCTTTCTGTTTTAAATAAAACTTTTTTTGTCTCTGTTATATCCATTACAGCGCCCGCTATTCTAAGGACTGTTCCTTTATTGTCGCGGATGGATTCGCCGCAGGCGCGGAAGTACGCGTATTCGCCGTTTTTGCAAAGCAGCCTGTATTCAACATCATAAGGTGTGCTGCCTGTGCGATCCTCAAGATGTTTCTTTACCGCGATATATGCGTTTTCTATATCATCAGGATGCAATTTATCGAAATAACTTTCCGCCGTGTTTGGAAAATCGATCTCGTTTGAATATCCGAGCATGTACCTGAACTCGTCAGACCATGTATAAATATTTCTTGGATCAAGAGGATTATAATCAAAAACTATAACATCCCATAAGCCTATCTTTGTCGCTTTGACTACGGCGTTTAATTTTGTAAGCTGAAGTTCATTTCTTGCCTGCGAGCGCAGAAGTTCCGTTTCATGTTCGCGGATGTTAAGAATATCTTCATGTTCGGCTTTCGCGGCCTGCATTGATTTAACAATGCAGTTTACAGGGATATTAACGTTAAGCGCTATTTTTCTTGCCATATGACGGCATGTCATGCTGCCGCAGGCGCCGCAGTCAATATTCTGGCTGTCGTAATCTTTTTTTCCCAGCAGTTGGAATGCGCGGGTAATATCTTCGTCCGTTATTTTCGGATAGGTTGACTGAACAGGACGGTATTCCCTTATAAAATGCCTGAGATTAAGAGTGTCATCGTATGTTTTGAATATTGACTGATAATACTCTTCTTTTTGAGCCTGCGTCATATTCATTCTTTTGTTATTCATCGTTTTGTTAATTTCAAAAATGTTTTTTTCATACGGGTAGGCTGAACCAAGATTGCAGCCTTCGGAACAATTCAGCACATCATAAATATCAGGAAGGAATTCAACGGGAGTTTGCGCGTATTTATCAAGTTTTTCATATATATCAATACCCCCAGCAGTTGTTATATGAATTTTTCTGCCTGTAAAATATTCTATATTTTCCTTCAATCCTCCCGGCATCGGAAACAGGGAACCAAGGCCGCTTTCATCGTGATCAAATTGTATTTCTTCATCCGCGAGGGTTATGTTGTTCTTTTTTATATATTCAAGCAGATTTGAAAATGTAATATTATACTGCGCAAGATTTGTATCATGGAATTCTCTTGATTTCGCGATACACGGAGAAAGCGCGGCGATCCTGTCTTTTATTCCCTGATATTCATGCATGTATATTGAAGTACAGGCCATGGGGCTGTGTACGGGAGAAAGACGCGGAACCAAATCATGACGGTACATTTCACAATAGGAGACAATCGCGGGGCAAGGCTGTGTTATGATCGGAGAAATGCCGCTTGAATTTTCCTCCATATTTTTAATATGCGCCCAAATGCAGATGTCGGCTCCCAGCGATACATCGTAAATCCTGTTAACACCCATTTTTTTCATATATGAAAAAATTTTTTTATATTCCGGAATGTTTGTTCTGATTGAAGGCGCGGCCATGAGCGATATCGGGATACCATTGGATAAATCATTAAAGAACCGCTCTGTATCATCCTCAAAATATCTTGCGTTATGTTTACAAGCCGTAATACATCTGCCGCAGGCAATGCACTTGTACTGATCAATTTTTACTTTGATGTTTCCGTCTTCATCCTGATAAGTAATATTTGCTGTTTCCATCGGACATTCGCGGACGCAGCGATTGCAGCCTGTACAGAAATTATTTTTTGATTTGATAATCTCGATCATTTTATAACCCACGCCTGTATATGGCGTTATTCAGATTAATAATATTATCTTTATTGTAATATGATTAAATGGAGAGTTACAAGGGAGAAACAAAACGAGCATAAAATGGAGGTGGCGGGAGTCGAACCCGCGTCCCAATACGCGAAGCATAAACATCTACAGATTTAGCCGTTTATTATATTGTCGGGGCAGGCTTGGCTAAACGGCGCGCGGCCTGTCCGTATTCCGGGAAATCTTGTCAATCCGTCTCCGGAAGCGGCGGAATGACCAGCTCTGTTTGCGACGCGGAATCTGCTCCTCAGAGCGGCGCAGCAGTTCCACGCGATTACGCAGCTAAGGCGTAGTCGTAACTGACAGTTTTGTTGGCAGTTAAATTTTTTGCCCAATCAGGAGATGAGCGCTCCATCTGCAGTCTATACCCCGAAGACGTACCAGTCGAAACCGGTGCACCCCCCAACAAGAAAACGCACAGCGAAGCTGTGCAGATGACAAAGTCAACACGTTGTAGCACCATTGTAAGTAATCAAGATGACAAAGGCAAGGGTTGCTTTAGCAACCCGACAGTGCGCCGCTGACCAAAAGCACGGCGAAGCCGTGCAGATGACAAAGTCAACACAGCGTAGCACCATTGTAAGCAAAAAAGATGACAAAAGCAAGGGTTGCTTTAGCAACCCGACAGTGCGCCGCTAATTGAAAGCACGGCGAAGCCGTGCAGATGATAAAGTTAACACAGCGTAGCACCATTATAAGTAATCAAGATGACAAAGGCAAGGGTTGCTTTAGCAACCCGACAGTGCACTGTTGAATTTTGCCTCACCTGTTAAAAAAGCAGGTCATATAAAAATTTCATAAACAACGGCAATCCTCTGTTCTCAGTAGGTGCATTAATATTTATGCTCACTTCATCGATTTCTTCCTGAGTGACTTGCCTTGGTTCAGGCAGAGTTTCGTTTGTAAAATACTGCAGGAGCATTTCGACAGGAGTCGCGTCAGGATCATTTATCAATTGTTCTTTCCAGTTGAAATTTAGCCTTTCCAGCAGTGCGCATGCAAAACCGCCTACGGTGTAACTTTCACTTATTAATCCATAGCTCAGGTAAACATCTTCGCGGGTTGCAAGAAGCGCAAGAGCGCGGTCTATATCGTTTTCATTTTTAATTTGATCTGGATAACCAATATATAAACCTGTAATCAGTTCAAAATAGAATGCCGTTCCTTCTATGCGGTCGAAGAATGTGGAATTAATATAATCATCGCGAAATTGTTTCTTCCAGTCCGCGTATGTAGAGAGCGCCTCCAGTATCAACGCAGTGCTGCCAGGCTGGCTTACCGCTTTCAATAGCTGCTTTTGAAGCACATGCCGTTTTGCCCGCGCGGAAATATCGCTATCATATTCTTCCCGTTCCCTGTTATGAACATTAATCTGCTTTTGCCATTTCACCTGTTCCTTTGCGTGAAAACCTTCGTGAGTTAAAAAGAGAATTGAGTCATATGTGCCAAGATGCAGATATTTCTGCCACATAAGAAAATTGGTCATTTCGTTTTTATCAACTGCAAGATACACACCGCTGTCATAAAAGCTGAATCCGCCTGTATATGCCACGCGGTTAAAACCAAACTTGAGAGCTTCACTCTTTGTAAGAGGCGTAATTTTTCCGTCCGCTTCAATATGGAAAAATTTTTTACTTGTTATTTCTTCCACAACTGCGGATTGATTTACAAGCGCGTTACCGGGCCATAAATCAGGCGCGATTTCGTTATACAATTTTATCTGCTGCGCCAAAAGCCGGATATATTCGTCAATATTCTGCGGCTGCGTTAAATGCGCCTGCGGACCGAATGTAAAATTACCGTCCGTTAATACCGGTATTGTCGGGACATTTGATCTTTTTAACGGGAAAATTACTTTATGCCCGAGAAAAACGCCTCCGTACACAATTACAACCAATGAAGAAAAAATTATTAATATTATAATTATCGCTTTTTTCATAATTTATATCCCCTATTATTATAATAAAATTATATAACATATTTTTCAACAGAATTTATTTTAATTTTTACTTTTATGTGATTATTGTTATTTTTATTTTAATAATATACAAAGGCTGAACTTGTCCGGGAGCCATGCTGGTTCCCTCTCAATTATTTCATAATCGCCAGACTCCGAAACTCTGCGATCCCAGTCTGAAAACGCCGTTTTCATAACCGCATCCGCCAATCGAATACAATAGATTAAACTCCCCGTTAGCTGCAATCGGGAAACGCGTATCGGCTTTCCCGGGATTTATACCAATGACGCACCTGCCGCGTTTGTAAAAGAAAGAACGGTCTTCTGAATCCGCGTGAAGTATTTCAAGGTTTGGTTTTGACTGTAAATCCTCTTCGCTGTTACGAAGCTTAAGGAGAACTTTTACCGTGTTAAGAAGAGATGAAGGATCATTTTCCTGTGTTTCAACATTAAGCGTGTTTTTTTCTGTGTCTACGGGAAGGTAAAGCTGCCGTGATGGAGCAGCGGAAAATCCCGCGTTGGCCCCTGAGTTCCACTGCATCGGAGTTCTTGAACCTGTGCGGCTGTATCCTCCTTCCTTTGTCGGAAGATGCTGAAGATAACGCATGCCGATTTCATCGCCGTAATATAAAAAGGGAATTCCGGGAAATGTAAAGAAGAGAGCGAACGCCAGAGCGCACTCTCTTGTGTCAAGATGATGGCTTATCCGCGGAGTATCATGGTTTCCTGTAATTATGCTGATATAGCCATTTTCTTTTACTTCTTCATACCACGGTAAATATTGATTCAAAAATCTTTTTATATTTCCGTTTCCGTCTTTTCTGAAGTAGCTGTCGCCATTTCCACCGTCGATATAATTCCGGACAAGACTGCGGTAGCCTGAGTCCTTGTGATCAAGTAAAAAGTCCGCGTGGAAGCCCGCCTTGATGGCTTTTTCCGGAGAGCCCCATTCAGAGACAATCATCGCTTCAGGGAATTCACTGTTGAGCATGGAGCGTACATTCTGCCAGACTGCGCTTGTCGCGCTTTTTTGTTTATCGTCAAATTTTACAAGAGAATCGGCCATATCGACGCGAAAACCGTCACAGCCTCTTCCTTTATCGCCTTTCAGCCAAAAACGCATAATATCCTTTAGCGCTTCCACAGTGGCGGTACAATCCGGATGTTCCGGAGGAAGCTGCCATTTTTCGCTGCGTTCAAGAAAGCCGTAATTCAGCGCCGGCTGGCATTTAAAAAAGTTGATAATATAACATCCGTCTCTTTCGGCTTCTCCGGCGACAAATTTTAAACCTTCAATCCCCCAGAAAAACCAGCTGTTTGTCCAGATATAACGGTTTTTATACGCATCATTTGGTTTAATTTTTTTTGACTCTGTAAACCATTCGTGTTCTTCGGATGTGTGGCCGGGAACCAGATCAAGGATTACGTGCATTTTCCTTTTGTGCGCTTCATCAAAAAGGTTAAATAAATCTTCATTACAGCCGTAACGCGGCGCGACTTTTTTATAATCCCGCACATCGTAGCCTGCGTCTTTAAAAGGAGAATCATAACAGGGATTGATCCAAAGCGCATTGCAGCCAAGGTTATTTATATAATCAAGTTTACCTGTAATTCCCGGAATATCCCCCATTCCGTCTGCGTTGGAATCGCAAAATGACTGCGGGTAAATTTCATAAAAAACCGCCGTTTTTAACCATTCGGGCATAAGATTCTCCTTTATATTATGATAAATACTAAACCTGTTTTTTTCAATGATTTTTACACTGTCAATAACAAATAAAGAATAATTTTAGAAGTTTCCATAAATAAAATTTGCTATTGCAGGAATTATATATTACCATATATTTAAAAGAAAAAATTATAACGGAGGAAGTTAATGAAGAAAAGTATTTTGGCGGCATTGTTAATTGCCGTACTCAGCGTTCCTGTTCTTACTACCAGCTGCAATCGCGGATCGCAGCAGGGAGGAAATATCAAAATTTGGGTTGGAACAGAATCTACAGCTTTTTATCAAAAGAAGGCTGCAGAATTTATCCAAAAGACTCAGGGTTTCGCTTACACAATAACTGTTGAAGGAGTGGACACAGGCTCCGCCGCTGACAAATTCCTCACCGATACAGCGGCAGGCGCGGATATCTTCACAGTCGCGCATGATAACCTTGGTAAATTAATCGCGGGAGCAAGCGCCATTGGCCCCATAACTGATCAGGCGCTGCTCAGGCAGATTCAAAACGACAATCCGCAGGCTTTTCTTGATGTAATAAAAGGGACAGTACAGGGTACAGAATATACCTTTGGTATTCCTTATATATCTCAGGCACTGGTTTTATATTATAACAAAGCTCATCTCAGCGATGCTGATGTAAGGACATGGGATGGTATACAGGCAAAAGCCGCGTCATTGGGGAAACAGTCTCTTACACTGGTCGGCGATGACGGTTATAACAATTCATTCCTTGTTCTCGCGTCAAGAGAGACGGACGGAGTCCGCGCCGCCAACCTTTATGAGGATGGCACTTTAAACAGCGCCAATTTTACCTCTGATCTGGCGGTTGCTACCATGCAATGGGGACAGAGATTTTTCACTAACGCGAACGGCGGCAGAAGACCGTCAGATTCAGGCTGGGAAATCGAAATGGCCAATGAACGCACTCTTGCCATAATCAGCGGCGCCTGGCATAATTCCGCCGCGAGCGCGGCTCTCGGAAGCAATCTCGGAATAACCATACTTCCGAACTTTACACTTACCGCCGCGGATGTCGCAGGAACAAATATTCCGGCAGGGACAGTAATGAGATCCGGTACTTTTGCGGATACAAAAATGTTTGTTATGAAAAAATATAATATGAGCGATCAGGCACAAGCTGCAAGAGCGGCTGCGGTGCAGCAGGTATTATTATATATTTCCAGCAAGGAAGTTCAGGAACAATCATTCGCCGAATGTGATAATCTTCCCGCGTACAAAAACGCAAGCACGGAATTCGCAAGTATCAGAAATAATTTACTTGCGCGCACCCAGATAGAAATGTTCAGCAGGGGAATTGCTCAGCCGTTTGGCGTAGATCCTCAAATGGGCGGTAATTATTATGGTTCAGGCGCTAATGGAGTTGTGCTGGATATCCTGACAAACAATGGAAATCAATATGGCAATACTGCTCAAATCAGGGCAGGCTTGGCGGTTATTCAATCTCTCTGGAGAACCGGACAAAGACCATAATGCGGTTTTTCAATATTGATTAATAACCATGGCAGGCTCCTGTAAATTAATTTTTACAGGAGTCTTATTTATAATGAGGTGAATGTTTCGTGCAAATAGAAAATCATCATGATAATTTAGTTTTAGATTTTTTTATCGGGATAGGCGTTTTCTTCAAGGGAATCGCCGTTTCTTTTATAAGGGGAATAAAAAACTTTTTTGTTACCTTTTGTAAAAGGTTTATGGACGGCGGTTTTCCGGTTAAAATGTCCCATTTAATAATGGGATTCGGCAATTTCTATTATAAGCAAATAATAAAGGGATTTATCTATCTTGTTTTTCAGGCAGGATTTATCGCCTTTATGGTTCTCTGTCCCAGAGTGAATGATACACCGTTTGGATATAAAGCGCTGGTTAACTTTACAACGCTTGGCACAAACCCCGGAGATATTTTATCAAAAGCCGATAACTCGATGCTTATGATGCTTTTCGGCGTTGTAACGATGGGAATTATCGTTCTATTCTTCCTCCTGTATCTTGGCAGCCTTAACAGCGCTTACAAGGCTGAATGCGACAAGCGCAAAAACGGCAGAGCCCTTACCTTCGGCGAAGATATAAAGCTTCTCATGGACAACAATTTTCACGTAACACTTCTTACTCCGACATTTATCGGTGTTTCAGTGTTTACGATAATGCCTACGGTCTTCATGATCTTTATCGCCTTTACCAATTTTGACAGCATGCATCAGGGAGAGATTTTGCTTGACTGGGTCGGTTTTGAAAATATTGCGGCTCTTTTTACAAGATCAGGCGAAATAGGGCAGAGATTCCTTCCTGTTCTGGGCTGGACTTTAACTTGGACAGTTTTCGCGACTTTTACCTGTTATTTCGGCGGCATATTTCTTGGAATCATGATAAATATGAAAGGCGTCAGATTTAAAGTGCTTTGGAGAACCATTTTTATTCTTACCATCGCAATGCCGCAATTTGTGTCCCTTCTTGCAGTCAGGGCTCTGCTCGGCGAACTCGGACCTTTTAATATATTATTGATGAACCTCGGCATTACCAGCGAACCTATTTCCTTTCTGGCAAATTCAGACAATGTATTAAGAACAAGGATAACAATAATACTTACAAATTTCTGGATTGGCGTTCCATATACCCTGCTTATGACTACAGGCATATTGATGAATATACCAGGTGATCTTTATGAAGCTGCCAGAATCGACGGGGCTGGCAAATTCAAAATTTTAGTGAAAATCACAATGCCGTATATTATATTTGTTACTACGCCGTATCTTATTTCTTCGTTTGTCGGCAATTTTAACAGTTTTAATGTTATATACCTTCTTACAGGAGGCGGTCCGCGCGCTCCCGGCGGTTACGTAGCGGGTACAACTGATCTTCTGGTAACATGGCTGTATAAATTATCAATAGACGAAAGAGAGTATAATCTTGGCGCTGTTATAGGGATAATGACGTTTATTTGTACTTCGGTAATAACATTAATTACGTATCGAAGATCCAAAGCCTATAAAGAGGAGGATGCGTTCCAATGAAAAAAACTGTCAAGGCAGGTTCAATAAAAAGATCAGAAATCGCTTCTCTTACAGCTGTGTATATTGTTTTGATTATTCTCGCGGTTATCTGGCTGTATCCAATGCTCTGGATAGTGTTAAGCGCGTTCAGAAATGAATATAACGATCAGGGAAAATTAGTCGGGATTGTTGTTTCACATTATTTCCCCAAGGGATTTGGCTTTGAAAATTTCAAATTGCTGTTTACAACTACGCAGTTCGGAAGGTGGGTAACAAATACGCTTGGCGTTGCTGTTTTCAGCACAACAATTGCCACATTTCTGGTTTTAAGTACCGCCTATGTTATGAGCAAGATGCGTTTTAGTATGAGAAAACCGATTATGAACATCGCGATGATTCTGGGATTATTTCCCGGATTTATGTCGATGATTGCGATTTATTATATTTTAAAAGCATTGGGGCTTACCCAGTCTCATGTCGCGCTTGTTCTTGTATATTCCGTAAGCGCGGGTTTGGGTTTTTATATCGCTAAAGGATTCTTCGATACAATTCCGGATTCACTAATCGAGGCGGCCAAAATTGACGGAGCTATGCAATCGAGAATATTTTTCTCCATCATCCTTCCGGTATCAAGGCCGATAATCGTTTATACCGCCCTTATGGCGTTTATGGCCCCATGGATGGATTTTATTCTTGCGCGGATTATTTTAGGCGAGCAGAATGTTCAATTGCATACAACAGCGGTAGGTCTTTACTACATGATGTACGGACAAAGGGTGGATTCCAATGTTTTTACAATGTTTGCCGCAGGATGTCTGTTTATCGCAATTCCCATTGTTGGTCTATTCCTGTCAATGCAGAAATTCTATATCGAAGGAGTTACGGCTGGATCGGTTAAAGGTTAAGGCGTAACGTGAAAAATCAATTTATTTCTTCTCTGCTTTTTACTTTGGCTGTGCTTGTTTTTTTTTCAGGATGTGAATACAGGGTATCGGACAAAAACCTCAAGCACATTGAAGTTACAGATAATAACCGCACCTTTTATGAAATTTTTGTCGGCGCGTTCTCGGACTCGAATAAAGACGGCACAGGCGATCTCAGAGGAATAATTAACCGGCTTGATTACCTAAACAACGGCAAGCCGGATTCCGGTAAAAGTCTTGGCATTGAAGGAATCTGGCTTACACCGATAATGCCGTCTCCGAGTTATCATAAATATGATGTAATTGATTATTACCGTATAGATTCAAAATTCGGCACAATGGCTGACTTTGAAGAACTTGCCGCGCAATGTAATAAGCGCGGAATCAAACTGATAATTGATCTTGTGCTCAATCATACATCTTCGCAGAACCAATGGTTTTTGGACGCTAAGAGCTCTGTTAAACAGGGTAATCTTGATGATCCAATCGTGAAATATTATGTCCTTGAAACCGAAAGAATCAGCGGAAGGACATGGTATGAATTTGAAAAGTCTCCGGATGGGAGGCAGTATTATTATGAAGGCAACTTTTCACCTCAAATGCCTGAGCTTGATCTTGATAATCCGGATGTGCGCCGCGAAATAATTAATATTGTAAAGTTCTGGCTTGATAAAGGTGCAGGAGGGTTCAGACTGGACGCTGTCAGTTACATTTATTTTAAAGAAGATTTCAGGAATATACAGTTTTTAAAATGGTTTAACGATGAATGTGTAAAAATAAATAATGATGTTTATATTGTCGCGGAAAACTGGTCCGGCGTTATGTCAGTCCAGAATTATTACGAAGCCGTCAATTGCTTTGATTTTGTAATGTCCGGCGCCTCCGGTGATATTTACAATACTGTCACGGGAATTTCAAACGTTACCGAATTTGCACAGCGTCTTGCCCTTTATCAAAAACAGGTAATGACTATAAATCCTCACGCCGTTTTACATCCTTTTATCACTAACCATGACATGGACAGGGCCGCGGGTTTTCTGCCGGTGAGCGATTACATAATGCACATTGCAGCTAACCTTTACATTCTTTCAGGCGGGAGTCCTTTTATTTATTACGGCGAAGAAATCGGCATGAAAGGATCCAGAGGATCGGCAAATACGGACGCGAACAGAAGGTTAGCGATGCTCTGGGGCGATAATGATACTGTAAAGGATCCTGAAGGCGCTTCTTATGACAGCGCAAATCAGACAAACGGGACTGTAAAGAGCCAGCTGTCAAAAAATGACAGCCTTTTAAATCATTATAAAAAATTGATAAGGCTGCGTAACGCGAATCCGGAGATAGCAAGAGGAATTATCGAACCTTTGAATTTTTCGCAGTATACAACATTCGGCGGTTTTATTTCAGATTACAACGGCAGCAAAGCCGCGGTCTTTCATAACACAGGCGCAAATGAAGTAAACATAGATTTAAGCCTTTACACAGATGTCAATTTTTTTGTATTAAGGGGATTTGCCGGAGCAGGCAGCGCAAGCCTTGTTAAAAACATTCTTACGCTTTCCGGGTATACAAGCGCCGTTTTAAAATAAAAATGGCCCACATTATCAGTAAAAAGGCGGCGGTAA
>JAIRQF010000144.1 GCA_031256635.1 Treponema sp. | reverse complement strand
TTTGTACGGATGAACATCTAAGAAAATTTTAATTCATGAATTTAAAAAAAGAAATCCGTGTGAACGCACGGAATTTACAGTGAGTTTACGCACGGTTATTTTGTGCGTTAACGCACGGTATTAAAGTTCCATTATTTCCTGTCTGTCTTTAGTTCCGGTCTTGTAGTAAATATTACTGATATGATTTTCTATAGTGCGGATACTCAACCTCAGTTCGCCTGCGATTTGTTTGTTGGTTTTATTTCTTTTAATCAGATTGATGATTTGCATTTCTCGTTTGGTGAATTTGGAATAATAGCTGTGGGATTTCACTACTTTTACGGAATGTTCGCCGGAAATATAGACTTCTCCGCTGAGGATGCTGTCAATTGCCTGCAGTAATTCGGTTTCGCTGCTCACTTTGGATATAAAGCCTGACGCTCCCATATCAAGCGCGGATTGTATGCGGTAAGGTTCTTCAAGGACGGAACAGATAAGCACGGGAGGTTTATTGATTTCATTGTCATTGCAATATTTATTAAGGAAGGGAAGAAAATCAAGTCCGTTATCTTCACCTAATATTATATCCAGTATGATTAAAAAAGGAAAATCCTCATGCCTTTTACTTATAAAAAGTTTTGCTCCCTCAAGCGTGTTTGCCTGCCCGGTTACTTTGAAACGGCCGGTTTCTTCCAGTATGGTTTTAATGCCGGAGTTTGTCATCGGATGATCGTCAATTAATAATACATTCTGAGGTTCCGTCATTTCTGCGCTCCCTTCGGCAAATGCAAACGCACCAGCGTTCCTTCTCCCTTTTCGCTTTTTATTTCCAGTTTGCCGCCCAAAAGAGCCGCTCTTTCTTCCATTCCGCGGATGCCCAAATGAAAACCTTTTTTCCCGGCTTTGAGCGGATTGAAACCCTTGCCGTCATCGGATATGCCTATTGAAATCCCGCCGTCCGAATCGCATCGTAATATGACTATCGCTTCGCTTGCCTGCGCGTGTTTTTCCACATTCGTCAGCGCTTCCTGAACAATGCGGAAAATCTGAAGGAGCTTTTCGGCGTCCGTAATATTAAGTTTTTCTTTCTCGGATAAATCTATGTCAATACGGCAGTCTATCCCTGTTTTTACGCCGAAATCATGACAATGGCTGCAAAGGGCATCCTGCAGCCCCTGAAAACGGAAATCAGGCGGAACAAGGCGCGTGCAGATATCCCGCACCTTTTTAATTAACTCAGAATGAAAATCCGCGGCGCTTTTGCATAAATTGTCTCTCTTCGCGCTATCCTGCGTCTTGCTGATTTTATTCATTGAAAGCGACAGATAACGCAGATCCTGCGCGATGGTATCATGCAGTTCCCGGCTTATGCGCATTCTTTCAACTTCCTGCGCAAGAAGCACTGAGCGCGAGTAGACGGAGCCTTCTTCTTCGCGCATTAAAGATTTCTTCAGTTCCTTGCTTAAAAAATAAACCAAAAACGCGGAAAGAAAAATAAAAAACGCCAATGCCGATAAAAGGGTATAATACGCTCCTGCCGAAAAATCCTGCGCTTCCATTTATTCATTATAGCTGTAATATTTTTTTTGTGATAGGCTTTTTATATGGCGGACTCAATCGATATTCCCAAAATAAAAAAAGCGCAGATAAAAACCACCCTGGCAAAAACGACCGTTATCTGCATTACAGCGGCGGCTCTTAATCACTTAATTTTTCCTTTGTTTGTGTATTTATTAAAATTACCATTGTTTGTTGATACAGTATTTACAGCCGCAGTCACATTTTCAGCGGGATTGATTCCGGGTATAATAACCGCTGTCCTTACCTGGGTAATCGGCTTTACAATTAAAAACGGCATTATTCATCCCTTTATTATTTGCAGTATTGCTGAAGTATTTATAATATTTCTTTTAAGGCCCGCTGTTGTAAACCAGCAGGGTTTAAATGAAGAAAGAAAACGCGCCGGTTTTGTAAATGTATTGGCGCGTCTTATGCTGATATACATTACCGTTGTTGTTGTGATCAGCATTATGGGAGGATTAATTGATTTTATTTTTTATACATTACTGGCAAATACCAAAGCAGATTACAGCGCAGAAGACGCATTCAAAGAATGGCTTTTCCAAAGCTCTCCCTCTGTTCTTGTAATGAACATTCTCTCCCGGCTCCCCGTAAATATTACCGATCGTTTCATCGTGGTTTTCGGCGGTTATTTTATTTCACAGGCTTTTATATCGCTGCCAATTTTCTCCGGTATCCCCTTAAATCAAAAGACAAAATGATATGTTAAGCGGATTCTTTATGATAAGACAGGACGCTATATCTCCCAGACAGGAATGGAAACTGCTTCACGTGAAATCGCAATGCGTTCATTCTTTAAGCAAAGTACTGCGCCAAGTCCGACTTTCTTTTTAAGCTTATATAATTCATTGAAACTTTTGCAGTCATTGGTACATGGATTCATTGATTTTTTTATTTCAATTGGGTACAAAGTTCCGTTCTGTTCCAATACAATATCAACCTCGTTCTGATTCGCGTCGCGGTACATCCAAATGGCCGGCTCCAGCCCGTTATGCAAATATGACTTTAAAATTTCTCCGACAACATAGGTTTCAAGTATTGCGCCTGACATGGCGCCGGACATTAATGATTCAGGCGTTAACCACTTTGTAAGGTATGCGCATAAACCTGTGTCTAAAAAATACATCTTGGGCGTTTTAATGATTCTATTTGTCAAATTCGGCGAATACGGACGTAATAAATAAATCAATCCTGATCTTTCCAAAATTCCCATCCATGTTTGCGCTGTTTTTACATCAATTCCGATATCACGGGCAAATGATGAATAATTTAACAGCTGTCCTGTTTGCGCGGCAGCGACAGAAATAAAATCAAAGAATTGCAGGGGCTTCTCTATGTTATGAAAATCTTTAACATCACGCTCAATATAAGACCGGGTATAAGAAGAATAATATCTTTCGCGTTCTATTTTCTTGTCCACAAACGGCTCAGGCAGTCCGCCTTCCCATATATGCCTGTAAACATCCTGAACAGAAAGTTTTTTTCCGTCTTTTTCCTTATCCATTGAAGGAAGAAACGGCTTGCCGGAAAAAGGCTGTTTTATCTTTTCCCTGTACGATAATCCCATTAAATCCAAAATCGCGATTCTTCCTGCAAGTGATTCCTGAACTCCCTGCATTAATTTGTATTTTTGTGAACCCGTAAGCCAAAACGCTCCTTTTTGTTCCCGGTGTTTATCAACATGGATTTTTATATATGGAAACAGTTCAAGCGCATATTGGACTTCATCAATAATAACAGGAGGCGGATTTTGCTCTATAAATAATTCCGGATCATTTTGAGCCAATTTACGGGAATTTAAATCATCAAGAGATACGTATCCGCGCTTTGACCCTTTCGCTATATTTTTAAGCAAAGTGGTTTTTCCGACCTGCCTTTGCCCGTTTAACAAGATCACGCGAAAACCCTTTGCAGTTTTTTCAAGCACAGGCTGTATTGTTCTCTCTAAATCAATCATGTTAATCCTTTGTACGATTTGGAATCATACTCCAAATTATACAAAACCAACAAATGGAAATCAAGAGCAAATATTGAATTTTTTTAACTGACAATAAAATAAACTGTTTTGCTGACAGACCCTATTTAATTGAATCTAAAAATCTTGAAATACTGTTTAATTCCTCGCGTATTATAAAAATGGCGTTCTCAAGTTTTTCTGGGAAATTCAAAACCTGATAAGACCGGCTTTCGCCTGTTATACACCATCTTGCAAAATGTTCGCAATTATTAAAAATTAGATCGTATTCTTTTTCTCCCAGCCTTGATTTTGCTCTTTGAATAATTTCCTGTTCTGAAAAGGACTTTTCAATATTCGTGTCTATTTTTAGCGTTCTTCCGCCAAGAAATTTTTCCAGTGTTGTTTCGTGAATTACTCCGTTCTCATAACTGATTTCCTGTCCTTCAAGCGGCGCGAAATGAATAACATTTCCGTTTCCTGTATAGACTCCGTAATGCTGATATGTATTTAATCCGGCAAAATAATTGTCAACATAAATTGCGCTGCCCGGGGTAAGCATGCTCTGATCATAAACCGGATCATTTGTTTTTGGACTTTCAAGTAATAAATTCAATAATTGCCGCGAAAAATCAGAGCTGCCCTGAGATTCCGGATTTCTCTGTGAAGAACCATCGGCGTATACCGGCAGTAGCATGCTGATGAAGATAAAAATTAATATTATTTTTTTTATTCTGCTGTTCATAAATTACAATATAATGCACTATTTTTATTAAAACAATAAGCGTATCATCTGGATTATCTTGCGGTAAATCCGTACTCATGTAACAATATAGTGTAACAATATAATTGAGGATTTTAATGAAGAAACTGCCTGCGATATTATCTATTTTTGTTTTAATTCTCTGTTTTGGCTGCAAAAGCAATACCATAAATGAAATTCCTGATTTGCCTTTAAATGTTCAGGCTTTTATCAGCCCTTTCTCTCCCTCCATTAATTCAAGAAATCCTGTCAGGCAGCTTGTAAACGACGCGGCGATTGAAGCCGCCTTTACGCTGGATTACCGCCCGCTAAAAGCGGAAAGAGTAAACGAATACGAAACCCTGAGCGCCTCTGATCTTGCGGGGGATTCAGCAGGCTCAGGGCAGAGCGTTACATCAGGCGGAGGCCTTCGAAATCTGACATCTTACCGGACGGTTTATTTTGATCCGGCAAGGGAACAGGCGCGTATTGCGGAGATAAGAGCGGCGCAAACCGTTGATGGGCGGATTCAGGAGGAAGCTGAAGACCTGACAGTTATTGACTGGGGGCCGAAAGGAAATTATTCATCGGCGATACAGCGGCCTTCTGTTTATGTGATTTTTTCACAGCCGATGATTCCCCTTGCAAGCCTTGGAGAGCAGAGTTCCTCCTCACCCTTGGTTACGATCACTCCGGCGATTAAGGGAACATTCCGGTGGTACGGGACAAGTTTTTTAAGTTTTGAAGGAGAGGAACCCTGCCAGAGCCAGCAGACCTACACCGTCACGGTTTCAGCTAACGCTTCTTCCTTAAGCGGGAACTATATCGCAGGAGAGCGCGTATTTAATTTTAACACCGAAGCTCTCAGCATAAAAAGCGTTACTCCCGGCGAAGAGTGGAGGGTTAAAAACAATTTCCGTTTTGATAATGATAATGTGCCTCCCCAGGCCGCAAGACAGATCAGCCTTCTGTTTAATTATCCCGTACAGGCTTCCGACATAAGACAGTATATAGATATTACCGCAGGAGGAAACAGCAGACAGTTTACCCTCAGCCAGATTGATGAATATAAAATTATCGCGGAACTTCAGGACAATGTTGCTTTTAACTCACAGATAAGAATAATTTTGAAACAGGGCGCAAGATCGCGCGGCGCGACGCGCGGAACGGAAACGGATCAGATTTTCAGTTTCAGAACGCCCGCACCTTTCACTGTTACGTCTCATTACAGGGGAACAGGTTACGGCAGATACGCCAATCTTGTTGAAATTTATTTCAGCCACGGTATTAATGAAAGCACAATCCGCCAGGGAATAAGAATATCGCCTGCGATGAATTTTTCAGATGACAATTTCGAAGTATACGGAAATACCCTGCGGATTTTCAATCTGCCTGTTAATTACAGGGACCGGTTTATGATAACTGTCGGCACTCTTGTGGAAGATGTTTACGGGAGAAGGCTGAGTTCTCCCTATATCGCGAATATCGTCATGCCGGATGAGCCGCCTCCTTCCGGCACGCTGCGTTTTCCTGAATACAGATACAATGTTATGCTGGAAGCGCAGTTTCCTCCGCGCTATATTTTTGAATACAGCAATGTTACGCGAAATTCTTTTTATCAGCTGGGAACTGAAAATAATCCGTATATATCAAGGGATCGCAGATATAACAATGTAAATTTTTCCAATATATCAAATTTCGCGGTTTTTTCCGAAATACCGAATGCGAAATATTTTGAGCAGATTGATCTTTCACCCTATCTGAACGGGGAAGGAAAAGGTTTTGTCGCTTTCAGATCGAATATTGAACTTCTGACAAACCGCGTGCAGGAAAACGGAACATTCGTTACAGGGACAAGATTAATTGAAAACGCCTTCAGTATTCAGGTAACAGACCTTGGCATGACTGTCCGTTACGGTTTTAATAAAATCGCAGTTCTGGTTACAAGCCTTTCAACAGGAAAGCCTGTAGAAGGCGCGAAAGTAACGCTTCTTTCCAATGGCAGTGTAGATACCTCGGATAATCTTGATTTCCCGGATTACGGTGAAGCTGTAACGGATTCAAATGGCCTTGCCGTTATTAATTTAAACTCGCTGTCGCTGAGGAACAATACTAACGTAAACAGTTACTGGTACGCGCCTTATATAATGGCGCAAAAAGACACAGACAGGGCGGTATTCAATCCGTCTTCACATAACACATGGCGTTACGACATCTGGTCAAATTCACCCCAGCGCGCCGAAGAAATAATACCGCTTGCTTTTATGTTTACCGATCGCGGGCTTTATAAACCGGGAGAAACAATTACATTCCGCGGAGTGGATCGTTCCCGCGTGCTTGGCATGTACGCTCTTTATCATGGAAACTTCGCTGTTGTCCTTGAAGAAAACTCATACAGACCGGCGAGGATCGCCTCTTTTGAGGATGTAACAACGGAATCCGGTAGTTTTTTCGGCAGCATTACCATTCCCGAAGATCTTGAGCCCGGCTCATACAGGCTTGTATATAAGCGCGTAACGGAAACAACTGAAATTGACGAATCTGTCGCTTCAATTCCCGTAACGATAGCGTTTTTTGAAAGACTGCGTTTTCAGGCATCTCTTTCCTCTCCGCCGGAAGCCGTCATATTGGGCGATGATATAAATTTGAATTTAAGGGCAAGTTATCTTTCCGGAGGAAGTTTGTCAGGCGCTTCATGGGAAAGCGCGTGGTTCGAAGGGATGGGATATTTCTCGCCGAATAACGCGGACACAAGGGGATTTACTTTCGGTCCAATGCGCGCATGGGACAGTACGCGCTATATCAGCTCAGACTCAGGAGCGTTAAGCGGGCAGGGCAGCGCTGCGCTCAGCCAGAGAACGTCAAGCAGCAGCAAGGTAACAGGCGCGCCTTATTTATATCAGGTCGAGGCGAGAGTTACGGATATCGGCAATCAGATGATCACAGCTTACAGGTCGGTAATGGCGCATCCTGCAAGTTTTTATATCGGGCTTAAAAGCGGCGTAACAGGATTTGTCCGCGCAGGCCAGGAGTTTACATGCGAATACATAACTGTAAACACCCAGGGCGTTAAAACAGAAAATAATAATTTGTTTTTACAGAGCGGAGACGGAGCGAGGCAGATAAAAGTTGAGTTAATCCGCGAGGAATGGCGGCGCGTTCAGCAAAGGGGCGTTTACGGTTATATAAATGATGAATACATACTTCAGCAGATAACAGACAGCGAACAGAATATCAGTATCCGAAACGGCGGAACAATCAATGTAAAGCCGTCGGCCGCCGGCTATCATGTGTTGCGCGTAACATCAAGGGACAGCGAAGGAAGAACAGTCCTTACGGAAATGGGTTTTTATGTTACAGGCGCGGGTGGTTACTGGAACATGAACAGCGCCGAAGAGATCCGCCTTGTTCCCGACAGGGAAATGTATGAACCCGGCGATACCGCGCAAATTTTACTGCAAAGCCCGCTTTCTTCCGGATATTACCTTATCACTGTTGAAAGGGAAGGCATTTTTACGGAAGAAGTCCGTTATATCAGCGAATCCGTCACTGTTCTTGACATACCAATTGCGCGTAACTTTGTGCCTGTAGTCTATGTATCGGTTTCTTCCTATTCTGTGCGATCAGGGCCTCCAGGCCACGAATACGGAACTCCGGATTTGGACAAGCCGAAAGGATATTTTGGCGTAACAAAATTAAATGTAGATCCAAGGACAAAAGCATTTTCAGTTAATATACAAACCGACAAAAAAACATACCGTCCCGGAGAAGAGGTAACAATGACGCTTACCGCGACAAGGGACGGCCGCCCTCTTGCGAACGCTGAGCTGTCGCTTATGGCGGTAGACAGGGGCGTGCTTGATCTGATTAATTACCGTGTTCCCGATCCCATCAGTCATTTTTATTCTGAATACCAGTTTCCGCTTTTTGTTTCAGGCGGCGATTCCCGCGCCATGCTGATGGATCCTGTCACCTACGCCGTTATGGACCGGATGGGAGGAGATTCAAGCGACAGTAAATCAGAAGAGAGAGCTGACTTTAATCCTACCGCCGTATTTGAACCGATGCTGATTACGGACGCAAGCGGCAAAGTTACGTGCAAATTCAAACTCCCCGATAATCTTACAACATACCGCGTAACTGTATTCGGAGCGCGCGGCGATCTTTTCGCTCTTAAGGAAAGCGAGATCGCGGCCCAGAACAGGATAAATGTCCGCGAAGTTGTTCCGCGCCGCCTTCGCGAGCGCGATACCGCAGAAGCCGGAGTATTGATCACAAACCTCGATTCAGCCTCTCATACAGTGACTGTCAGGCTTGATATCGGCGCGCCCCTGGCGCAGGACGAATCAAGCGGGCTTACAAAAACCGCGGGGCAGGCTTTTGTTGACGGAACGGCGGAAAGGCGCGTAACGGTAAGAAGCGGCGATAACGCGGTCGTGTATTTTGACGTGGCGGCGGTAAAACAGGGGAATATTACGCTTAACTTTACTGTTAACTCCGATATTTTAAATGAAAGATTAATCCGCGAAATGATAATAGAACATCCCTATGTAATGGAAACAGTTACCACAACAGGCACTGTTTCAGGGCAATCAGGTTACGACAGTTCCGCGGCGGAAGGCATTATTGTCCCTTCATTTGCAGATAACGGCGTCGGAAACCTGACTGTGACACTGGACGCTACGCGTTTAAGCCTTCTTGATTCGGCAATAACATACCTTTTCCATTATCCGTACGGATGCCTTGAACAGCGAAGTTCGGCTGTTATGCCGCTTGTTGTTTTCGGAGAATACCTTGACGCTTTAAGTTTAAATTCCGAAGTTACCAATCCTCAAAAGGTAGTAGAAAATGAATTAAGAAGCTGGGCGCAGATTCAATTGTCAAATGGAGGTTTTCCGTACTGGCCTGCAAGTACATTGGCGGATTTTTATGTAAGCCTGCGGATCGCGCATGTTATCGCAATCGCAAAAGAAAAAAATATTAATGTGCCGTCTTCTCTTAACATTGCCAATCTTGTTGAATACCTTAACCGCGAATATCAGAATATGCAAAACCAGAGAAGCAATTCCTCAGGTTATGTTTATCAGTCTTATCTGCAATCTTACATGCTGTATGTCTGCGCGCTTCTTTCAAGGACGGAAGCCTCTGTCCGCGTAGACTCGTCAAGGTTAGCTGAAATCCTGGGCCGCGATAATGTTGATCCGTCAGTCCTTGCCTTTGCAGGAATGACATACCGTCTTTTAAACCGGAGCGCGGAAGCTGAAAACACCGCGCAGCGCCTTCGCAATTTAATCAGGCTGACCGCAAGAGGCGCTGACCTTACAGATCCGATGGAAAGAAACCGTTACAGTTATTATGGCGGATATACCGAACAGCTTGCCCTTACATTGCAGTTTTTCGCGCAGCAGTATCCCTACGATGATATAAATACTCACCTGCTTTATTCGCTTCTGGAGTCATCGCGCTCAGGTATCTGGCAGAGTACGGCCGTAACAATCCGCGTTCTTTCAGCGGTTGACGCTTTAATAAGAGCCGAAGATATGACCAATATCAATGTAAGAGGATCAATAACGTTAGGTGCAGCGCAATTATTACAGGGGACATTTTCAGGGCTTGGAGCCAGGCCTGTTACAGCCTCCCATGATTTTAGCGGCGCTGTTCTTGAAAATATCGCAAGAGACAGAATCCACCAGCTCAGCGTTAACCGAAGCGGAACAGGCAGTCTTTATTACACAGCGTCCCTTCGTTACGCGATACCGTCTGAGTTTCAGTCTTTCCGCGATGAAGGGATCGGAGTATTCCTTAATATTACCGACATAAGCACAGGAGCAGAAATTAAATCAGGCGCCGCGGGCACTTTGGCTCTTCAAACCGGAAAAACATACCGGGCGACAGTGCGGGTATCTTCCACAAGGAATCGCGCGTATTTGGCTCTTCGCGTACCTGTTCCGTCAGGCGCGGAAATACTGGATATGGCTTTTGTTACGACTGCCTCTCATGGGGAAACGGCGGCAGACAGCGCGCAAAGCGGATCATGGTTAAGCCATCAGGCGATATTTGACAATGAGATTCAATATTTCTGGGATCAATTTTACAGGGGAGAGACAACGGTCAGTTTCCTTTTCCGCACCGCAAGAAGAGGCGTATACCCGACTCCTCCGGCTCAGGCGGAATGTATGTACGAAAGCGAAATCTTCGGCCGCACCCAGGGATTTATTTACACCATTGAATAAAAAAAACAAATTAGTAATATTATTTTCCGGAATATTATTTATAATTTTGTTAATTTGGCTGTTATTGCGCTTTACTCCGTATCCGCAGCTGGAGCAGTTTCAATCCCGGCCTTACAGCATACGCTATTATGATCGTTACGGGATTTTGTTGCAGATAACGCCTCTTGCTGACGGGCTTCGCAGGGAAAAACCTGATGAGATACCGCAAAGGGTAAAGGATGTTTTTGTATTCTCCGAGGATAAAAGATTTTACAGCCATCCGGGCGTTGATGTTTTTGCCGTTATAAGAGCGCTGTTTCAGAATATATCAGGCGGCAGGAGGATAAGCGGAGCCTCTACAATAACAATGCAGCTTTCCCGTATAATTGCAGATAACGCATACCAGCCTGCGCGGGGTCAGACTCTTTGGCAAAAAACAGGCGAGGCGCTTAACGCGCTGCGTCTTGAGACGCGTTTTTCCAAGGATAAAATACTAGAAATGTACATAAATTCGCTCCCTTTCGGCTATAACACTGAAGGAGCGGCTTCCGCGGCGCGCACCTTTTTCGCTCTCGATCTTGCGATGCTCTCTCCTGCGCAAATTTTCTGTATGGCGGTAATTCCGCGCCGCCCCGGCCTTTACAATCCGCTTGAAAATCCGCGAAACTGCGAGGCTGCCGCGTCAATGCTGCAAGAAAGATTTGCAAATAATAAAAAAATGGCCGAAAAATGGCCGCTTCTTGCCGCCATTGACGAAAGGGATTTTCAATTCGCAATTGAATCATCCCGCCGTTTTCAGTATCCGTTTGAGCTTCCGCATCTTATCAGATTGATCAATACTCAGCTTTTATCGCAGGGCGGTAATGCAGACAACAGGTTAGGTGAAATGCGCCTTTCTGTCGATCTGTCTTTACAGCGCTACCTAGAAGACGCTGTCGCGGGCAATGTGACGATGTACTATTCATCGCGGCTTACAAACGGCTCGGCCATCGTTATTGATAATGACACGGGAGAAATCCTCGCGTGGGTAGGAAGCGCCGACTTTTTTAACAATGACGCCGCGGGGCAGATAGACGGAGTTCTCGCTCTTAATCAGCCGGGCAGCAGCATGAAACCTTTTCTCTACGCCATGGCTCTTGAAAATGGTTTTTATCCGTCGGATGTTATCGCCGATATTCCGATGACCTTCGGAGAAGTGGAGATTTATTTTCCGCAGAATTTCAATAACCGTTTTAACGGCCCGATGCTGCTGCGGGCATCCCTTGCGTCCAGTTTGAATATTCCCGCAGTATACCTGCTTTACAGATTAAGCGTCCGCAATTACACAAAAAAACTTTTAACGCTCGGTTTTGATTCCATTGAACATTCCGCGGCGCAAGCGGGACTTGGTCTTGCGCTGGGAAACGCTCCTGTCAGTCTTTTTGAACTGGTGCAGGCATTCAGCGTTTTTCCGCGCGATGGAATTTATTTGCCGCTAACGTGGGAAGCGCAAGAGGGGATCAAAGCTCAGGAGAAGCGAATTTATTCATCTGATACAGCAAGATTGATTTGCTCTTTTTTATCAGATTCAAGCGCGAGGGTGCTTGCTTTCGCAGCAGGGAGGAATTTCATGACGACATTCCCCGCCATTTTTAAAACAGGAACCGCCAATCAGTATCAGAACATTGTCGCGCTTGGCGCTACCGTTAAATATACCGCGGGAGTCTGGATGGGAAATTTTACAGGAGAGACTGTTCTGGATAAAACAGGCAGCTCTATTCCCGCCGCCATTGTACGCGATACGCTGAGCGCTTTACACAGGGCAAACACGTTCACACAATCCATGGATTTTAAAATACCGCAAGACTGGCAGGTAAGAAGAATCTGCGCAGTATCGGGAATGAATCCGACAGACGCGTGTCTTTCAGTTATTAATGAATATATCCATATCCATGAAAACAAAAGCGACTGCACATGGCATCAGATAATAAACGGCAGAATCGAGACAATATACCCAGCCGAATA
>JAIRQF010000013.1 GCA_031256635.1 Treponema sp. | reverse complement strand
CTCTTGTTGGACAGGATCTGCTTGGAAAGGGAGAAGGTAAAATTGATATAGTAGCGGCGGTAGATATAGTCACCGATGCCAAATATTTTGCCTATCAGCTCAAATATGACTCGACCCAGGGCCAGATGAAAGCCGATATCAAGACAAAAAAATCCTCCGGAGCGGCAGAAGATGATATTCTTGTCGTTAACGGTCATGAAATCCAGTGCGTAATGGCGGAAAAAGAGCTTAAAAACCTGCCATGGGCAAAACTTGGCGTTGATTATGTAATTGAATGTACAGGCCTTTTCTGTGATGACAAGGCATTCGGCCATCTCGAAGCCGGTGCGAAAAAAGTAATCATTTCCGCTCCCGCGAAAGGAAAAGAGAAGAAAATCCCAACCTTTGTAATGGGTGTAAATCAGGAAAAATACAATCCGGCTGAAGATCATGTAATTTCCAACGCTTCATGTACTACCAACTGTCTTGCTCCAATCGCGCATGTTTTACTTAAAGAAGGTTTCGGCATAGAAACCGGTCTTATGACTACGATCCATTCATATACAGCGACACAGAAAACCGTTGACGGCCCATCCAAGAAAGACTGGAGAGGCGGACGCGCCGCGGCCATCAATATTATTCCGTCAACAACAGGCGCAGCAAAAGCAGTAGGCGAAGTTCTGCCTGTTACCAAGGGTAAACTGACCGGCATGAGCTTCCGCGTCCCGACTCCCACAGGCTCAGTAGTCGACCTTGTTTTCCGCGCTGAAAAAGACACAACCATCGAAGAAATCGACGCAGCGATGAAAAAAGCGTCCGAAACATATTTGAAAGGCGTTCTGCTCTATTGCAATGAGGAAATCGTTTCCACAGACATTGTCCACAACATCCACACCTCAATCTACGACAGCAAAGCCACTCTCGAAAATAACCTCCATACAAAAGGAAATGCCGGCCGCTTCTTCAAAGTAGTGTCATGGTATGACAATGAATGGGGCTATTCGAACAAAATTGTCGACTTACTCAGGTACATCGGCAGTAAGAAGTAATGTAAAAAGATCTATTGCAAAGGCGCGGAGACGCAGAGGAATATTGATGAATTATTGATTGAATGCGTGGAGTAATATACATGCATGGATTTCAAACAGTAATATTTTTATTCTTCTCCGTGATCTCTGCGTCTATGCGAGATTAGTTTGAAGTAAACTTTAGGGAGATATCATGATAAAAACAGTAAAATCTGTTGATTTAAAAGGTAAGCGCGTCATCATGCGCGTCGATTTTAACGTTCCCATGAAGGACGGCGTTGTTCAGGACGATACGCGTATAGTGGCGGCCTTGCCGACGATTAAATATATTCTGGAACAGGGAGCGAAATCCATCACTCTTATGTCGCACCGTGGAGATCCTTCCAAAGACGCGAAAAAAGCCAAGGAAAAAGCTGAAAAAGACGGTAAGTCTTTTGACGAAGAAAAATACATCAGAGGTAAGCACCGCATGGCTCCTGTCGCGGAGTATCTTCAATCAAAACTAGGCAAACCTGTAATTTTCGCGGGAGAGGACAGCTGTTACGGAAAGAAAGCATTTATCGAGAGCCAGGCGGACGGTTCCGTAATCATGCTGGAAAATACTCGCTTCCATAAAGAGGAGACGTCAACTGACGTGGCAGCTTTGGACAAGCTTGCAAAAGAACTTGCCTCCTATGGTGAAATTTTTGTCAATGACGCGTTCGGTACAGCTCACCGCGATCACGCTTCGACTGCATCAATAGCCAAATTTGTGTCCGTATCTGTCGCCGGTTTTCTCATGCAAAAGGAATGCGATTATCTTGAGCCGATTGTAACTAACCCGCAAAAACCGCTGGTCGCGATTATCGGAGGCGCGAAAGTTTCCTCCAAGATTGCCGTTCTTGAGAGCCTTCTTAAAAACGCAAGCGCTCTTATTATCGGCGGCGGAATGGCGTACACATTCCTTAAAGCGCAGGGATATAAAATTGGAAAATCGCTGGTTGAAGATGATCAGATTGAAACAGCAAATAAAATCCTTGCAGCCGCAAAAAGCGCCGGCGTTAAAATTATTCTTCCGGTAGATCATATAGCCGCGACTTCCTTTGACGCCGCCTCGGCTCCTGTCCCTGTTGATGAACTTGATCTCCCCGATTCAATGCTGGGCCTTGATGTGGGAAAGAAAACGCTTGCCAGGTATAGGGAAGTTCTTTCAGGGGTTAAAACAATTGTGTGGAACGGGCCTGTCGGAGTTTTTGAATTTGACGCTTTCGCAAAAGGAACCGAAGAAGTGGCAAAGATGGTTGCGGATGCGACATCCAAAGGCGTAATCACAGTAGTCGGCGGCGGAGATTCTGTCGCGGCAGTAAACAAGTTTAATCTTGCCGATAAAATGAGCCATGTCTCTACAGGAGGCGGCGCTTCGCTTGAACTTCTGGAAGGCAAGAAGCTCCCTGGTATTGAAGTGTGCAGAGGATAAAACAATGAGCAGAAATTATTACATGGCTGGGAACTGGAAAATGCACTTGACCCGCGCTGACGCCGCGCAGCTGGCGCAGGACCTTGTTACCCGGCTTAGGGACGGGAAGCATAAATATCTTGTCGCGCCTTCTTTTACATTACTTGAAACAGTGAGCGCTATTGTCGAGGGCACCAATATCAGACTTGGAGCGCAAAACTGCGCAAGCGAAGAGCAGGGCGCGCACACGGGAGAAGTATCTGTTTTACAGCTTAAGGATCTCGGCGTGCAGACTATCATACTTGGACACAGCGAAAGGCGTCATATATATAAGGAAGATGACGCTCTTATTAATAAAAAAGTCAAGCTTGCCCTTAAGCACGGGTTTGAGGTAATTCTCTGTATCGGGGAACTTTTACAGGAACGCGAAGCCGGTAAAGTTGAAGCTGTTTGTGAAACTCAGACAGTAAAAGGCCTTGAAGGAGTAAACGCTTCGGATTTAAACAATGTTGTTATCGCATATGAACCTGTCTGGGCAATCGGAACAGGAAAAACAGCGACCCCTCAGGATGCGGAAGCGGTTCATGCTTTTGTCCGCAAGGTTATCGCGCGTCTTTACGGAGATGATGCGGCTGCGAAGATCATCATCCAATACGGCGGTTCCGTTAAACCTGATAATGCCTCTCAACTAATGGCGATGGAAAACATTGACGGCGCGCTTGTCGGCGGCGCTTCCTTAAAAACAGATTCCTTCATTCCCATCGCGAAATTCTCCTGATATGCGGCATTTGGTTTTTCCCGGAGTTTTATCTTGAGTTTTTTCTGTCTGTTATGGGTTCCCCTGTTTTATTTTCTTCGTAGGATTATCGCAGGTGCGGGCGCTTCTTCAGGCAGTATCTGGGCTTTGCTGCTTGGCAGTGTTGTTGCGATTACTCAATTCTTCCTGGGTTATTTTGTAAGCCCGGGAGGTTTTGAGTTAAGCCGCTGGATTTTTGGTTTTGTAGATATTGTAACTGTTCCGGTTCTTGTACCTTTATTGATTTATTTAATTATTTTCATTCTCAAAGGGTTTTCAGGAGAAGCCGATTTCGCGCGCTTCGCTTTATTATGGCTGATTCCCTGGGGCGCCATGCGCGCTTTAACATGGAGCGCGCTGAACGATCCCATACTGCTTGTTGTAGTTCCGCTTTTATGGACAGCGCTTGCTGTCGGCGTTTCTTTTTTTATTAACTGGATGATTACCAAATTTAAATGGTATTCGGCTCTTGTTTCAATTCCCTGCATTCTTGTACTGCCGGTATTGGCAGCTTCTGCTTACTGGGCGTTTTTTTCCCAGCAGACATTAATGGGATTTGCTATGCTACTAATCGCTTATATTCCGGTAATAATTTCCTTTATATTTGAGCGCCATAAAAACTAAAGTAGTAGAAGAAGGTATGAATTTTTAACAAAATATATTGACAAATAATATACTATGTAGTAACCTGTGGTGTGCAGGTCTTGTGGGACAATGAAAAAAATAAAAGGCTTATTTCGGAAAGAGGGATTTCTCTGGATATATTTGCCTCATTAATTCTTGATAAAAAGTACATTGCTGTTTTAAAGAACCCGTCAAGAGAAGAGCAAAAAATATTTGTTATCCCTTACCAAAATTATACTTATGTTGTTCCGTTTGTTATTGATGAGGGACAGAATATTATCCTTAAAACAGCATTTCCAAGCCGAAAATACCATAAAATATTTGGAGGTGAAAAATGAAAAAAATTGCCAGGCCATATCCAATCCAAAAAACTCATGAAGGGATTGTATCAGAAAAAAAAAGCGCATATCTTGATGATTTTGAAAAATCTGTCGAAGATAACGCCGAAAAGTTTATTCCTCTTTCAAAAGATGAAATGAACAAAGTAGAAGCAATAATTAATACAGCCAACAAAACCAAAAACATCAATATTCGGATTTCTGAGTATGATATTATAAAAGTCAAAGAGCGGTCTGCGGAAGAGGGAATTCCCTATCAAACGCTTATTTCAAGCATTATTCATAAATACATTAACGGAAAACTGGTTGATGAAAGAGCTGTATTAAAATCAATGGAGTTGTTAAGACGTTGATTTAAGGAATGATCCTCGCTCATACGTTTTTTTAATTGAGAAATGGGCAAATAACAAGTCAAAGCGGCCTTGAATCAACCTTTTAACCTTGTTAAACTTAAAAAATGCACAATCAAAGTCAAAAATCACTGGGTATAAATATCGGCTCAACAAGCCTTAAAATGGTTATTTTGGAAAATAATAATATTGTTTGGAGCGCTTCGACTCCGCACGAAGGTGATTTTAACGCGGCAGTTTATAAACTTTTGGCTGACGGAAAAATAGAGGAAGGACTCCCGGCGCTTGTTACAGGCAATGAAGGCCGGTTTATGTTTGATGTCAGCGGCACTCTGGAGCCGTTATGTGTAGAAGCCGCCCTGCGTAATCTTGAAATAAAAGCTGACGCGGTTGTCAGCATGGGCGGCGAAGATTTGATAGTCTATTCGCTGGATACAGGCGGCAGAATTATAAACAGCTTTTCCGGCAATAAATGCGCAAGCGGCACCGGCGAGTTTCTTAAGCAGCAGCTTGCCCGCATGGACATGACTCTTAATGATATCGACAAGGTGTCTGATACGGCGAAAGTACACTCTCTTTCCACGCGCTGCTCGGTATTCATGAAAAGCGACTGCACCCACAGGCTTAACAAGCGCGAAGCGTCTAAAGATGACATCGTTCTCTCTCTTTCCGATGTTATGGCGGTTAAAGTAATAGACTTTTTAAAACGCGCGAAAGTAACATCGGGAAAGGTGGTGTTGACAGGCGGTATTACATTGAACCGCCACATTATCCGTTTTATACGGGAAAAAGCTCCTTCAATTGAATTTATCATTCCCCAATCCGCGCCTGTGTTCGAAGCGCTTGGCGCCGCTGTTATGGCATCCAGGTCGGGAAGTAAATTACCGGCGGCTGAGAAACTATTGCGAACGAATAACGTGCGCTTCGGCACATTGGGCGCGTTACGTGACTGGAAAGACAAGGTAAAGGTATTTGAAAAATCAGGAGATAATTCAGGCGGAAAAGTAAGAGCGGATCGCGCCTACATACTCGGTGTTGACGGCGGCTCTACTACAACAAAGGCGTGTCTTGTCGATATGGAAACCGATGAAATTACAGCGAGCCATTACGGGCGTACTCACGGCGATCCTGTAAAGGCGTTAAAGGAATGTTTAAAAATCATTCAGGATAAAGTAATTGCCGACACAGGCGGCAGGAAAATTGATATCCGTCTTGTTTCAACAACAGGTTCAAGCCGTGAAATACTCGGCGTATTTCTGGAAACTACGGGCGTTTACAATGAAATTATCGCCCACTCTGTCGGGACAACATACTTTGATAAAGAAGTGGAAACGATTTTTGAGATCGGCGGGCAGGACGCGAAATATGTCCTCCTTAAAAACGGAGTGCCCATTGATTACGCGATGAACGAAGCGTGTTCTGCCGGAACAGGCTCCTTTTTGGAAGAATCCGCCGCAGGAGACCTTTCCATTCACAGCGCTGTCGACATCGGCCCGATAGCGCTGGATGCTTCCTCTCCGTGCAAGTTCGGCGAACATTGTTCGGCGTTTATCAACAGCGATATCCGCAAAGCGGTGCAGCAGGGCGCAGGCAGGGAAAACATCACGGCGGGGATTGTCTGTTCCATTGTGTCGAATTATCTTAACCGTGTTGTCGGAAACCGCACCATTGGCGGAAAGATTTTCCTTCAGGGAGGAGTCGCCAAAAACCCGGCGGTTCCTCTCGCGTTCGCGATGCTTTTAAATAAGGAGATACTTGTTCCTCCTTCGCCTGAACTTATGGGATGTTTCGGGGTAGCTCTCCTTGCAAAACGTAAACGGGACGAAGGCTTGTTAACCGGGCAAAGCATAGTGTTAGACGACATCATTAACCGCGAAATAGGCTACGAAAGAGTCTTTTCGTGTCAGTCCTGCGAAAATCTCTGCCCGATTCAGGTATTAAATGTAAACAACCACAAGTACATGTTCGGCGGCCGCTGCAACAAATACACAAACATGCGTAAGCAGGTAAAAGATATCCCTGTTTTTGACTATACCGGGAAAAGACAGAAGATGTTATTCGAAGAATTTTCCGCGCCAGGTTTTTCTGAAGAAGATTCCCGCCGCATTAGCGTGCCTTTAAGGAATTTTATTATCGGTATTCCCCGCGCATTCTCAGTACACACTCTCTATCCGCTCTATAGCTGGTTCTTCCATGAATTGGGTATAAAAACGTTTCTTTCTACCGAGGTAGCTCATGCGGGTGTCGCGCGGGCTGAGGCGCAGTATTGTTTCCCCGCAGAGATTGCGCACGGCGCCATTCAGGACTGCCTTGACAAGGGAGCGGATTATGTCCTGCTTCCTCATTTCCGCGATATGCCAAGTTATGAGGAAAAAGTTCACGCGAACTTCTGTCCCATAACGCAGGCGCTTCCGTACTACATGGAAAAAGCGTTTCCCGATATTGATAAAAAAAAGTGGCTGCCGCTTGTCGTCAGTTTTAAATTCGGCGAAGACAAGGCTCTGGAACTCTTCCGCGAAATGACAAAAATTTTAGGCATCGGCGAAGCGGAAACAAAGGCGGCTTTTGATATCGCTCTTGCAAAGCAAAAGGAATATTTTTCCGCGGCAGAGAAAATGGGACTTGAGGCTTTAGAGGACGCGCGCAAGGCAAACCGCCCTGTTATCGCTCTTTTGGGCAGGCCGTACAATGCGTTCACGCCGGAAGCGAATATGGGTATTCCGCGCAAATTTACAACCAGAGGTTATTCAATCATCCCATTTGATATCCTGCCGTTCCGTGATGAGACTATTTTCCCCAATATGTACTGGTTTTATGGCCAGCAGGACTTAAAGGCGGCAAGCCTCCTTAAAAAAGAAGACAACATCTATCTTACGTTCATTTCCAACTTTTCATGCGCGCCTGATTCTTTCATTCTTCACTACATTAAATGGATGATGGGGCAAAAGCCCTTCCTTGTACTGGAACTTGATTCTCACTCGGCGGACGCAGGCGTTGATACGCGCGTTGAAGCGTTCCTCGACATCATCGACGGTTACCGCGCGAAGAAAAATGAAACCGAGGCGCAGCGTTACGATAACAACCTTCGCTTTGTAAGCGAGAAGACGGCTTCAGGCGAGTTTGATTTGCGTATAGATAATGTAAAAACAGGCGAGAGGATTCCTGTTACCGGAAACAAGCGGGTAAAGGTGCTGCTTTCCAATATGGGAAATATTTCCACGGAGTATATGGGAGCCGCTGTCCGCGGCCTTAATATAAACGCGCAGGCTCTGCCTGTTGCGACTAACAGGACAATTCAAATCGCGCGCGCTCACGCTTCCGGGAAGGAGTGCGTCCCCAGCCATCTTGTGCTTGGAAGCGCGCTTGAATTTTTCTTCAGCGATAAATACCGCAAGGATGAGCTTTATCTCCTGTTTGTTCCGATCACGACAGGCCCGTGCCGTACGGGGCAGTACTATGTTTACTACGAAAACCTATTCCGCGATCTCCGCCTGGAAAATGTTGTGGTTTTTATTCTTTCAGCCGATAACTCCTACACAGAGCTGGGCCAGAGTTTCGCAAAACAGATGTGGATAGGCCTTGTGTTATCTGACTATTTAAAGGATATTCAGTGTTCGCTTTTGGCGGCGGCCGCAGACCCGGTAAAAGCGCAAAAAGATTTTGAGTCTTCGTGGCGCAGGGTAATGCATGCGGTCGAACACAATCCAAAGAATTTATGGAAAGAGCTTAAGAATGTCGCCGTCGACGTAAAGAAAATTCCCTTAAAGCGAAAGGTTGCGGACTGCCCGCGTGTTTTAATTGTCGGCGAGATCTATGTTCGCCGTGATGACTTTGCAGTCGGCGAATTAATTGAACTTATGAGCGAGAGGGGCATTGTTGTAAAAGTTGCCGGAGTTTCGGAGTGGATTCATTACCTTGATTTTGTACGCGAATACGCGTTTAAGAAATTGATTAACTTAAGAAAAAAAGGAAAACGGCTTTTCTCCAAACCGTGGAAGGATTTAAAAAAACTGCAAATCGAAGAATGGTGGAAACACAGTATTGAGAAAAAAGTAATTGCGATTCTCGGGCCGACAGGACTCATTCCCGAAACGCCTCACGACATGCATCGCATAATGAAGTACACGGTCGAGCATTTTGTTAACCTTGAATTAAATTCGGAAATCGCTGTTTCTTCAGGTTCGGCGGCGGCGGCAATGGACGCAGGCTTCTCAGGCATTGTCAATATAAGCCCGTTTGCCTGCCTTATCGGGCGGGTTATTGAAGGTCTCTTTACTCCATGGGCGCGCGATCGCAATTATCCGATTTTATCAGTTGAAGTTGACGGAAACCTTCTGCCGCCGAACATTGTTAATAAACTGAATATATTTATGGTTAACGTGCTGCGCTTCAAAGGCGGCGGCGATTTATCAACACTGGTTGACAAGGCAGGTGAATAGAAAACCGGTTATGAAAAGACTTGAAAAAAGCATTGACACTCTATTAAGCAATTACGATGAATATGGCATGGTAAACCACTCAGGTTCTGTTAATCTTCCCGGAAGGGAAAGCATAAATAATATTGTGCGCGGCCTTGAGGAACTTCTTTTCCCTGGCTTTCTTGAAAACTTAAACACTGACAGAGACGCTCTTAAAGATTTAACCACGGATAAAATAAACACGCTTTCTTTTGCGCTCAGGGGTGAAGTGGAAAAGAGTCTTGCCTTCTCTGTCCGCCTTGGCGCGTTAAGCTGCGGGCATGAAGGATGCAGAGCGGTAGCGGCAATGGTTATAGAAGAATTTTTTGAAGAGCTGCCAAAGATCAGAATCATTTTAAGAAAAGACCTTGAAGCGGCTGTCCGCGGGGATCCTGCTGCGATGAGCGCCGATGAGGTGATTCTTTCCTATCCGGGATTTCAGGCGATTGTTGTCCACCGTATCGCCCACTTTTTCTGGACGCGGCAGGTTCCCCTCATTCCCAGGATGATGAGCGAACTTGTTCACAGACGCACCGGCATTGATATTCATCCGGGCGCGGAAATAGACGAATCGTTTTTTATTGATCACGGTACTGGTATTGTATTCGGGGAGACTACGGTAATAGGGAAGAATGTCAAGATTTATCAGGGTGTCACACTTGGAGCGCTTTCCGTAAAAAAGGGCGAAAGCGGAAAGAAACGCCATCCAACGATTGAAGACAATGTAACGATTTACGCTAACGCGACTATTCTCGGCGGGGAGACTGTTATCGGGCATGACAGCGTTATCGGAGGCAATGTGTGGATAATACAGTCTGTCCCACCCGGCAGCAAGGTTTATAATAAAAATTAACGGGGATATGATCAGGGTACGGAATTTAAAAGCCTAATTTGTGTTGAAAAATCTTTTCCAAAAAAGTATAGTAATCAATCATGGACTCAATAATCCTCGCGAAAGCATATGACCCAAAATCCTTTGAGGATCGTATCTATTCCCTTTGGAAGGAATCAGGCGCATTTGCTCCGGACGCCAAAAAAAACGAGCCTCCGTTTGTTGTAGTAATACCTCCTCCGAATGTTACAGGCGTCCTTCATTTAGGGCACGGTTTAAATAACAGCCTTCAGGACATTATCGTCCGCTTCCACCGCATGAGGGGAGTTCCCACTCTTTGGGTGCCGGGTACCGATCACGCAGGCATCGCAACCCAGCATGTGGTTGAGCGCAAACTAAAAGAGCAGGGTAAAAGCCGTCGCGAACTTGGGCGGGAAAAGTTTATTGAAGAAACCTGGAAAGTAAAAAAAGAACACCACGCCGTTATCACAAAGCAGCTTGAGAAAATAGGCGCGAGCGTTGACTGGAGCCGCGAACGTTTCACGATGGATGAAGGTCTCTCCCGTGCGGTGCGCGAAGTATTCGTATCCCTTTACGAGCGCGATCTGCTGTACAAGGGAAACTACCTTGTCAACTGGTGTACTTCCTGCGGCACCGCGTTAGCTGACGACGAAGTAGAGCATGAAGATACCGCCGGGAAGATGTATCACATCAGATATTATTTTAAGGATCGGGGAACACAGGGCGGTTATATTGAAATTGCCACGACAAGACCGGAAACAATGTTAGGTGATACAGCGGTGGCGGTACATCCCGAAGACGAACGCTACGCCGGATTAAAAGGAAAAATGTTAAGCCTTCCCCTTTGTGACCGTGACATTCCACTTGTTTTTGACGCGTATGTAGAGCGCGCCTTTGGAACAGGCGCGTTAAAGGTAACTCCCGCCCATGATCCCAATGACCGGGAACTCGGTAAAAAGCACAATCTTGCCTGCATTAACATACTTAATCCCGACGGAACGTTAAATGAAAATGTTCCTGAAAAATACAGGGGCCTCTCTGTTAAAAAGGCAAGGGCCGCAGTAATCGAAGATCTGATCGCAGGAGGTTTCTACGTAAAGGATACTCCAATCAATCATTCTGTTGGGCACTGCTACCGCTGCCGCACGGTAATCGAACCGTTTCTTTCAGAGCAATGGTTTGTAAGAATGAAGCCGTTGGCTGAAAAAGCTCTTGAGTGCTGGAAGAAGGGTGAAATTGTTTTTTATCCGAAAAAATGGGAAAACACCTATAAACACTGGATGGAAAACATAAGAGACTGGTGCGTCAGCCGCCAATTATGGTGGGGCCATCGCATCCCTGTATGGACTTGCGCCGACTGCGGTCATCTGACAGTAGCGCGTAACGATCCTGAGTCCTGCTCCTCCTGTAAAAGCAAAAACATCGAACAGGATCCCGATGTTCTTGACACATGGTTTTCCAGCTGGCTTTGGCCGTTCAGTACTCTTGGATGGGATAAAGCCGGCTGCACCACAGACGATCTTGAAAAATATTACCCTACTACAACGCTTATCACGGCTTATGAAATAATCTTCTTTTGGGTAGCAAGAATGAT
>JAIRQF010000098.1 GCA_031256635.1 Treponema sp. | reverse complement strand
AAGGCACGGTATCAATCCGCCTCCGCGACGGAAGGCAGTTACCCGCCATGAAGATTGAGGATTTCGCATCTTACGCGCTAGATAAAATTCAAAGCAGGTCACTGGAATTGTAGCCTTCTGTTAAATCAAGCTGAAAGTACGAATTTTCTTGACCTTTTCTCCAAATTTTCTATTTTATAATTATTGGTATTATATTTTACTGATATGGCAAAATAAAAATCTGGAGGAATCCAATGAGTGACAGGGTTGTCAGGATAATGGAATTTCTGGCACATAACAATAAAGTAGAAGTAAACATGCTAGCGGATATATTGGATGTTTCCCAGGTGACGCTTAGAAAAGATTTGGACAAACTTGAAAAATCCGGCATTGTTAGACGATATCACGGTTACGCAAGTTTTGAAGGCGTTGATGATACAAGTAAAAGAATCGCTTTTAATTATACGATAAAGCGCAAGATTGCCAAATTCGCCGCGCAGTTGGTGGAAGACGGCGAGACTGTTATGATTGAATCAGGTTCATGCTGCACATTACTGGCTGAAGAACTTGCGCTGACGCAGAAAAACGTGACAATTATGACCAATTCGCTGTTTGTGACAAATTTTATCCGCAATTTCAGAAATATAAAAATCTTTATGCTTGGCGGTTATTTTCAGCCGGAATCCCAGGTGCTGGTCGGACCTATTGTTACAAAATACGCAAAGAATTTTTATATTGATAAGTTGTTTATAGGAGCCGACGGGTTTATTCCCAACCAGGGATTTACCGGCAGGGATTATCTTCGCGTTGAAACCGTAATGGAACTTGTCAGCTGCGTTAATAAAGTTTTTGTTATAACAGAAGCTGAAAAATTTAAACGCCGCGGCGCATACAGTCTGATTCATTTTAACAAGCTTACAGGTGTTATAACTGATGACAACATTCCCAAAGAAGCAGAATCTTCCCTGCTTAAAAATAATGTAAAAGTATTAAAAGTTTCCTCTGTTGAGGAACAGTTAAAATGGCGTCATTTTCCGGGCATGCCGCCTGTTATATACAGGGAAAGAGGAGATTAGGAGGAGACTTTTTCAATAGTCTTTCAGTATTGAAAGCAGCCTGTCTTTGCTGATCGTTCGCAAGAAATTGGCAAGACGCGGTCCCTGATCTTTACCGATTAACGCCTGATATGCGGCGTTAAAAAGCGCCTTGCCGTCAATGCCTACTTTTTCCGCCGCTGCGTATATGGCCGATGCGCACGATTTGTCGTCGGTAAATTCTTCAATGTTGCAGATAACATCATCACGCAGAATTTTAACGGCTTTTTTTTCGGTGTCAGAAAGAGTTCTCCCGGCTTTGCTTCCTGCAGGCAGCAGGCGGAAACGAAAGTCTTCCGGAGCGCAGTTTTCTACCCAGTATTTGGCGCACTGCGCTCTGGTTTTTAGCGCGGGAAAATTTTGTTTTATCAAATCTTTATCACCGGATGCGTCTGCTAAATCCGCAAGCGTTTTGTCAATATCGCCGTCGGCGATTTGAATTAAATTGCACAAGTGCCGGAACGGAATCTGATATGGTTTTTGCGCGTTTTCCAAAGAAGGAGTTCTTCCGTTTTCACCAATCTGCGATAATTCATAAATGCGCTTTTCCTTTTGATACGCAGCGTCATCTTTTGCGGCTTCCATTTTAAAGGCGATGCGCTCTGTTTTATCGTAGTCTTCATAAATTTTTATCACATCAAGATCAAAAGAAATTGTAAACTCGGTATTGGGCCGTGTCCCCGCGAAAAGGTAGCGTGTTAGTTCAGGCGTATAAACTTTTAGCACTTCAGAGAGGTCAACTACCTGTCCCTTTGAACTTGACATTTTGCCCGGCGTTCCCTTTAAACCGATAAAATCATAGCGGAAAGTAACGGGCGCGTCCCATGAGTAAACTTCCCTGCACACATGTTTTGCCGTATCAAAACTTCCTCCCGAACTGTGATGTTCTTTTCCGGCGGGTTCAAAATCAACTTTCTCATATTCCCATCTCATAGGCCAGTCGACGCGCCATGTCAGTTTTATTCCTTTCGCTTTTTGTATATCAAGTTTTTCACGGTTCCCGCAAAGTTTGCAGTTGTAACTTAAACCCCACTCTCCGTCCCAGCTGTCAATTTCAGTTTCATCTTTACTGCACTTTTCGCAGAAAACGCTTACAGGCCACCACTCTCCCTGAATCTTGTGTTCCTCATCGCGGAATTTATCCAGAATGTCTTTTAGCACATCACGCTTTTCAAGGGCTCTGCGGATGCCTTGCGCATAACGCGAGGACTGATACCTCTGCGCCTGATACAAATATTCAGGAAAAATTCCCACTGATGGCAGCGCGTTTTCAACTTCAACTTCATGATGACGGGCATAACTTGAATCCCTATCCCATGGATCCGGAACCATTGTGATTGGAAGACGCAGGCAGTTTTTCAACTCTTCCTGCTTCGGCATGTTTGCAGGAACCTTTCTGAATACATCATAATCGTCCCATGAGTAGATAAAGCGCACATTTTTTCCCATGTCGTAAAGCGCGCGCACAACAAGCTCCACGGAAATAATTTCCCTGAAGTTGCCGAGATGCACTGTTCCGGAAGGAGTAATCCCGGACGCGCATGTGTAGAGTTCCTTTTCGCCTTTTTCAAAAATTATTTTTGCCGCAGCTTCATCAGCCCAATGGTTTGTTTTCATAAAATTACTATATCAAAAAGTATTTTATGATACCAGTGAGCGTTTTTATCTTCCGTACTTTCTTGTACGCTCATCTTTTATAACGCCGCTCCAGTTCATGCCGAAGGCAAAGTCGTAGCTGCTGCCGCATTCATCACGGTAAGGCTCAATGTCAAACGGCATATCTTCGTTATGTTTTTCAACTATCTCCATGTTTTTCGGTATTATAAATGGCAATAACGCGGATGGTTCAGTTTTACCCGATACAATTTCCATTAGCGCTTCCGGTTGTACGGAAAAATCAGCCAATATCGCGTCAGAGACTCTTTCAAATTCCGAGACTATTGCTGGATTCATCATTTTAATGAATACAATGACAGGTTTTTCGCCCATGGCTTTTTTTGTTTCCAGAATCATATCCAAATGCGGTTCGTTACGTGAAAATACAGTCCTTCCCTTGTATGAACGGTTGTCATCTGCAGCCGCGATGCTTTTTTTCCGCGCGTTGAGCGCTGTATAGGGCCTGTACTGTAAGCTTACAGGAATATAACCGTCTTCCTGTTTGTATCCCCTGTTTGCCTGCGATAATATAAATGCGAACGCGCAGTCTGCTTCGCAGGGATTATCTGTAACTTCAAAATATTTTTCTACGATTGAAATATCGACAGGTATTTCTTCCTTTTCAGGAACAGTCATGCCGAACCAGTTTGTTCCGGCATTTGTTCGGCGTTTTGGAATGTAAACTTTTTTCTTTCCTGTCAGCGGAAGAATATGATTTTTGTTTTTTAACAATACAACGCTGCGAAGCTGGGCGTTAAAACCTTTTTGTAAAAAATCTTTACAGCCAACTGTCTTTTCACTTTCATCTGTATCAAGATACGGATTTTCGAATAACCCGACCCGGAAAATATTACGCAAAAGCCTTACTGCGGATAATTCCATGCGTTTTCGCATATACTCTTCGCCGTGTTCCATCACTCCTTTCTTATATGCGGCGATAACAGGTTTCGCGTCGCTGTTTCCTCCGAATTGATCGACTCCCGCCATGAGGACTTTGTAGTGTCTGTCTTCTACAGACATTTCCTCGACACCCCAGCATTTGCCGGAAATAAAACTGTCAAAGCGAACCGCGTCATGCGTGATGTTCCAGTCTGTGCAGACTACGCCGTCATATCCGTATTTTGTACGGAGCAAATCTGTTATCAGATATTTACTGTATGAATTACCGACATTTTCGCCATTCTGTTTATCAATCCCGTATGATATTGTGTAATAGGGCATAATAGCGGAAGTCTGCGCAGTCTTCCCTTTTAAATTAAACGCGCCCTCTGTAAAAGGCTTCAGATGCTCTTCAAAATTTTCACCGGGATATACCGCGTATTTTCCGTATCCGAAATGAGCGTCTCTTCCGCCTTCTCCCGAACCGCCGCCCGGCCAGTGTTTGGACATTGTGTTAACGCTTTCATAACCCCAGCCGTCTTTTATTTCTGAATCTCCCTGTGAATTCTGAAAACCGTCACAATACGATTTAGCCAGATCGGCCGCCAGCTTGCTTCCCGCTCCAAAGGTGCCGTTTAAGCGCTCCCATCTTGGTTCTGTCGCAAGATCGATCTGAGGCGACAACGCGGTAGTTATGCCCATTGCCCGGTATTCCTTTGCCGCGACTTTTCCGAATTCTTCAACTAAATCAGGATCGAAGGATGCGGCAAGACCGATATGCTCCGGCCATTTGGAAATATCGTCTCCCGCTCCCATGTCAAATTCCGCGTTCATCGCAATTCCATGGCGCGGGTCAGAACTTGTATTGACAGGAATTCCGTACCCAATATTTTCTACAAAGCTCTGGGCATTATTATTCCATTTAGCCGCTGTAACGGCGTTGTCTACTCTGGCAATAAGGACATGTCTTACATTATCAATCTTTAAAAATTCTTTTTGCTTTTCCGATAAATCCCATGCGTGTTCCCTGGTTTCTTCATCGTTGTAGTGATTTTTCAGTTCATTTTGTATATCTGCCTTAAATGGAGTTCCGCTTTTTTTGTCTGCCTCTTCCTTTATGCGGTTTGCCAAAAACAAATTCTTCATTGAAAGCATCTGATGAGGGCTGTACAGCATCAGTCCCGCTATTTCTTCAATCGACAGTTTTTTGGCCAAATCGGCCGCTCTCTCTTCGATAGGCAGACGCCAGTCTTTATATGCGTCAAGGACACCGCTTCTGTTAAAATCCTTAAAAGCCAAGCCGTCTGCCTCAATAATCACGTCTTTATTTTCAACGCTTATTCCCAGAACCGCGCCGCCTTCATTATTAATTATGCAATAGCCTTCTTTTTCAATTATTTTCCATTTTTTCTGCATATTAACCTCTTATATTAAAGCGTAACATGAAAAATCAAACGAAACCATAATTTGATTTTATATTATTTTGAATTGTAATAGTAAATTTTGTATATATCTTGTATAATTTTCCATACATTTTTTATGTTTTTTATTTAATAATAAATTAAAATTTGTTTCAAATATTTATGTAATTATATACTACATATAGACTTATAAAATTACCAATCTGTTGGCTGTGTCTTGGCATGATTTTTGCTATTTGCATCGCATGGATAGAGCGATAACATTGATCAACTCAATGTTTGCCAGGCAGGTTATTGGTATTACTTCCGCCGGAAAAAATATTGGTGAGTTAAAATCTGAAATTATCAGAAAAATTCTTCACTTCCTTATTGCCATGGTGCCGGGTATGGCGGCAATTAACAAGACTGCTACAATTACAATTCTTATGATTGGCACTCTGGGTTATGCGTTGATGGAGTATTTGCGGCTTTCAGGCGTAAAGGTTCCTGTTATTTCTTCATTAACCAGCATGGCTTCCCGTCCGCGCGATTTTGGCTGCTTTGTAATGGGACCTGTAACGCTTGGATTGGGCGCTCTTCTTGCGCTTTTGCTGTACCCGTCCAATGCGGCTGCCATAGCGATTTACGCGCTCGCGTTCGGCGATGGTTTCGCAAGTCTTGCGGGAAAATTCCTTGGCAGATGGCGTCCTGTTTTCCTCAACGGCAAAAGTATTGAAGGCTCTCTTGCCTGTTTTATAATGGTTTTACTCAGCGCTTACGCAGTTTGCGGCAGTGCCCATATTGCTTTTGCGGCTGCTTTTACAGCGATGGTTGTAGAGGCCTTGCCATTGGAAGATTATGACAATCTTGTTATACCTGTAACTGTCGGCATGACTGTTCAACTGGCTTCAGGCATAATATTATAACCAAGTAATTAATTTTTATTTTTTTTCTTGACAAAAGTTTTTATTTTTGTTATATTATCTACAGGATATCAATTGGGAACCCGCGCTTGTTGCGGGTTTTTATAACCGTGATTTATTCGGAATCTTCAGAAAGCCGTTATTAATCTTGTATCGGCTCTTATGAACAGCGTTCGTCTGGGATGTAAATCCCGGGCATTTTTCCATACGCTATATATACTAAATATTATTTTTTTTTCGGGTAAAAATCCGCAAAGATCTTTATCGGGTACTTGACAAAGTACGAAAGAAAATAGTATTTTCGAAAAACTTGCGTCTGACATTAAATACCGGAAGACAGCTTGTATAAGTTTGTTCAGGTTGGTATTTTTGCGCTCAGATGCATGTGAAAGAATGTCCTTATGGGACAAAAGCCACCAAGGTGGTATGGTACCGATAGGTACCGAAGATATTTGGCAACAAGCCTGTCTTTGAAAGGAGGCGGGCAATAGGGAAGGGGGAGAGGACACGAAGCCGGCAAGCCGGATTCGTGGAGGAGTTTCAGC
>JAIRQF010000095.1 GCA_031256635.1 Treponema sp. | reverse complement strand
GCTGAAACTCCTCCACGAATCCGGCTTGCCGGCTTCGTGTCCTCTCCCCCTTCCCTATTGCCCGCCTCCTTTCAAAGACAGGCTTGTTGCCAAATATCTTCGGTACCTATCGGTACCATCTGACCGCTAAGCGGCCAAGTACGGACATAAATTTTTGCCCGAAGTTTGAATATAACTGCACTTTTGATCTTTGTCAAGTGAAATCCAAAAAAAATTATTATTTTTTATTAGGAAAAAAATACCTGTTTTTGAAGATAAAAAGCAAATTTATCAGTTAAAATATCAATTAAAAGCCGAATTTACCGCCAATTTTAAGACCTACCGTAGGATCATACTCTCGGCCAACTCCCTGAATCGGAACTGCGCCGAATACTGTGATATTATTGTCAAGACTATATTGCGCTTCAGGAATAATATTAATACCCGCGGTTTTAATTTCATTCTCAATCGGGATATTCACGGTAACCTTGGCGGAAAGAGGGCCGGTTGAATATGAGACGAAAACATCTACTTCATTGAAAAAATATGATTTGTTTTCGCCATTTCTGTTAATATAATTAAATAATGTAAGGCCGCCTCCTACACCTAATGAAGTTCCCATTCCCAGCGTCATATTTAACATCGCAAAATCAAAGGGATCCGTATGGTCGTCACCCAGAAGAATAAACGGCATCACAAGCGTGCCGTAAACATCGCCGAAACTTAAATTATGAGTATAGTTCACTCCCGCACCCATGTACATTTCAAGATTTTCTGTAAAACTCCATGGCTTGCTTGACGGGAAATTGAATGGAAACATCATGGAATCGCCGAACGGAACATACGTCCAGTTCTCCAGCCAAATAGCCATACTCCCGGCAGGTGAGATGCCAAGGTTATAAGTTGCCTTAATATTCAGATCAAGATTGACCCATAAATTGTCGCTGCTGCTGTTAAGCCCTAAAGGAAGCCCCAACTCGCCAAAAATATCAAATTCGGAAACAGCCATCTCATATGAACCGAAAGGTCTGATGAATGTAGATCTGTCAATAGTTTCAATATTTATAATATCAGCTTCTTTGGAAAAGCTTTCCTGGGCTGCGGCAATTCCTCCTACCATACAAAGTATAAGTAAAAGGGTTACAATTTTTTTCATAAAACCCTCCCAAAAATAATTTGCTCAGATTACAACTAATAGATACATAGTAATTTATTTTTAAAAAAAAGTCAAGCGAATTTACATGAAAAATCAGTAAAAATCTGCATAAACATCAATATTTTTTATATTCCCGTCCTTAATAATTTTACAGCGAAGCACTGTTCCAGGTAAAGGCGTTCTTTCTCCTTTACATCTGACAAGTATTTTCAGGTAGTTTTCCGAGGTTCCTTGCGCCATTTTTACACCAAATCCGCCCAATTGCTTATCATTCATTAAAAACTCATGTTCCGGGTGTTTTGAATCTTCGATTAACACATCAACTTCACGGCCAATCCAGCGCCGTATATAATCAGCTTTTCCCTGCTTTGCCAAATCAGTGAGAATCTGCGCACGGCGGGTCTTTTCGTACTCTGTAATTGTATCAGAAAATGAAAAGGCAGGGGTGCCGCTCCTTTTGGAAAACGGAAAAACATGACACCAGGCAAAATCAAGCTTTCTGCACAGCCTGACAGTTTGATTAAAATCGCTTTCTGTTTCACCGGGGAAACCCGTTATAATATCGCATGCCAAAAAAGGATCATCCTTTGCGCTTCGAAGAAAAAAGGCTGCTTTTTCAATCGTTTCGCTGTCGTAAGAGCGTCCCATTCTTTCAAGGATTTTCTTGCTGCAGGATTGAACCGACAAATGAAAATGAGGGCGTACTCTTGGATGCGATAAAACCCTGGCTAAACTCTCATCCACGCTCTGCGGCGACAGTGAAGATAAACGAATTGCGATTTTTTCAGTGCCTTCCAGCAAATATTCCAAAAGCCCGGCAAGTTCAATCCCTGTCTTCTGTTCTTTTCCCAAATCTTTATACTGACAGATATTTACTCCTGTAAGCACCGCTTCCGCGTGATTTGCCTCTAGTGAATGAAGGCGCGATAACACCTCTTCTTTTTCCAGACTTATACTCGGCCCGCGGGCAAGACGAATTCTGCAATATGTGCAGCATTTATCACATCCATCCTGAATTTTTAAAAAACTTCTTGTATGCTGTGAAAAATTTTCAGGATTGAACTGAAATAAACCAGAAGAGTGAAATGAGGAATGAGGAGTGTCATATAAATATGAATCAAAAAAAGTTTTAAAATAATTTTTAATTAATAATTTGTCATTTCCGGTTCCTGATTCGTTTTTATAACGCTGAAGCAAATTTATAATTTCATCTTTTTTTATTACAAAGAGGCATTTTTTACCGCTTGCTTCCAATCCGAGTATATCGTCTTTATTTAACTGCGCGTAACAACCTGTAACAACAACACAGGATTCAGGATAATCCCGCAGCGCTTTACTAATAACGCCTCTTGCTTTTTGATCCGCTTTTGATGTAACCGTGCAGGTATTAATCACTATTACTGAAGGCTCATCCCTCATTTCATATTCTTCAAAACCGGCTCGTAAAAACGCGTCAATAATTGCTTCGCTTTCAAGTTGATTTAATTTACAGCCTAGTGTCCGGATTAAAAAAGACGGCATTTCAAAACTCTGTCATTTTATATTAATGAGATCACATTTAATTAAAATAATTCATCCGTTACAGGTTATTACCTGGCCATTGTCTGTCTGATTCGATCAATTCCACGGCGCGCGTCCGCCAATTGTGAATTAAGAGTCAGGGCGTGTTCATACGCTTCTATCGCACCGCTTAAATCCGACGCGTTTTCGCGGGTAAAGCCGAGCCTTACCCACCAGGCGGCATTATTCGGCATCCAGTGAACGGCTGTGGAAAGGGCGATATCCGCGTATCGGAACTTACCCTGCCTTATAAAAATTTCTCCCATCAAATAATACACTTGATCAATTCGCTGCCCTTCAGGTGCTGCCGAGGCATACTCCTGCAAAAATGCCAGCGCTTCATTGTTCATGCCAAGGTAATAATGTACCTCCCCCAGTATCTGCGTAATCCTTACATCAAAACGGTTGATGGCCCGGCCGGCGCGCGCATAACGCAGAGCTTCTTCAAACCGGTTTAAACGGATAAGCGACCAGCAGATTACAACATGCGATTCCAGGTTATTTGCGTTTTCCGTAATTTCATCCCGGCATATTTGAACTGATCTTTCATAATTACCGTTTCGGTATTCGGCAAGCGCGTCAGGAACGGTCTGAGCGTAAAGAGTAACAGTAAATATTGTTAAAACAATTAATAATAATAAATTTTTCATAATTAATTTTTCCCAACCATAGTACATCTTCCGTTAAAAACACAGCCGGTTTCCATATAAATTTCCGGCGATGTTACATTTCCCGACAGCTTTCCGTTAACGGTTACTTCCACTTTCTCAATAGCTGTAACATCGCCTTTTACCTGCCCCCTTATTAAAACACGCAGCGCGTGTATATTGGCGTTTACGACAGCGTTTTCGTCTATTACCAGTAATCCTGTCGAATTTATTTCTCCTGATACCTTGCCTCTGATTAGAAAAGGTTTTTCGAAGCGCAATGTTCCTGTAAAATCAATATCCGGAGATAAAATGGTATCAAAATCAGCGTCTTCCAGAAAATCATTGTAAATTTCAGTCATTATCCGTGATTTTAACATAATGTAATAAATTAGGGAATAGTACGCAAATACTAAATTATTATTTTCTTGCGAAATTACCAATTACAGGGTATCCTGTATAAAATAACATTTATAATTAAACAGATAAAACATGGAGGAAATATGGATTTTGTAACAGAAATGAAAGCTAAAGCCGCCAGAACCCCAAAGAGACTGGTGTTACCGGAAGGTTCAGAAGAACGCATTATCAGAACAGCCAGAATTTTACTTGATGAAAAGCTTGCCTCAAGCGTTACTTTATTGGGTAAAATCGCTGATATTCAGGAATTTGCAAGAACACAGGGATTTAATATAGACGACATTGATATCATTAATACCGAAACCAAT
>JAIRQF010000078.1 GCA_031256635.1 Treponema sp. | reverse complement strand
AGGATGATTGGCGTATTCAGCCTTAAAGGAAACCATTCTGTTGTTCCTGTTGATGTTGATGACGGGACTTTTACAAATTTAATTGACGGAGAGGCTTTCCGCGTCGAAGGGCATTTATTAAGCTGCCGCGGGATGCCCTTGATTTTTGAAGTTCCGGCAGAATGTTAAATAAAAAACTTACAGCGGACATGAGAAATTTTTTAGTTATAAAAGGTTTAATTTTTTTATTATTCATTTCCTGTGTAACCGGAACGCAATCCGGTGAGGATGATGAAATAAAGACCATTTTTAAAAACGCATATGAATCGCTAAGGATTAATGAGCCGCAGGGCAGAAGCGCAGCGCAGCCTCTTGTTTTGGCTCATTATATGCCGTGGTTTCAAAAAGACGGTTTTCACTGGACTGAAGGAACCTCGAAATTTAATCCTTCCCAAATACTTCCTGACGGCAGGGAAAACATCGCTTCACATTATTACCCGCTGACAGGCAGCTATGATTCAAGTGATACGCTAATACTTGATTATCAGCTTGCGCTTATGAAAATGTCCGGCATGGACGGAGTGATCTTTGACTGGTACGGCATTACCGCGGCGTTTGACTACAAACCCATTCATGACGCGACTCTTGTCATGATCGATATGATAAAAAAACGCGGAATGAAATATTTAATCTGCTATGAGGATCAAAGCGTCGGGAATATGATGAGAGCCGGACGTCTTCCCCATAATACAGGAAACATATCGGACCCGCTGGAGGTTCTCGCTCTTAAAACGGCAAAAGATACATTTAACTGGATGGCGGAAAACTGGTTTACCGATGAGGAATATGTTAAAGTTGACGGCAGACCCGTGGTTATGTGCTTTGGTCCGCAGTATTTTTCCAATAAAGCCGACTGGGACGCGATATGGACTGACCTGAATCCTAAACCTTTTTTTATTGATTTAAACGGACGCACCGTCTGGGCTGACGCAAGCATGAACTGGAGTCCCATGCATCTGTCATCAGCAAACGGTATATTGGAAATTAACAGGCTTGTTGGCGATCTTAATAACTTTTATTTAAAGCAGGAGTACAAACCTTTTACCGCGGGAACGGTATTTCCTGCTTTTCACGACATTTACGCACAGGCTTTTAAACTCAGCTACGGATATCTTGATTATTATATGGGAGAGACTTATAAGCTGACATGGGAAGCTGCTCTTAAAGCGCGCGTAAATATTATCCAGATACAGACATGGAATGATTACGGAGAAGGAACCATTGTTGAACCTACAATTGAAAGAGGATACAAAGACCTTGAGTTTACACAGGATAAACGAAAAGAAACGGATCGTTCTTTTCCGTTTAATCATACGGATCTCAGGATTCCGCTGGAGCTTTATAAAATTCAATCCGGTGAAAAATCCTCTGAATTGCAAAAGCAGCAGGCCGCCGCAATTTACGATTTAATTTTTTCCGGAAAGGTTTCTGAGGCAAGGCAGGCAATGCAAAATGCCGGTTTTTATTATGATGATTCTGTCAGGCCCTTGCTTCATGATGTTATAATAAAAAATGTTAATTAAAAATCGTTATATGGCATCAATTTTATTAAAGTGGTAAACTATTCCAAAAGGCAGGCTATAAATGACAAAAAGTGCGGATACATATCTCGTTTGCGACCCTTGGCAAATTATAGAGGAAAACTGGAACCGCGAGAGAAATCTTGTATCAGAATCGGTATTTTCCCTGGGCAATGAGCATATGGGAGTGCGCGGTTATGCCGAAGAGGGTATCAACGCGGAAACTTTACAGGGCAGTTACTTTAACGGCATTTATGAGGAGGCGGATTTAAACAGAAGTTATAAAGGCATCATAACCAAAACGCATTTTATGGTAAATTCTGTGGACTGGCTGTACGCGGAAATTCACGCCGATGATGAACTTCTGGATATTGCCTCATGCGATATTGAAAATTTCCGCCGTGTGCTGGATATGAAGGACGGAACATTAAAGAGAAGTTTTGACTGGCGCACAAAAAGCGGCCCTGTTGTTCATCTTGAGTTTATCCGGTTTCTGAGCATGGACTCGCCCGGAACGGCATATCAGAAAATCAACTTTTCCGTTTCCGGCGGAGATGTCAGCCTTACTGTTGTAATCGCAAATAATTTTAACACATCTCACGGATGGAATAAGAAAAATTACTGGGATATGACGCGCCGGGAATGGTTTACAAGCGGAGCGGCCATACAGGGAAAAACAATACGCACCGGACAGCAGGTATTTTCCGGTTTTACATTCAGGACAAATATTAATGTACAATGCGGAAAAAAAGTAGCGGAAAAATTCGCGGGTTTTGAAATTATTCTTGCGCTTAAAAACGGCGAGAGCGCATGGATCGAAAAATGCGTATACAACCATATTTCAAAAGAAAGGGATAGCGCAGGCGATCCTGTCTGGATAAAAGGCTGTGAAATAATGAAAGACGATCCGGTAGATTTTGATACGGCTCTTGAAAAGCAGCGTAAATATTGGGATACATTCTGGAAAAACGCCGACATCAAAATTGAAGGAGATCCCTTAAACCAGCAGGGAATCAGATTCTGTATTTTTCAGATGCAGCAAACATACAACGGTTATGATCCAACCAACAATATAGGAGCGAAAGGGTTGACGGGAGAGGCTTATAACGGCCACGCTTTTTGGGATACTGAAACATACTGTCTTCCGTTTTATCTTTTTTCAAATCCTCAGGCGGCGCGCAACCTTTTGTCGTTCCGTTATGCGACACTGGACACCGCAAGGGACAGGGCGCGTCAGCTTGACTGCGAAGGCGCATGTTACCCGATAGCTACATTGAACGGAGAGGAAGCGTGCAGTCTCTGGCAGCACGCAAGCCTTCAGTTTCAGCCGAGTACCGCGGTCGCATATGGTATCAGGCATTATGTCAATTTGTGCCAGGATACGGAATTCCTTTATGAGCAGGGAGCTGAAATGCTTGTAGAAATCAGCCGCTTCCTTGCTTCGCGCGGCAGCTGGAATAATGACGGAACAGGTTTTGGTTTTTACGCGGTAATGGGACCTGATGAGTTTCATATGATGGTAAATCACAACTGTTATACAAACTTTATGGCCAAGAAAACTTTTGAGTATACTGAACAGGTTTTGCAGACAATGGAAAAAGAACAGCCTAAAAAATTTGCTGTGTTTTGCAAAAAGCTGAAACTGTCGCAGAATGAGAGAATGAACTTTGTTCTATGCGCCGACAAGATGATCATTTTATTCGATGAAAAGACAAAAATATTTGAGCAGCACGAAGGTTATTACACTCTTCCGCGTATGGAAATTTCTAAAATTCCCGTCACGGATTTTCCCCTTTATCACAACTGGTCATATGACCGCATTTACCGCACCAGCATGATTAAACAGCCTGATGTTCTTATGTTCCTGTTTTTGTACAATCAGGAATTTTCGCGCGATATTAAAAAAGCGAATTACGATTATTATGAACCTAACACAATTCATGAATCTTCGCTTTCACCTTCGATACATTCAATATTCGCATCAGAGCTTGGCAAACACTCAGAGGCGTTCCGTTTCTTCGGTTTCGCTACACGAATGGATCTTGACAACTACAACCGCAATACTGTGGAAGGGCTTCACACAACAAGCATCGCCGCCGCGTGGATGAACATTGTTTACGGTTTCGCAGGCCTTCGCAGCGACGGCAATTATCTCTCCCTTAATCCGGTGCTTCCTGAAAAATGGACAGGCTACGAGTTCGGCATCCTTTACCGCAATGCGCATATACGTATCAGTGTAACAGCCAAAGATATTGTATTGTCATCCAACGATGAAATCAGTGAACCAATACCGCTTAAAATTTTCAGTGAATTGCATAGTTTTACCTCAGCGGGTTTGACGATTTCATTATCAAAAAAACAGGATTAATTACATTTTTTATGTACAGGTTAAATGATTGGCAAATAAGCGATGACGGTTTAAGCGAAGATGATGTGCTGCAAAACGGCAACAGGCTTTTAACCGGAAACGGCTATCTTGGCAGAAGAGGAGTTGTTGATGAGGCTCTTCCTTCCGATATGCCTGCCACCATTCTTTCCGGTATTTATGACCGGCACGGAGATTTATGGAGAGAGCCCGTTAACTCTCCCGATCCGCTTTACACTCTGGTCAGCGTTGACGAAAAACCTTTAAGGGCAGGCGATGAACGCACTGTCTCTCATGAGCAGGCGCTTGATTTTCGTTACGGAATATATTCGCGAAGCACAAGCTGGAATATTAACGGAAAGAAAGCGGCAGTTAAGGCGCAGCGTTACGCGCACATGGAGGACGTTAATCTTCTCTGCATGCGTTATGTGATAAGTTCAGGCGGTCAGTGTAAAATTAATGTCAGGCAGGGAATTAACCGCGAAATCAAAGATCTTAACGGTCCCCATCTTGGGAATTTTCGTTATATTGAACAATCACAACTGAAGCAGAATGATATAACGCAGCGGATAAAAGGTCTTTCCTGCGAAACGCTTGAAAAGAAAATACCTTTATCAGTTTTTTCCGCGCTTGTTAATGATAAGATGCAATATATCAAAGAAGAAAAAATTAGTAATTCAGATGACGGTATTTTTTCTTGTTTAACATTTGATATTGTCAATGATACTGAAATAGAATTAATTATTTACGGAGCAATTAATACTGAGAAAGAATGTGTTAAAGCCGCGGAAGAACAAATAAAAAAATCGCTTAACGAAGGATGGGAAAATTTACTTAAGCGGCATAAAGCGAAGTGGGATAAAATATGGAATACAGGCGATGTTGTTATCGAAGGCGATGAATACGCGCAGCGCTGCATTCGCTACAGCCTTTATCATCTTTGGATTATAGCGCCGCGCTACACGGAAAACGGTAATGGCAGGGCTCTTTCGATACCTGCGCGCGGACTTTCCGGGCAGACTTACAAGGGCGCGATTTTCTGGGATACAGAAATGTTTATCGCGCCATATTTCCGTTCTGTAAGACCGCAGATGGCGTCACAATTTATCCGCTACAGAATACAGACTCTGGAAGGCGCGAAAAAAAAAGCCGTGGAGTACGGTTTTCGCGGCGCGTTTTTCGCGTGGGAAAGCCAGGAATCAGGCGACGACGCCTGTTCCGATTTTAATGTTACCGATGTTTTTACAGGCCGCCCTGTCCGCACATATTTTCGCGACAAGCAGATTCATATCAGCGCCGATATTGTTTATTCCATACAAGAATATGTCAGTCACACCGGGGATACTTCCATACTGATCGAAGGCGGAATGGAACTGATTCTTGAAGCTGCGAGGTTTTTTCTTTCATACCTTTATTATTCACCTGAACATAAACGTTATGAAGTCCTTGATGTAATTGGCCCTGATGAGTACCACGAGCGCGTTAACAATAACGCTTTCACAAACAGGGTTGTGCTTGCTGTTTTTGAAATCGCCCGCAGTTATATCGAAATGTTTCAAAAGGAAAATCCCTTGTTTATCAATGATCTTATTAAAAGAATTTCTTTTAATGATGATCTTGAATTTATGAAAACTGTAATTGATAAATTTTATTTGCCGCAGCCTGATAGCCGTGGAATAATCGAACAGTTTGACGGTTATTTCCGCCATGAAGACTGTTCCATTGAAACAGTCAGATCGCGGCTTAAAGACCCGAAGGAGTATTGGGGATGCAGCGGAGGCGTCGCTACTCCTACGCAGATTATAAAACAGGCCGATGTTGTGACCATGCTTGCGCTTTTCGGCGGTGATTATCCTGCGGAAATAAAAAAAGCGAATCTTGATTACTATGAAAAACGCACAGAACACGGATCGAGTCTTTCCGCCTGTATGTACGCGCTTCTTTATTGTGAGACAGGCTCAAGCGATAAAGCATATCCGTTTTTTATTAAAAGCGCTGAAATCGATATTACAGGGAAATCAAAACATTTCGCTGGTCTTGTTTATATTGGCGGCACTCATCCGGCGGCCAATGGCGGAGCGTGGCTGACCGCGATACACGGCTTTTGCGGTTTTTCAGTCTGTAACGGAGAGATAAAAATTAAACCGCGCCTGCCGTCACTATGGAATAAAGTAAAGTTCACCTGTCTTATGCGCGGCGAAGAATTTGAAATCACCGTAACCAAGGATAATTATTCGATATGCAAAAAGCAGTAAATGAAAACGCGCAGGACATTTTCGGTCTTGGCGGCATCAGAATAGACGGCGCGATATTTGATCTTGACGGAGTACTGGTCGATACGGCGAAATATCACTACCTTGCGTGGAAACGGCTTGCCGCCGAATTGGGTTTTTATTTTTCCGAAGATCACAACGAACGCCTTAAGGGAGTAAGCCGAATGAGATCCCTTGATATTCTTCTGGAAACAGGCGGCGTTACCATGTCATTGGATAAAAAAGAAGAAGCTGCCGCGCGGAAAAACGCGTGGTATGTTGAATACCTATACACTCTGGATGAAAGCGCGCTGCTTCCGGGCGCTAAAGAATTTCTTGTCCGCCTCCGGGAAAACGGCATATGTATCGCGCTTGGTTCCGCAAGCAAAAACTCCCCGCTTATTCTTGAACGTTTAAACATTGCCGGTTTTTTTTACGCGGTAATAGACGGCAACACAGTATCTAAAGCAAAACCCGATCCGGAAGTATTCTTAAAAGGAGCAGCTTCTCTGGGTATCGCGCCGGAGCGCTGCGTTGTTTTTGAAGACGCTCTTGCCGGAATAGAAGCGGCAAAGGCGGGAAAGATGGCTGTTATCGCAGTAGGCAAACGTGAAAACCTGCCCGGAGCGGACCGGTATATTTCTTCTCTTTCAGA
>JAIRQF010000011.1 GCA_031256635.1 Treponema sp. | reverse complement strand
ATAAAATACTGTTTTTACAGCAGGCTGAAACATCCGTCCGTAAAAATACTGCATTCCGATGTCGGCGCTTCCGGCAGTTGTAGTAAATCTGAGCCCTGCCTGCGCGTAATCAAGTCCTGATGACTCTGGCATATTTAAACTTCCGTATCCCAATGTGGCGCTTAACTGTCTCATTTTAGGCGGTATCCATCTCTCGGAAACGGGACCTGTTATTATTGGTAAAAAATCATTATCAGCGCCAAATACGGATGATACAGCCATACTGTTTATTTCGAAACTGGGGAGAAATACTCCTTCAATTTTTGAAAACATTCCGAATCTGTAAGAAGCGTGAATAATGGGGTTTGCGATTTTTACGCCCATAAGATTGCTGTTATCCGCCATCTCTGTGAATATTTTTGATGAATCCGGCAGATTGATAATATCAAGCGGGCCGAATTGGTCAGCTTTGCCCCATGTGAGTTTCCGCAATCCTGCGGTCAAGTCCAGGCTTCCAAAGAACGCGCGGATGTACGCTTCATCAATGCTGACCGGTACAAGAGCCGGTATCAATTTCAAATTTATTACGCCCTGCGCGTAAGATGACTGCGCGAGGAAATTTAATTTTCCGGAAAATTGAAACATGTCTCTTGTGTTGATATACTCAGGGCCTTCGGCTATTTCATCAAGATATCCTATAACCGCAGCTGTTACTTCGCCGCTTATGGAAACAGAAGGAGCTTTTCCCGCACTTTGGGTGAAGCTCCCGCCGCCCGATTCCTCATCATCGCCAAATCCGAATCCAAAACCAAAATCCTGCGCCCAAAAATGACCTGTAATTAACAAACCAACTATTATTATTAATGCAATTTTTTTATGTATATTGCCTGAGTTTTCTTCTCTCCGCATTCCCAATTCCCCGCTTTCTACGGTCTTCCTGTTTCAAGATACGCGGTTGTAAAAACGCTTTCCGGAATCGGATCGTCATAACGCATTATTTCCATAAATATTGTTGTTGATGTTCCAGCGGCAACAGTAGATATTTTTGTCTGCATCGGCGACAGGCGGCCCTGTACATCCCTGAAATTGGACATTTCCATAATCTTTACAACTTCTCCCCTCTGGTTATACATTTCCGCCTTGTAAATCAGGTAATTTTCCTTATCGATCCATGTAATTGTTTTTGAATATTGGTAAGCGCTTCTTGGTACCGATTCAATAACATAACATTGCTTTCCGTTTAATGCTTCTTCCCTTAAAAGAGTATGAGTATCAAGTGAAATATCCCTGTCCATTGAGGAAATATCGTCATAGGAAAAATCGGTGCCCATAAAATTTCCGCCGCTTTCGGAGGAAGCAATCCGCCGCACTCTGCCAAGACTCGGCAGATATATCCATTGATCTGAACCGCCTGAGGCGTTGTCCATGGTAAGAAAGCGCGTCCCTGCTACATTAGCGGGCTGTTGGAATACTATTATTGTTCTGGCTCCGTTAGGGCCGTCTTTTGAATACTGATCGATAACCCTCTCTGTTGTGCTTCCGTTTCTTGCTGTTATTACCATGCGCGAGCGTGAAGAAACAGTGTCTGAAGTTACGCGGTTTTTCGCGGAATTCATAATGGCGTTCGCGTTTTGCGCGTATAGTGAAACCGCTCCTGACAGTAATAATGTTACAGCAAGGAGAGCTTTAAATGTAAACCGGTTCATAATTTTCCTCCATAAATACAATATACATCAAATTATTATTTATCGTAATCCGCTTGCTTCTTCGCGTGTAGCTCTCTTCCAGTATTGGCTGCCTGAAAAGAAAAGAAGCTGCCCGCGTATTTCCAGGGCTTCTTCCTGATACCGCCTGCCGTCCGCGGGATGATGAATTATCGAACACCGGTATATGCTGCCGTTTTCAGGATTTATTACATGACCGTTTGTCCAGCGTCCGTTATTATCTTTACGAAGACCGAATATCCACGGCGTTCCCAGAACCGGAAGCTGGTTTACCCTTCCTGAAACAGGGAAATTGGCATAACTCTCGCGGCATCTTGATGCGATAATATTGGCCGTCATGCCCAATCCTGAGAGCATCTTTCCTGCCAATACTCCGTCAATTATATACATCTCCCAGCCGGATTGGATTTCCCCTGTTTTATCATCAACGCTCAGCCAAAACCCTTCCGCCGGATCGGAGGCAAAAGCGGTTCCGGTAATTATTAACAGGATGATAATTGACGCAAATCGATTTTTCATTTTTTTCCTCCATAAATAAATTTTGGTTTTATTACAGTGAGCAGCACAGGAATTATCGTTAGGCTGACAAGCGTTGTTGACAGCATGCAAATGGCTGTAAGCAGACCGAACTCCGCGATAATTTTAAAATTGGAAAACGCCAGTACCGCAAAGCCCACGCCTACAGACATGGCGGTTGTGCATATAGCCCTGCCGCAGGCAATAAAAGTCCTTCGAAGAGCGCCTTCTTCTCCGCTTTTAAATTCCCTTTTATAAAATTCGATAAAGTGAATCGCGTCATCAATACCGATACATACTGTAAGGCTTGCGATAAGCGCTGTTCCAAGATTCAGTTTAATCCCGAAAAGCCCCATCACCATAAAATTGCACAAGACTGCGAGTATTAAAGGAACCGCGCTTATTATTCCTGCGGTAAATGATTTATTTGCGATTGCGACAATGATGAATATCATAAAGACTGATATAATTATTGATATTATCTGTGAGTTCAGAATTAAATCTGTAACCGCGATTTCCTGTGTTACGCCGCCGCCAATCATTATGCGCACATTTTTGGGAAAATTAATCTCAATATAGTCATTGATTATATCCATTACCGCTTTGGTATCGCCGCTTCCTGTTGTACGCAGCTGCATCATCATTCTGATTGCTGTCGGCTCCATCGGGTCATTGGAGTAGCCTGAATCATCGCTTCCCGCAAGCAGAACAAGATAATTTGCTATCAGTTTCTGGAGATCTTCTTGAGTCTGTTTCCCGTAACGCGCGGGATTCGACGGGATTTCATAATAAGAGGCTCCGTCATAATTTGTTAGGCGCTTAAGTTCCCATATTAAATCATTGCCGCTTAAGGAAGGCGACATTCCCGATGCCGTATCCAGGAATCTTAAGATATCCGCCGCGCTGTATCCGGCCCAGACAGGATCCGAAGAATTTTGGGAACCTGATGTTACTGTATTGCCTGAACCAAAGTCATTAAAGCCGAAATCATTAAAACCAAAACTGTTAAAACCGGAATCGCCAAAACCGAATTCGCTGAAGCCAAAATTATCTGCCGGATTCGATGTTTCCGCCGACGGCTGTAATCCTTCCGGGCTTTGATCGACATTGAACACCTGGTTCATCCGTTTGATTACATCAGTAAAGCCGACCGCTTTTCCTACAGCCGGGACATTTTTTGTCAGATAGGAAGAAAGACCGTCCACGGCCTTTAAAACATCCGGGTGAAGTAGTTCTTCCGTAGTGTCCGCCTGAATAACCAGATTCAGCTCTTTTGAGCCGCCGAAATATTCACGGATAAAACGATCCGAACGGTTTACCGCGGTTTCATGACGGAAAAAATCAATTATTGAATTATCAACTATAATCTTTGATATTCCGTAAATTGAAATAATTATTATGAATATTGTGGCGAACAGTACAGTCTTCTTTTTCGTTGCGATACTGAGAAAAATATTGGCGATAGTATTGCTTATTCTGTCATTTTCACCCTGGTCGTTATATTTTTTCTGCGCGCCTGCCTCTGTACGCGGGCCGCGAAGAAGCAGCATTGACGGAATATAAAGGATTGTAAGTATAAATACGGCAAGAACTCCGATGCTTGTGTAATATCCGAACTCCATCATCGGGATAATCGGAGTAAAACAGAATGAAATAAAACCTGTTATGGTGGTGATTGCGGCAAGGAACACAGGTTTTATCATTTTTCTCATAAGATCAAAAACGATTAAACGGTGTTCCTCGGCTGTCAGCATTTTTTCGCGGATATCTTTAACATAATGGGTAATTACGTGAATACCGTATGCGTGCCCGACAGCGATAAGTATTATCGGCATTATGGTTGTAATTGTCGAAAGTTTTACTCCCAGCATTGCAGCTAACCCTACAGTCCAGACAACGGAAATAACCGCTGTTGAAAGCGGGAGAATAACAAAAATCAAACGCCTGAATGAAAAAAACAAAAGCCCAAGCACAACAATTACCGCAAGGGGCAATAAAAGAATATTATCTTCAACTATTGATTCATTGATTACAGCGTTTATAACAGTAGTTCCCGCAAAATATACTTCCGCTTCTCCTGTAAAAATATCCTTTGCTATCTCCTGAATTTTTTTCAGGCTTTGCGCTACTTCGGGGCGTGAGACGTCAATGGAAAACACGTCAAAAGAGACAAGTATTTGAGTGGCTGAAAAATCATCGGAAACAAGAGAACCCCGGAACAAATCCCATGACGCGATACGCCGGCGAAGCTCTTCGATTTCTTCCTTTGTTCCGGAAAAATCATCTTCAACCAAATCTGTCACAATGATGCTTTCGCTGTCGCCTGTAATGTACTGCGTCGACATAATTGAATTTACAGATTTTATCAGATCGACATTTTCAACCGCTTTGGAGAATTCCCTTATTCGCTGTAAAAAATCTTTTTCAAAAACTGTTCTGTACGGACGCTCAAGTCCGACAAGGACTATTACCTGCCCGCCGAAAGTTTCGTCAATATACTCGGCGATAATCCTTGCGGGGTTATCATCGGGTATAAAACGGAGGTTGTTGTTATCCAGTTCCACACGCGGAAGCTGAATGCCCAAAAACAGGGTGATTGCCGCTAAAATTATCAGAATTATAGCAGGATGTTTATATATTTTTTCCATAACTTGACAATGTTTATAATTTAAACTATTTATATTTTAGCACACATACGGGAAAAACAACACATAGTTCATTTAAAAATGATGTGAATTGTACAAAACATGGTGTTTTTGTATGGTTATTATTTTTTTTTGAGAAAATGTAAGGTTTGACGCAAGAACCATAAACACCGTTTTCAGGAGTGTTATTTTTATGGAGAAAAAAGAAAACAGGAAAATACGCATTACAAAAATGGTATTGCAGGACAGCCTTATTGAACTGATGAAAACAAAACCTATATTAAGCATTACAATCAAGGATATCTGTGAACTTGCGGACATGAGCCGTTCAACGTTCTACGCTCATTATAGCGATCAATATGATTTGCTGCGTCAAATTGAAAAAGAAACGCTTTCTTTTTTCGAAAATGTTCTTAACATTTACAAAGACAAGCAGACAAAAAAAGAAACGACCCAAATGCTTGAAGAAATGCTGACCTACATTGCAAATAACAGTAATTCAATCCAGGTGCTGCTGAGCGAAAACGGCGATATAAATTTTCAAAAGAAAATATTTCAGCACTTTGTAAATAACAAGCAGGTGACAAAGTATTTTTCCGGGGATCATAAAGGCAATGAAGACTATTATTCTGTTTTTCTGATCCACGGCGCTATCGGGATTGTGCAGCACTGGCTGAAAAATAACGCGTCTGTGCCCGTGCCTCAATTGGCCAAAATGATGATTAAATGGACAGAATAGGTTTTTAATTTATATAAAAATTATCATCCAGCAGCTTGTCCTCTTTTAAGGTTAAGCCTGTATAAGAGTTCAATAAAGCTGAAACTATTCTGGGATTAAATCCCTGCTGAATCATATATACAGCTTCCTTTTGGATGTTTTTTAATTTTATCGTATCTTCATCTTTTTCCTGCTTAATAATATTGGAAAGTATTTTTTCTATAATTTCTGCATCATAACCGTCAATTACAAAACTCAGGCCGTATTCAAATATATCCCTTTCCTTTATTTTTTCCCGGTCAAGATATTCTTCCAGGGACAATAGACCTTCTCTTCTGGCTTTTTCGCAGCACTTCATGGCGAGTTCCGCTATTTTATAATATTTCGCCAAAAATTCATCATGGCTCATTCCTGATACCTCTCTTTTTATTGCTGAATAATAATTTTTCCGCACTCTTCCAAATGGCGGATAACGCTGATAATCTTTTCCTGTATCGCTTTTATGTCCGCTGTTCTGACTGACTTAATATATTCCATCTCTTCTTTAAGCATTATGGAAGCTCTTTTGGACATGTTAATGAATATTTTTTCCCGCACCTCTTCGTCCTGATCTTTTAAGGACATGGCAAGTATGCGCGTATCAATTTCCCTTAATGCTGTCTGAATTGCGCCATTATCCATTTTCTTAATTATGGTTGAAAAATCTGCCGGAATAAACGCGTCCAATGAAAACTGCGATCCTTCGGATATTTTTTTCGCAAAAACCCATGAATCATCTTTTAACTGTAATGAATTTATTGTTTCACAGTATGTTTCCGCGTTGGATTCTTCGAACAAATTTATTGTAATTTTATCAATGGTTTTATCATGTCCAAAAGCGGTAACGATTATTGCCATTTAATCCCCTGTTGACGGAATTGTAATTTACGCGGAAATATCTGTCAAGAAAACATACTAAAATGACACATTCATTTATTAATACAGAGGCGTTTAAAATGTTTAACCGCATGCAAAACTCGGTTAGTGTGAACCTTTGGTTCGATGCTGCGGCTAAATCTTTACGCCCGCTTTTTAATTTCTTAGTTCATTAAGGCGTGTTAAAAATCTTTTTTCCGCGTTCATCAGATCCTGTAACCGTGACATTTTTACGTCTATTGCCTGTCTTGTCGCCGGACGGTTTATCATCTCATCAATTTCACGCTGTAATGTCTTGATTTCAGTTTGGCGGCTGTTAAATGATCTGACCAGCTGCGCAAGTTCCCTTTCATTTGTTGTTCTGGTAAGGAGAGCCATCAATCTGTCAAATTCGGCCGCGTTAGCCTGAATGGATTGATTGATTTGCTGTTCAACTTCGCTGTAATTCTGCGCAAATGCCGCTGCCGCAAGTCCCAGTAATAATAATAAAATAACATATTTTTTCATAATTTTTCCTGTAAATAGTTTGTACTTGAGGAACTCTTAAAATATAAGCAATTTCCGCCGTTTTGTCAATAAAAAATATAAGAGTTGTTCAATTTTGTATCAGATTATCCTTTGCCGCCAAAAAATCGTTGTTAACATCGTTAAATACTTTTGCGATCTGCGGGTCAAAATGTTTGCCTGAGCCGTTCATTATAATGTTAACCGCCTCTATATGGGTAAAGGCTTTTTTATAGGGCCGCTCCGATACAAGAGCGTCATAAACGTCGATGATTGCCATAAGGCGGCCCTGAAGCGGAATATCCGTACCTTTTAAACCGTAAGGATAACCTGAGCCGTCCCAACATTCATGATGATAGGCCGCAATCATTTTCGCGTTATGTAAAAATTCAGCGCCGCCTGTCTGCTGAATGGCTTTGTCGATAATGCGCTCGCCCGCTATTGAGTGAGTCTTCATTGTATGAAATTCTTCTTCCGTCAGTTTGCCCGGCTTGTTTAAAATTGAATCCGAAATGGAGATTTTTCCCAAATCATGCAGGCGCGCCGATGAGGCTACTGACTCCATGTTCCAGCTTCGTATTTCATCGGCATACACTTCGCGTTCCAGCATCGCTTCCATCAATATTCTGAAATATATTACGGTGCGGTCTATATGGCCTCCGGTGTTTTTGTCACGGTTTTCTACAAGGTCTGCGAAAGTATACACAATTCCGTTTTGCAAAAGAACAAGCTGTTCCGTGCGCTTTGCAAGCTGTGATGTGCGCTCCCTTACAAGCTCATCAAGCTGAAGATGGTTTCTGATGCGGTTCAGCAGCACGGGAACGGAAAACGGCTTCATTATAAAATCAACGGCTCCAAGATCGATGCCGACAGCTTCGCTTACAGGATCAGTGCGGCCTGTCAGGAATATTACCGGAATTTCGGCGTACATGTCGCTTGATTTTAATTTCTTCATCGCTTCAAACCCGGTCATTTCAGGCATTTCAATATCCAGTAAAATAAGGTCCGGTTTAAACTTTTCAAGGGCTATAAACATTTTCGCGGCAGAAGACAGGGCAATTACGCGGTACTGTTCTACAAGCGCTTCTTCCGCTACGGTAAGATTTGTGGCATTGTCATCGACCAAAAACACTGTTTTTTGCATAATTTCTACCCGTATAATTTTTCGTTTTCTTCACGTAATCTTCGCAGTTCATTTGATATTCTGATATGCCTGGCGACCTTGCTGTTCAGCTCATTCGGTTTAAAAGGCTTTACGATAAAGTCTGACGCTCCAAGCGAAATTGCCTTGTTCACATGTTCCTGCGTTCCTTCGGTTGTTATTATAATAATAGGCGTTTCTTTATGTTCAGGCAATGCTTTTATTATCGGGATAAGATCAAATCCGTCCAGCGCAGGCATCATATAATCAAGGAGAATTAAATCGGGATTTTTTGTTTTTAAAAAATCAATGACATCCGCGGATTTTGACAATACAAATACCTTGTACCTGTCGCGTAATGCGTATTGAATTGCCCTTAACATGCTCGCAACATCGTCAACTACAAGAACAGCCGGTTTATTTACAGCTTCATCTTCCTGCGTATCGTTTTGCGGTTTATACGGATACAGTTCGTTTTCTATAGTTTGTATTAACTTTGGCGTTGAGAACGGTTTTATCACATAATCGGCGGCTCCAAGGCTGAGGCCTTTAACTACGCTTTCCCTGTCGCTGTTGCCTGTAAGGAATATTACCGGAATATCGGCAAAACGCTCGTCCGCTTTCAGGCTTTTTATTGTTTCATAACCGTCTACATCCGGCATGTTGACATCCAGCAGTATTAAATCAGGCCGGATATTTTCAAGGAATTCAAATAATTTAAAAGATGACTCTGCGGGGAAAATATCAAAATATTTTCCGAGTCTGATTTTTACCGACATTAAGCTGTAATTTACATCGTCTACATAAATGATTTTTTTTCGTTTTCCCTCGGTTTCTGTTATTGATTGATAATCTGAACTTTTCATTTTAAAAGCCTCCTTTATTAAGAATCAGAAAGTTTTTAATAAGCCGCGCGGAATCCGTTTTCTTGATACTCAAGGCAGTCATTTGTTTTATCCATAACATAATTCCCGCGTATTTTCAATATCGAAAATTGATTTAAGCTCTTTTGAAATGTTGTGCTTTTGGCGCGTTTTGTTTACCATTATACAATATGCATAGAAAGCAGGTCAGCTTTAAAAAGAAAGTATTGATACCTACAATGATTATCTATGTGGCTTCAATTCTGATTATTTCAGTAATATATTTCAATCAAATAGACCGTGTTGTAAAAAACAGGACAAA
>JAIRQF010000037.1 GCA_031256635.1 Treponema sp. | reverse complement strand
ACATCGTCCACCGCTTTTACCACGCCCTCGTCGGTGAAAAAATGCGTACTTAAGTTTTTTACCTGAAGTATTGTTTTATCGGTTAATGCCATCTCTTACATCCTGTTTTTTCCCTGTGGATCAAATGCGTCGCGAAGACCGTCGCCTAAAAAATTCATGGCGAACAGAAACAGCGTCATCATCGCGGCTGGGACAAGTAAAAGCCAGGGATAAAGTTCCATGCCTCTTACGCCTTCGTCTATAAGGGAACCCCATGATGACATTGGAGCGGAAACGCCCAGGCCTAAAAATGAGAGGAAACTTTCCGACATAATAAAGCCAGGAAACGACAGGGTAGAGTAGATAATAATAATTCCAAGCGTATTGGGAAGCAGGTGTTTGCCAATAATGCGCGGAGTTGAAGCTCCCACCGATTTTGCAGCTTCTATAAACTCCGAATTTTTAAGGCTGATTATCTGTCCCCGTACAACGCGGGAAATTGTCAGCCATGAGACAAGAGCAATCGCTATAAATAAAAGGTAGATGCTCCTTCCTCCGAAGAGTGCCATAAAAACAATGACAACCATCATGTAGGGAAGGCCGTATATAATATCGACAATGCGCATCATGAAGTTATCAAGCCTGCCGCCGACATAGCCCGCGACTGCTCCCCATATAATGCCGATTAAAAGAGCGGTAATTGTTCCGACTACTCCTATGCCGAGAGAAATCCGCCCTCCGTAAATTGTGCGGGAAAGAATATCGCGCCCCAGAATATCTGTTCCAAGAAGGTAAACCCTTTTATGCACGGGATCGGTTTCGATTTCCGCGCGCATTTGGGCCAGTTCTTCTTTTTCACTTTCCGTGTATTGTGTTCGTTCTTCCCTATCCATTAACCTTAAAAAATAATTTTCACGGACACGAACCCTTACATTACCCGCGATGTCAAACGAAGGAGGCAAATGAATGTGCCGCATTTCCTGCCTTTCGTAAGGATACAAAGGGAGAATAGGCGCCAAAAGAGAAACTATAAAATAAAGCAATACTATAATAAGGCCCGCAAAAGCCATTTTATTCTTCTTTAGTCTTTTCCACGCATCCGCGTAAAGAGATACCGGTTTAACACTCTGGCTGAACTCATTAAGCGCGGTTTCAACTTTCTTTTTTGCAAATAACATTTTTATGAACCTTACTTATATGAGATTCGGGGATCCAAAAACCCGTAAATTATATCCACTATAAAATTCAGAGCTATTAATATTACCGAATATACGATTACCGTTCCCATGATCATTGTATAATCGCGGTTTGTGGCGGAACGGACGAAATGCATACCCAAACCCGGAATTGCGAATATTTTCTCTACAACAACAGAACCTGTAATAACAACCGCCATTGCCGGCCCTAAATAGCTGACAACAGGAAGGCACGCGCCTTTGAGCACATGTTTGAAAATAATTACAGGCATTGAAAGCCCTTTGGCGCGCGCGGTGCGCACATAATCGGAACGAAGTGTTTCAAGCATGCTTGCCCTCATTAAACGGGCGATATAGGCGAACTGCGGCATACATAATGTAATTGCCGGCATTATGATTGTTTTTAATCCGTGGCGGCCGTCTATCCAGCCGGATGTGGGCAGCCATTTAAGCGAAATTGCGAAAATCAGCATGAGCACAGGCCCGATGACAAACGTCGGGATCGAAATACCCGCTACAGCGACAGACATAAAAGAATAATCGGCGATTGTATTTTGCTTTAGCGCTGAAACAATACCTGCCGTTACACCAAAAACAAGCGCAAGAATAATTGCGGCAAGCCCGAGCACTATTGAATTTGGAAGGCTTATCGCGATTAACTCATTTACAGAAAAATCCTTGTTTGTAAATGATGGGCCCAAGTCTCCCTGTAAAACGCCCCCTAAAAAGCGAAAGTACTGCATATGAAGCGGTTCGTCCATATTATATTTAGCCATAAGGTTTGCAAGTACCGCAGGCGGAACAGCTTTTTCACGGGAGAAGGGCCCTCCGGGGGCAGCGCGGATTACAAAAAATCCAAGAGTAATAATGATTAAAATTGTCGGAATAATACTTATGAATCTTTTAAATACAAACTGCCCCATACTTTTCTCCTGAAAATTAGTGTCCTGTCTTATTCGGTTTCAAAAATAACAAAGTAAACAATACATTCCGTCATTTTTTAAGACATTAGCCTAAGGAACTTTTGGTCCCTTAGGCTAGTCTGTTATGCTCAAGTTATTTAAGATGGTTATCTTCTTCTTAAGCCAACATAGGGATGAACATCAAGAATATTTGTATACCAGCCTTCCCACTTGGTAAGGTCGATCATACTCTGTGAAACATAGAAATAAATGGGAATTAAAGCCTGATCATCTACGACACCGATTTGTTCAGCCTGGCGCATAACTGTATTGCGCTGCGGGCCGTCCGGCAGACGGGCGGCTTGTCTTATAAGAGCGTCATATTCGGGATTACTGTATTTACCGTCATTGTTACCGCCTCCTGTAAGAAGAAGTTCAAGAAGGTTCGATGGATCAAGGTAATCAGCAATCCAGCCTGCGCGCGCCAGCTGGAAGGGGCCTGTGCTTCTGTAATCAAGGTAGGTTGCCCATTCCATGTTTGTCAGATTAATGTTGATTCCAAGATTGTTCCTTAATGACTGCTGGATATATTCACCGATTATTCTGTGGGAATCCAATGTATTGTATACATATTCGAATGTGGGAAGACCTTGTCCGTTAGGATATCCCGCTTCGGCCAAAAGACGCCTTGCTTCAGCGACATTAAATCCCTGACCTGTAGGCGGCTGATAAGCGCCCATTGCCGGAACAAGAGTGGTAGCGGGTAATTGGCCGCCTTTTGTAATATTACTGACCAGTTCCTGGCGGTTAATTGCCATTGAGATAGCTTTGCGTACCCGCGCGTCTCTTAATGCCGGGTGGCTTGATGCCTGCTGGTTAATAAGTATGTAATAGGTGCCGGCCTGGGCTGAAACCTGATAATCTTTGCGAAGCTTAACTTCATCAATTCTTGCCAAGGGAACATCTGTACCCCAGTCAATTTCACCGTTTAAATAGCCGTTGTAGGCTGTGTTCTGATCTTCGATCGGGAGGAATGTAATTTTTGTAAGATGAACATTTGCTTTATTCCAGTATCTGTCATTGGGGACAACCACGATTCTGTTATTGGGAATATATTCCTGAAGAACAAACGGGCCGTTTCCGACAATGTTACCGACTCTGGTCCATGCGCTTCCGTGTCTCTGAATAGCGTGCATCGGCAGCGGGCTGAATGTATAATGGGCCATCATGTCAAGAGCGTATGGAAGAGGACCTACAAGGTTTACTTCGAATGTTCTTGCGTCAACTGCGCGGATTGCGACATCCTGCCTGTTACCATGACCTGTATAATAACCTTCGGCTCCCTTAACTACTTCGCCCATCATATACGCATATTCTGATGCGGTAGCCGGATCGAGGGTGTGAAGCCATGAGTCAACCATTGTCTGTGCGGTAATGGGAGTACCGTCACTCCATGTAATACCCTGGCGGAGCGTAAATGTAATAGTCTCGTTGTTATTACTGTATCTCCAGCTTTCAGCGACGCCCGGTACTGCCTTGGCAGTTCTTGGATCGTAGCCTACAAGCCCTTCAAAGAGAGACATGTAAACACGATGTTCCGGTACGCCTGTAATCTGGCTGGGATCAAGGGACTGGATCTGTGTCCCGTTATTAATCACCATTTCCATGGCGCCGGGTGCAGAAGCAGTAGATTGCTGACTTTGATTTCCTCCTGCAAATAACGCTCCTGCCAATAAAAGGCATAATAGAAGCGTAAAAACTTTTTTCATAAAAAACCTCCAAAAATAATAATTATGTTATTTTATCAATTTTCAACTACTTATTCAATAGGTATTGATGGGATGTAAGCTTTTTTTTTATTTTTTATCAAAGACAGAAGCCTGTAATATATATACTTTTTATAACCAGCCTGATAGTATAAGGAAGCAAAAAAGATAAATTAACATGGACAAAGGGAAGAAAAAATGTATTCATTTAAGGACGATTACTCAGAATTAGGGCATGAAAAGCTGTTAAACGATTTACTGAAACTGTCAAAAATTCAAATGGACGGCTACGGGCTTGACAGCGTCTCCTCTGAAGCGAAGGAACTGATAAAAAAAAGGTTCGCGATGACAGAAGCTGATGTTCATTTTATTTCAGGTGGAACCCAGACAAACATGATTTTATGCAATAGCGCGCTGTCTCAAATTGAAGCGGTTATCGCCGCCGATACCGGTCATATATGTGTTCATGAGTGCGGTACTGTAGAGCATAACGGTAATAAGATACTAACCGCGCCAAATAAAAACGGAAAATTATCTCCCTGTGATATTGAAATGATTTGCCTTTCGCATACTGATGAGCATATGGTATTTCCAAAACTTGTTTTCATTTCCCAGGCTACAGAAAAGGGCACTGTTTATTCAAAGCGGGAGTTAAAGGATTTATTTGATGTTTGCAGAAAATTTAATCTTTATTTTTATATTGACGGAGCCCGTCTTGGAACCGCTCTTGTCAGCGATGGTATAGATATCAAACCGGAAGATATGGCGCAGCTTTGCGACGCGTTTTATATAGGCGGGACAAAAAACGGGAGCCCTTTGGGCGAAGCTCTTTGCATAATCAATGATAAACTAAAAGAAAGGTTCCGTTATTATTTAAAACAGCATGGCGCTCTCATTGCCAAAGGCGCTTTAATCGGCAGCTGCTTTAAAACATTATTTACAAATGATTTTTATTTTGATCTTGCCCGTTATTCCAATACAATGGCGCAAAAAATTGTAAAAGCATTTACTGACAAAGGCTATAAATTGAGCTATGCTTCAGGCGCGAATATGATCTTCCCAATCCTGCCAAACGAAAAATTGGCCGAACTTCAAAAATCGTTCAAATTTCACATTTGGGAAAAGATTGATGACAACAACACTGTTATCCGCCTCGTTTGCGGCTGGGCAACGGTTGAAGATGAAGTTAATAAATTCATCGCGATGTTATAAAGATGGAGTCATCCCTGGATAAAGAAATTATCTTTACTAAAGTAAAGGAACTATTATGCAATGAGTTTAAGCTTGATTCATTGCAGATCGAGCCTGATAAACGCCTTGATGAAGACTTAAAGTTGGATTCACTTGACATGGTGGATTTTATTATAAACCTTAAGGATTACATCGGAGAAAAAGTCAATCCTTCACTTTTTAAAAACGCCCGCACGGTGCAGGATGTCGTTAATCTGCTTGCGCCTTTATGGAAAAGCGAATAGTCTCTTTTCATTTTCACTTAACAGCCTGTATACTGGTTTTTCGTTATCTGTAAATGTAACTTCATAAAATTCTTCGTCATAAAACGAGAGCTTTGAGTTTGTATCAGGGTTACATTCAATATACATTATTTCATTGATATCTAAATTTTTTTCGCCGCATATCTGCTGCAAAAGAAGCTTTCCCGCACCGGTTACAGAAGTTCCGGGATTATCCTGGTAAAGCTCTGTAACAATTACCGTTGTTTTTTGCTTTTGTAGAATTCTAAGCCCGCAGATGGAAGGCACATCCCACTTTCCCTTAAAATTAAATACTTCATCGTAATATTTACCGCTTACACGCATAAAATATTACAGTTCCTTTCCGAAGGATTTACGGATAAGCTTTCTGTTTCTGGGCCTGTATGTTCCGTCCTCCATTTCGCGGTTTACAAGATTAAAAAAAAGCTGAAACATTTTTTCTTCCTGGGATTCGTTCTTATAAAAGGTATCCCATGCGTAATTATAAAGACGCTGTAGGCGTTCGGCTGTAAAATGCTTCGGCGTAAAAACAACCTGTCCCGCGTTATAATGATCCCAATCCCGGTCGAAGATTCGTCCCTGCCTTTCCATGTCGTCCCATGCTTTTGTATGCGGGAAAGGAGTCATTATGGTAAACTCGGCCAAATCAAGGTTTATTTCAAGGAGGAAATCGATCAATTTTTTTATGTCGTCCTCTGTCTGGTTATCAAGTCCAAGGAGAATTGTGCCTTCTACGCCGATACCGTGATCATGATAGCGCTTTACGCGTTCCTTTATGTAATCGGATGTATCGTAAATAGCCTGATATACATACCATGCTCCCGCGCGGGAAGCAAGCTCCAGCACTTTTGGATCATCTTCGATTGTGTGGCTGATCCATTTTTTTTTAAGAGGGATCATTTCGCGGAAAAGATCCATTTCCCAATTTATATCCTGAGCCAGCGAGTTATCCACGATAAAGAGACGGTTGTTTTCCATGCCGGCCAGTTCTTCAATTACCCTGTCCATTGGGCGCGGGCGGAAGGATCGGCCTCCCAGATAGGAAACTGCGCAGGGGTAGCAGCTGAAACGGCATCCGCGCGAAGCGTGAAAAAGGTCTACCATCTGCACTCCCTTGTGATTATATAATTCCTTTTTATACAGATCGCGGCGCGCGGATCCTATCGCGTCAACCGGCGGAGGCTGCGGCATGAAGTTATACACTTTTTGTAAACTGTTATTTTCAAAGTCGCCTATAACCTGCTCCATATGTGTTTCCGCTTCTCCCAGAAATAAAGAATCCGCGTGTTGGAGAGTTTCCTCCGCATGAAGCATTGCGGCTATTCCGCCGAATATTACCTTTTTGCCGCGTCGGCGGTATTCATCGGCGATTTCCCAACTGCGCTTTACCTGTGTTGTGAGCATAATTGAAATCGCGACAAAGTCACAACTTTCGTCATAATCAAGACTTTGGACATTCTCATCTGTAAAGGAAATTTCTATATCTGGGCTCAGAGCGGCGGCAAAAACCAAAGGCCCGTGCGGAGGCAGGTTAAATATTGTCTGCCCCGGTAATTTGTTCCATTTGGGGTAAACAAGTTTCAGCTTCATTTTATGAGTTTATTACTAACATATGCGATTTTTCATGTCAAGTTTCGGCAAATCCTTTGGTTTTTCCTTTTTATCTTGAAATTATTAATATAAAAGATTATTATCACGAAATGGGAGTTTGTTATGAGCAGTTTAAAATTACAAATTAAGGAATTAATAATTGATGCTCTGGAACTTGAGGATATTAAACCGGAAAATATTGTTGATTCAGAGCCTCTTTTCGGCGAAGGGCTTGGGCTTGATTCAATAGACGCTCTGGAACTTGGCGTAGCCTTAAAAAAGAAATTCGGCGTTAAATTTTCTTCTGAAAATGCAGATAATAAAAAACATTTCGCATCGGTTGACGCTCTTGCGGCATATATTGAGAAAGAGGGAGGTTCTCCGGCATGAACAAAGAGGAAATATTCAACAAGATGCAGGAATTGCTCTCAAGTGAGTTCAAAATAGATAAAAATATTATAACACCTGAAGCCAGGCTTTATGATGATTTGGAACTGGATTCAATTGACGCTGTTGATCTGCTTGTGCAAATGAAAGAATTCATTCCCGGAAAGATTGATCCTGAAATGTTTAAAAAAGCTGTTACCGTGCAGGATGTAATTGAATTGTTATTTTTAATGACTCAAAAGAATTAATGGCATCTTCAGGTGATAAAAAAAACAAATCTGTTCCCGTCAGATCCATCACATCGATTTTGTTTTATATTATCGCCTCTCTTTATCCTTTACTGGTTTTTTACCTTTTAATAATACGCAATATTCCGGTAAGGCAATTTTCCCTTTTTGTTATCGCGTTTGCTTTTTTCGCGTTTATTGCGGTGACCTCGCGAAAAAAAAACTTTGGCCGTAATTCACTTATACTTTTGGGTGTGGGAATTTTATGCCTGATTACAAATTCCATGACGGTGTTAAAATTTTATCCTGTTTTAATGAACCTCGTTTTTCTTTTTTCTTTTGGTATTACCCTTTTTTCTCCGCCAAATATGATCTTCCGGTTTGCGAACATGCAGGACAAGTCTATTAAAGGTTCGCTCGGAGAAAAAATGACAGAGGCCTACTGCCGTAAGGTTACTTTTGTCTGGTGCTTTTTTTTTATTCTGAACGCAGCCGCCGCTTCCTGGACAATTTATCAGGGGTCTGATTTTCTATGGTCGGTTTACAACGGCGGGATTTCATATTTTCTTACAGGACTTCTTCTTATGGGGGAGCTGATTGTAAGGAAACAGACGCAGAAAAAAATTCCCAAATCCGTTCCGTTTTCAAATATTAAGAAAAATTCAAGGCCCCGATCGGCTGTTATGTGCTATGATGGAACATTCGGGCAGTCGCGTTTTAATACATGGGGTGATTTCATTGACGGTACAGCCGGACTAAGATGTATAATAAAAAAGAATGACAGTAAAAGATGGCTTTTATACTGCGAGGATTACTGGTACTTTCTCCTTGCGTTTACCGCTTTATTACAATGCAAAAAAGAAATTATTCTTAGCGCAAATGTAAATCCTGGTTATTTATCAGAAATACGCGCCGATTCGCCTGTTATTTCGGATATCGAAGTATCTGATATAAATAATTATTCCATTCCGGCGCTGCTTAATGAAGGAATTAAAATTGATACCTTAAAGGAAAAAATCCCCGTTATAAATACGGATGAAACATCAATATTGATGTATACATCAGGCAGTACCGGAAAACCAAAGGCTGTAAAACAGCGGCTTACAGAATTTGAAAATGACAACATTTTCGTTCTTTCAAAATGGGGACAGGAATTTCTTAAGCGTAAATTATGTTCTACCGTAAGCCAGCATCACATATACGGTCTTTTGTATTCGGTTTTTCTGCCTTTTACAGCCGGAGTTCCTTTCAGAAGAAAAAGGATAGAGTTTCCTGAAGAACTGGAAAAATTCACCGACGCTGAATATATGCTTATAACGGTGCCTGCCTTTCTTAAACGGGCTGTTGAAATTGAAAAGCGGGAAAATTTGTCCCTTAAATCGCCGTGGATATTTACATCAGGAGGCGTTCTTGATAAACAGACGGCGGAAAAAACAAGCGATGTGTTTGGTTTCTGGCCGCTTGAAGTATACGGAAGCACGGAAACTTCCGGTATCGCCTGGAGACAGTCCCTAAACGGCCCTGAATGGACGCCGTTTGATAACGCTCAAATAAATTTAAATCAGGACGGATGTCTTGTTATCCGGTCGCCGTATATAAAAGATGCGCAAGGTTTTGTTACGGCCGATATGGCGGAAATATTTGAAGACGGACGCTTCCTTCTAATGGGACGCATTGATTCTGTTGTTAAAATCGAGGAAAAGCGCATCTCTTTGCTTGAAATGGAAAACCGTATTTTGGAATCCGGTCTTGTGTCTGAGGTCTGCGTGATCCCTCTTGTCAATAAACGGCAGTATCTTTGCGCCGCTCTTGTATTCAATGAAAAAGGCAAAGAGATTTTTAGCAATTCGGAAAAAAATAAAATCAATAGTTACTGGAGAGAGTATCTTTTGAAATATTTTGAAAATGTTGTTATCCCCAAAAAATGGCGGTATCCTGAAGTGATACCGCAGGATGCGCAGGGAAAAAGGAAGAAAGAGGAAATCGCTCTTTTATTTACGGAGAAAAAATGACAAGCGGTTTTAATAGTGTGAGTGCAGAAACAGTTATTGAGAAAAAAGAAAATACAGTCAGCCTCTCTTTTTCAGTTCCTAAAAACAGTCCGTACTTTGACGGTCATTTTCCCGGTATGCCTGTGCTTCCAGCTGTCGCGCAGACAGAACTGGTTCTTCGTTTTTGCGCCCGTTATCTTGGAACCGGCATCGCGGTCTCTCAGATTAAGCGTTTGAAATTTGTTACTCGCATCCTTCCATCTGTGCCTTTATTGTTAAAAGCCGAATTAAACGATAATATTTTAACTTATAATATTACCTCTCCTGACGGCGGAATATTATATTCAACCGGGATTTATGTACTTACGCAGGAGCGAAACTCTTCCTGCGTTAAGCAGGGTTTTATTATTCCTGTTTACAGGCACGGTGAGTCTGCCTGCGTTACCGCAAAAAAACTTGCCGTAATGGGTTTGCCGGTTATTCTGATAGACGACGGTAATGATGAGGAAACTAAAAAATTACTTAAGGATTTTACCGGTAAAACAAATGGGGTTACGCTTGCCTCTCTTGATAAAAATACGGGCAAGGGCGGCGCTGTAATCCGTGGATTACAGAAGGCAAGGGAACTGTGTCTGACCCATGTATTGCAAGTAGACGCTGACGGTCAGCACGACATTGAAAGGGCGAAATTCTTTCTTGATGAATCCGCTAAAAATCCGTCAATAGTGATCTGCGGATATCCTGAGTATGATGAATCGGCTCCCGCAAGCAGGGTAAACGGACGAAGGATTTCCAATTTTTGGGCGATGATAGTTACTCTGTCAAAGGAATTAAAGGATGTACTTTGCGGTTTCAGGGTTTATCCCGTTGACGCAGCGTTAAACGCAATAAAAACTCCATTTATTGACAAGCGTATGGGTTTTGATCCTGAAGTGCTTGTGCGCCTTTACTGGAAAGGCGTGTATCCTCTGTATCATCCCGTAAAGGTAAATTATCCCAGAGGCGGTATTTCAAATTTTCACGCCGTAAGGGATAATATCCGTATTGGCTGGATGTTTACAAGGTTATGCGCTGGCATGTTATTACATCTGCCTGTTTTAATTATTCGTAAAATAAAACGCGGAAAAAAAACGGAGATATCATGAAATATAAAAATGATAACGGACCTTATAATATTTTCGCGGAAGAAGAAATTACCATTGAATTTTATGATCTCGATCCGCTGCAGATTGTATGGCACGGAAATTATTTTAACTTTTTTGAAAAGGGACGAAGAAGTCTTTTGCAAAAAATCACATATGATTATTATGAAATGCAGGAATCCGGTTACGCTTTTCCGATTATCGAAATATCCGCGAAATATTTTGATTCGCTAAAATTCAAGGATAACGCGATTGTAAAAGCAATACTTATGGAATATGAAAACCGGCTCAGGATTAAATATGAAATCCGCAATGTAAAAACCGGGGTGGTTACGACTGCGGGATTAAGCACGCAAATGGCAGTTGATATGAAAACAAAAGAATCCTGTTTTGTAAGTCCGCAGGTTCTTATAAACAAAGTTGAAGCCCTTTTAAAAGCGGAGAAGCAATGAACAAAACGGCGCTTGTCATAACTTTATTTTTCTTCTGCTTTGTTTTTGCGCAGGCCCAGAATGAAAATATTTTCCGTTATCCGCTTTCGCCGCGGACAATGGATGCTTTTTCTGCGGCGTGCGCCCGTATTTCACAATATCAGTTAATTAAAGGGCGCTTTGAACAGGAAAAGACATTAAGCAGGCTTAACCGGGTTTTAAAATCATCAGGGAATTTTATCATTACTTCCAACATGGGTATGGTATGGGATACAATTATTCCTGTTCCGGCTACTTTAACGCTGGGCAGGGATTTCCTTATTCAATCAAGGCCGGGAGGACAGCGGACTTTATTAAGCGCGCAGGGAAACGAAACATTTCTCCGTATGGCGCAAGTAATAAGCACGGTTTTTTCCGGCAACTCTGCGGGGTTACTTGATAACTTTGAAGTTTACTTTTCAGAGGGCGCTGATTCATGGGAAATAGGGCTTATTCCGAAAAACAATGCGATTAATTCATTTGCAGAAAGGATAATCCTGAAAGGAGATACAGTTATCAGATCTATTCAGATAGCGGAACAGAACGGCGATTCGATAAAATATATTTTATCAGATCATATTTTTCCCCCTGCGCTGAACGCGAATGAACAGGCCTTTTTCGCTCTTCCCTGATACATACGGAGGGAAAAAAAACTTCCTTAAGCGAAATTCCGCCCGGGAAGTTTTTCTTTGGTTTCTTTTTCATCTTTCCATTCCGCTGCTTTTCCTGTTTTCGCTTTTTTTCATTGGGCCTGTAAAAATAAATACATCACTTTTTGACATGCTGCCAAAATCTTACCAGTCAAAAGAGGTTATTGAAGCTGACTCATTTTTATCGGAAAGAAACGGAAGGCAAGCAATTATACTTTGCGCCGCCAGAGATTTTTCTGATGCCAAAAGGGGAGCGGTTTTGCTTTATGATAAATTTTTCGATTCATCTGAATTTACGGATATTTCTTTTTACTTTGATTCTTCGGTGATAGAAGAGTTCAGAAAGTATCTGTTTGATTATCGTTTTGTTCTTGCAGGAAGCGATACTGTCGCTCTTCTGGAAAGCGGAAGGGCCGAAGAAATTGCGTACGACGCGCTTGCCTCCGCGTTCGCGGCGTTTAACTTTTTCCCGCTTGATAATATTGACAAAGATCCATTTTTTCTCGCTGAAAGAAGAATGGGGGATTTTTTGTCTTCTTCATTGCTTTCAGGCGCAATGACTCTTACAGACGATGTTATCGCTTCCCGAAAAGACGGGACATGGTATGTGATGCTCCGCATGACTTTAGCGCCGCACGCGGTAACGCTGCAGGCCGGAAGAAATGTAATCGGCAGGATTTATTCCGCAGCATCTGAAATAAAGGAAGCGCAGCAGGGAATTGAGTTTTATTTTTCTGGCATACCTTTTCACAGCTACGAAAGTTCATCCGGAGCGCAGAGGGAAGTGTCAATAATCAGCACAATAACGCTCCTTCTTGTTTTAATGCTTTTTTTATGCGTCTTTCGATCGGCATTACCGGTCTTTTTATCAATTATTGATATTTTGATTTCTCTTGGAATTTCTACAGCGGCCGCGCTTTTAATATTCAGGGAAATACATATTATTACATTTGTTTTCGGCACTACGCTTATCGGAACGTGCGTGGATTACTCTGTTCATTTTTTTGTGCACTGGAAAGGCAACAGCGCAATCAAAGACGGAGAAAAAATAAGAGCGCATATAATAAAAAATATTACAATGAGCTTTATTTCTACGCAGGCTTGTTTTATCGTTTTTCTTCTTGCGCCTTTCCCGATTTTAAAACAATTCGCACTCTTTTCCATGACAGGGCTTTTAAGTTCATATTTAACTTTCTTTTGCATCTACCCGCGGCTTAAAATACCGCCTGAGGAGAAAAGGTTTACTATTGGACTTATCAGGCAGCCATACAGGTTATTTGCCAAATTTAAAAAAATAAAAATACCGCGCTTTACAAGAGCTGTAATTTTTTCAGCTTTGATTATGGCGGTATTAATATTTTTTGTTTTAAATTTACCGTCATTAAAAATTGAAAACAATATTTCCTCTCTTTACACAATGTCAGATAACTTGCTTGAATCGGAAATAAAAACCGCGCAGGTTATTGATTACGGCTCTCCTGGCTGGTATTTTATAGTATCAGGCGCAAATGAACAGGAAACTCTGGAAAATGAAGAAAATCTTATAGTCAGGCTTAATGAAGAAATCACAAAGAAAAATCTGGACTCATATCTTGCCACTACAATTTTTGTCCCTTCCGAACAAACACAAAGAAGGACATATAATGCGATGACTGCGCTTCTGCCTCTTGTTAACATTCAATTTGAATATCTTGGTTTCCCTGAATATTTTGCGGATGATTATAAAAAAGAATTTGTCGCTTCTCAAAGGTACTGCCATGTACAAAACGCGCCTTCGCAGGCAGGTATTTCCAATTTATGGATTGGCGCTCATGGCGGTAAATTTTATTCCTGTGTTATACCTTTAAAACCTGCCGATGAATCCGTTTTCAGATCAATCGCCGGAGAATTTGATTATGTGCATTTTATAAATAAAACAAAAGATATCAGCGCCGATATGGATACCTTAACCAGAACAATGCTTGTATTTTTTCTCGTATCTTACATTATAGTGTCTGTAATAATCTTTTTCGTTTACCCTTTAAAAGACAGCCTCAAAATATGTTCTGTTCCTGTTCTGCTTGCCCTTGCCGCGGCGGCGGTATTGGCCGCCAATAATATTCCAATCGGATTTTTTTCGATCGCGGCTCTTGTACTGGTTTTTGGACTTAGCCTTGATTATATATTTTTCATGTCAGGAAAGAAAAATAAAAATGAAAAAAATATTACTCTTCTGGGAGTTATTATGTCATTTTTAACAACGCTTCTTTCATTCGGCGCGCTTTCTTTAAGCGGCTTTATGCCTGTTCATCTTTTCGGACTTACTGTATGCGCCGCGCTGAGCGCCGCGTTTATTTCAGCTATCTTTTTACAGGAAAAAGAAACTTGAGAAAACCATTTTATTTGCGGAACAATATTTACTCCTTCGATAACAGATGCCAGAATATAATGTTCATTTAAATATGAAAGTTCATAAAGGTTGAATGAAAGCGAATCGGCATTGAATGTAAACGCCGCATTATTTGGTCCGTTATATGTTATAAAAGATGGAATACAGCCCATTTCAAATACTGAAAATCCGCGTAATTTAAGCAAACATTCCTTTAGCGTCCAAATTTCAAAAAATTTATGTGCATCGGCTATGCCTTCTGAAAACAGGTAGTTTGTTTCTTCTGATGAAAAATACTCTTTGGCTATTTTTTCCATGTTTTTCCGCGGACGTATCTTTTCAATATCACAGCCTGTTTTAAGATTCTCTCCTTTTACATAGGAAACCGCGGCCATATTACCGCTATGTGAAATATTAAAGTCGCTTTTCCATCCGGGGAAAAAAGGACGTCCTTGCGCTCCTTTTTGAATATCATTTTCAAAAATTGGTTTGCCTTCAAATAAAGACAGAATACGCCTTGTTTCATCTTTGATTGACAAATCAGATAAGGGTATATATGATAAACCTATATAAAACATGTTAATATACAGTATACCTTATAGCAGAATTATAGCTATATTTACAGCGATCTTTCTTTTTTCATGTAAAACAATACAGGTAAATGATAATCGGCCTTTTGTCAGGCTGACAGATGATTCGCAATATTTTTTATTACCGCCTGAAAATATTGAAAAATCAATGGACGGTTTTCAATCCCTTTATGCATCTTACGGTGAAAATAACTTTTATGCAAATGTATGGGTGATTGCGGATGAAAATGGAATTGACATGAGTATGATGAACGAAATGGGCGCAAATATAGGAGAGCTTGTCTGGAGAGACGGATTGATATCATTTTCTTCAAATATTTTCCCTATGTCAATGCCTCCTGAATATATTATAGCTGATTTTCAGCTTTGCTTTTTTAATGCCTCGTCTCTAAAATCCGCTCTTGAAAACATTGGTCTTTTATTTATTGAAACAAACAATATACGCCGCATCCTAAAAAACGGAAACGTTATTACTGAAATAACAAAAAATAACAATATGGTAACAATCGCCAATTATCTTCGAGGTTATCATTTTTCACTTGAAGGTAACTTTGAATGAAAAAGAAAATTTATCTTTCCGCTCCGGCTCTGATTTGCTGCGCGGGAAGAAACAGAAATGAATTGTACGATTCTTGTCTAAAAGGAAATCAAAACGGACTTGTTATTCACGAATATAATGGGGATAAATTCCGGGTTGGTCTTATCGAAGGAAAATTACCGGAAGGCTGTCATGTTTTGCCGTACTCTGATAACTCTAAAATCTTAAAAATAATCGACGCGGCATTGGAACAATTAACTGCCGAAGCGGAAAAAGCTGTTCTAAAATACGGGCGTGATAAAATCGGTGTTTGCTTCGGTTCCTGCGAAAACGGAAGCGAAGCGTCGCTAATGGCGCATAACGTATTTTTCACCGGAGGAAAGTTTCCTCAAGGCTACGATCTTTCTTTTCAGAGCGCTTCTTTTCCCGCTGAATATATTTCCCGCAAGTTTAACATTACAGGACCATGTATTACAGCCGCCGCCGCATGCGCATCAGGAGCAAGCGCCATTGTACGGGGAGCTGAATTAATTAAAGCTGGTATTTGCGGCGCTGTTATTGCGGGAGGAGCGGATATTGTTTCACAAACGGTAATAACGGGGTTTAATGTTCTGGAAGCGGTATCAATGGATTTGTGCAATCCGTTCAGCAAAAACCGCAAAGGGATAAATCTTGGCGAAGGCGCGGCTTTTTTTGTTCTTGATTCACAGGAGATATCCGGCATTGAACTTTTGGGATACGGAGAAAGCAGCGACGCTTATCACATGACGGCGCCTTCAGCGGAAGGTCCCGCTTGGGCAATGAACGCCGCAATTATTGACGCCGGAATCAATAAAGAGCAAATCGGCTATATCAATCTTCACGGTACAGGAACGCATCTTAATGATAAAGCTGAATCTCTTGCTCTGAGAACTGTATTTAAAAATCCGCCGCCTGCAAGTTCCACAAAACCTGTAACCGGGCATACACTTGGCGCGGCAGGCGCGCTTGAAACGGCAATTTGCTGGATGGCTTTAAATGAGAGAAAAGGACTGCCTGTTCATTGCTGGGACGGTGTCTTTGATGAAGATGCTCCCATAAATCCCGCCGTTTCCGGACACGAGCCGACTTCAATTTGTATGACAAACAGTTTCGCGTTCGGAGGCTGCAATGTCAGCCTGATACTGGGAAGGATAGAATGATAGAAAGGGAAGAACTGCTTGCTTTAATTCCGCACAGGAACTCAATGATGCTGTTAAGCAGAGTTATCAATTATGATTTAAAGGGAAAAAGTATAGAAGCCGAATACGATATTTCACAGGACTGTATATTTTATGATCCACAGAAAAAGAGCGTCCCTTCATGGGTTGGGTTTGAATTTATCGCTCAGGCGATATCCGCGTATATCGGAATTAAATGCAGGGAGAATAATCTGCCTGTAAATGAAGGTTTTATTTTAAGTGTTTCTCATATGCATCTGGATATTCCTTTTTTTAAAAATAAGGGTATAATTACGATAAAATCCAGAGAACTTGATAATGTAGACGCAATGTATATTTTTAAAGGCGAAATATTACAGGACGGTAAAGAAGTAATTTCCGCAAGATTAACGGTAATGGAAGTTATGGAAAAAGAAAAATAATTCAGATGACGGAGATGAAATTGAGCGGAAAAAAAGTACTTGTTACGGGAGCAAGCAGGGGAATAGGCCGCGCAATTGCACTGGCAGCATCTGAGGCCGGGTATCAGGTAACGGCGCATTATAACAAAGGAAAAGAAGAGGCGCAGTCATTAGTAAATGAGATCATTGAAAAAAACGGAAAAGTTGAATTAATTCAGTTTGATGTTTCAAACAGAAATGAATGCCGCGAAAAACTTGAAAAATGGTCGGAGGAAAACGGCGCTTTTTGGGGGATCATTTGTAATGCGGGAATATCCGCCGATAACGCTTTCCCCGCAATGAGCGATGACGAATGGGACTCGGTATTGCGTACGGATCTTGACAGTTTTTTCAACGTGATTCATCCCCTTATTATGCCTGTCTGCCGCAGGAAAGAAGGCAGAATTATCACTGTCTCATCGGTGTCAGGGATTATGGGAAACAGGGGGCAGGTAAATTACAGCGCCGCAAAAGCGGGTATAATAGGAGCGACCAAAGCGCTTGCACTGGAGCTTGCTTCGCGCTCAATTACTGTTAATTGCATAGCCCCTGGTTTAATCGAAACCAGTATGCTTGAAAACGTACCGTTGGAAAAAGCGCTCCCATTAATTCCGATGGGTAGAACCGGAAAACCTGAGGAAGTAGCCGCTTTGGCTGTTTTTCTTCTTTCAGAATCCGCTTCATATATTACAAGGCAGGTAATATCGGTAAACGGAGGAATGGCATAATGAAAAGAAGGGTGGTCATAACAGGCGGCTCTGTAATATGCGCTCTAGGCGATGAATGGCTACAAATATTAACATCTCTTAAAGCAAAAAAAAACCATATCCGTTATATGAAAGAATGGGAAAGATATAAGGACATGAACACCATGCTTGCGTGCCCTGTCGATTTTACAATGCCTGATTATCCTCGAAAAAGAACAAGAGGCCTGGGCAGAGTCGGACAGCTTGCCCTGGTTTCAACAGAAAAAGCATTGGCCGGCTTTAATCCCGGCGATCCTGTTTTTAAAAGCGGACGCATGGGAGTCGCTTTCGGATCCTCAATGGGCAGCATAGAACCTTTATTGGATTTTTACAGCATGCTTGTTATGGATGATGTAAAAAAAATTACCGCTACTTCATACATAAAAGCGATGCCGCAAACCTGCGCCGCAAATATTGGAGTCATTTTCGGACTTACAGGCAGGCTGATTTCCACAAATACAGCTTGTACGTCAAGCAGTCAGGCAATCGGCTTTGCTTATGAAACAATCAGGAACGGTATTCAGGATGTTATGATTGCAGGAGGCGCCGAAGAGCTAAGTCCGATGGACGCGGCGGTATTCGACACACTTTTTGCGGCAAGCACAAAAAACGACAGCCCTGACAAAACTCCCGCGGCTTATGATAAAAACCGGGACGGCCTTGTGATAGGAGAGGGAGCGGGAGCATTAATTCTTGAAGAATATGAACACGCAATAAAGAGGGGAGCGCTCATCATTGCGGAAATCGCGGGATTCGCGACCAATACGGATGGTATGCACATAACATCTCCGAACAGGGCTACCCAGGGTGAAGTTATGAGGCTGTCTTTAAAGGACGCGCAGCTTGATCCGCAGGCGATAGGTTATGTGAATACGCACGGAACTGCGACCGTTTCAGGTGATATCGCGGAAAGCTGGGCAACATATGATGTTTTTCAAAGACCGGTTCCGGTAAGTACCATAAAAAATTATATCGGACATACACTTGGAGCATGCGGTGTTATAGAAGCATGGATATCCGTTAACATGATGAAGGAAAAGTGGTTTTGCCCGAATATCAACCTTACGGATATTGATCCTGAAACAGCTCCGCTTGATTATATAACAGGAGACGGTATGGATATAAATACCGAATATGTTATGTCAAACAATTTTGCTTTTGGAGGAATTAACACATCATTGATTTTCAGGAATATAAGTTGAATTATAATATGCCGGAAAGCGATTTTACTTATCTCTTTCCTGTTTTCCTTTCCGGAAACAGAATGGATTCAATATCCATTGTAATTAATTTTGCCGCTGCCGGAGCGGGCAAAGACTTGTAGTTTTGCGGATTAATTTCCCGTCCCATTGTAAGATTATAAATATACTTTTCATTCGGATTAAATCCTGTCCACGGATCTTTTTTGCCAAGGCCGTACTTGTCTGTTCCTCCTATATGTATCGGAACAATTCCGCAATCAGAATGAAGCGCGACTCTTGCCGCTCCTTTCTTTAAAATAATTTTTCCCGCTCTCGGCGTTCTTGTTCCTTCTGGAAAAATAATAAGACAGTTGCCGTCCTTAAGAGATTCGCTGCAGGAGCGAAGAATGCCGTCAAGGTCATCCGAACCCAGAATATAAAGCTGAAGAACCACTCCTGTTAAAATGTTTCTTTTCATGTATGCGTTTACAATACAGTCAGCGTTTGGTATTAAAGAAATTAGCATAACAACATCAAGAAGGGACGGATGATTTGCGACAATTATCTTTGAAGACAAATGCCTGTATTTTTCACGATCATCGGGGATTAGTTTTACAATTCCTATTATGCGCATAATGAAAACAAAGAACCTTAGCGCGCCTGATATAAAACGCCTTCCGTATTTTTGAAAACGCTTCTTTTTAATAAATATAAGACGCATGAAAGGGAGAATCAGAATGCCAAGAAAGATTGAAGTGAATCCAATAATAAAAAAAGAAAACCATTTTGCAATGACTCTGTAAATATAAAGCGGTTTGTTTGATACAGGAGGCAAATCAGGAGGAAACATTAATGCCCCCGCGAAGGAGTCTTTTAAGATAGAAAAGAGGATTTTCATTCTCTTCAGGAAGCAAAAGAGGGATGCCGCAGGATACTGTACCGCTGCCTTTACTCTTGTTCAATTTTGTTAACAGAAGCGCGAACGCCGCCGCGCATGGCGCTTCATTAAAGAAACATCCGTATTCAGGCGGCGCTTCTTCATCAGCGTAAATAAAAACAGCTTCATTCGCTGTTCCTCCAAGGAGAGAAGCGGCTGCGGTTAATACACATACTTTAAGAGAATTGTTTCCCGGGTAAATCGCGCAGTATCCTCCTTTAAGTCCCATTGCTATGGAAGCAAGGGCAACGGGAGCGTTAAAAACAGATTGTGAAAAAACAGAAGGACTTAAAGTTTTTTCCTGAATCAGCATTTTGTTAACCTTAAATTGCTTTGAAAGTTCGCCCCTGAATGAAAAGAAAAAGATTTTAGTATTATTTGCTATAGGCATTAAGTCATGAGTTACCTGTATTGTCATTTTGGAGATTTGGCTTAGACGCCTTTTAAAAAGAGAGTCTATAAATGAAAGTTCAGGATCTTTGCATGTGAACAATATTTCGCGTTTGCCCAGTGCCCATTCATTCCACTGTGAAGAGTTTTCAATACCCGGAGCCCATGCCGATATGCGGTTAATAAAAATTGATTCATTCATGAAAATCCCCGCGGGATTTCTGAGGATTTGCGGCAGCGAAGAAGTGAATATGAGTTCGATCCGAGATTGTGTAAAGCTTCTGTAATATAAAAACCTGCTTCTTTTATTGTCTTTTCAAACTCTGCGCTGTTATACATTTTACTGTTACCGTTTGCCATGCATGTAAAATAAAGGGAAGTTGCCTGAAGTGAAAAAGATGCGGCATCGTATTTCTGTTTATCCCAGAAAGGTTCGAAAATAAAAATTTCAGTTGTGTCATTTGATGCTTTACCTGTCTTTTTCATTATGCGCGTTACTTCATCAAGAGAAAAACAATCAAGGAACTGACTCATCCAGATAATGTCCGCGTCATTAGGAATTTGCGCATCTTCGCTTAAAATGTTACATTCATAAGTTTTAATCCGGCGGGATAAATTATTTTTCGCTATTTCTTTTTCAGCTATCTCAATCTGGCCGGGTAAATCAACAATTATAACCTCTACGTCAGGATTGTAATTACAGCAAAGAATCGCCCATTTTGCGGTATTTCCGCCGATATCAATTATTTTTTTCGGCTTGTTTTTAAATACGATGGGAAGAGCTTCCCTAAAACCTATATCCGAATAGAAATGATCGAATTCAAACCAGCTCTTTTTTACCCGCTCAGGCAGAGTAGAGAGCGCTTCATAAATTGTTTTATCGCTATAGCCGAACACTTCAAGTCCCAGAGGTTTTCCCTCCTTTATTGACCTTGTAAGTTCAAACGCTCCTTTATAACACACGTCATTTACAAAATTAAAATTAACTCTTGTCATTTCATCTTCCAGAAGAAAGCAGCCGGTCTTTCCGAGATAAAAAAAATCTTCGCCATCTTTGGATAAAACTTTTACAATGTTCATCGAAAGATTTATTTCAAGAAGTACCTTTACTCCGTAACAGGAAATATTTACTTTTTTGGCTATCTCTTTAATTGTAATCCCTTTTTCTTGCGAATCAGAAATTACTTTTAATATTCCCAGTTCCAAAGCGGCTCTGACCGCCTGAAAAGTAAGGGGAGAAAAGGCGATTTTCTGCGCTTCAGTTTTCGCGTCTATTGCTTTTATTTTATCCTGAGTGTATTTTTCGTTTGAGTATTCGGACATAGAACTTATACTAAGAGTAATATTAACAGAGTTATTCAGTCAAGAACATTGAATTTTTATTTATTCTCTTGTCCGTAATGACCAATTGCGCGGAATATTAAATTGCGCTCCTGTACCAGGTCTTCAGGAAATTCCGCACTTGAGACATGTTTTTATATCATTTTTATCGGTCATAACAGATTTCCTTTCTGTTTTGAAAACAACATAAAAGAGCTTTTTTAAACAGTTGATTATAATATAGAATAAATACCGGGACGATATTAATGTCGGAAGATACAAGGCACTGGTCAAAGCAAAAGGAAGAAGCGGCGGGATACTGGCAGTTAAAGTTTCTCCTTGTTTTATTCAGGTGTTTACCTGTAATATTATTAAAAATAATAGCGTTTCCTGTCGGATTTTTTTATTTCCTTTTTTCAAAAAGAGGGAGAATTGAATCGTATCGTTTTTTAAAAAAAATCGCTCCTTTTATTGAAAATCCGCTATCGGCTAAAAAATGTATGTCCCGTTTTGGTCCGTTAAGGCACATTGTTTCTTTTTCACTTTCTGTGTTGGAGAAAATGCAGGCATGGAGCGGAAAATTTTCCTTTAGCGATATTTGTTTTCAGAATGATGATATAAAAAAACTCCTTGAAGAGCTTGAAGCAGGGAAGGGAGTTGTTCTTTTATTTTCTCATTTGGGAAACGCGATGCTTTTACAGGGACTTTTGAATACAGGACAGACAGGAGTATCCAGAAAAATTTCTGTTACCGCGATCATGGATATAAAAGTAAATGCGTATTTTAGCCGTGTTCTTAAAGAACTAAATCCGCAGTCAGGTATTGATTTAATATACCCTGATGATATAGGCGCTCAAACGGCAATTCAACTTGAAGAAAAAATCAGCAAGGGAGAATTGGTTTTAATCGCAGCGGACAGAACATCACTTGGCGGAAAAAATTTTATGCTCCCGTTCATCGGAAAGAAAGCGCCTTTTTCATCCGGTATATTTTATTTAGTCTCGCTTCTGAAAGCTCCTGTCTATTTTATTTTTGGCCTGCGTCACGGGGATTTATCTATAAAACCAAAATACAATATGCATGTGCATGGAAGCCCTCTTTCCTTTGATTGCAGGCGTAAAGAAAGACAGGAAAGAAGTTATCTTTTAGCCGAATCATTTACAGAACTTTTGGAAAAATATTGTAAAAAATATCCTTTTCAGTGGTATAATTTTTTTAATTTTTGGAATGAATGAATTGTGATCGTAATATCCTTTACAGAGGTTTAAATTTTAAAAAGGCTGTCTACAATGAGAAAAAAGATATATCTGTCCGCTCCGGCTCTTGTTTGCTGCGCTGGAAAAAATATGTATGAGCTATATGAGTCCTGCTTAAATGGCTATCAGGGCGGATTTGTTATGCGAAATAATAAAGATGATGATAAGATGTATCCTGTCGGACTAATTCCCGGAGAATTGTCTGAAGTTAATTTGCCGCCGCCGTTGGCTTGTTCAGGAGATACAAAAATTATACGCGTTATTAATGCAGCTCTTGAACAGCTGCGCCCCGCTGTTGAGAATGCAGTTTCCATGTACGGACATGAAAAAATCGGAGTATGTGCCGGTTCGTGCGACATTGGCAGTGAAGTCGCTTTTCTTGCGCAGCTAAAAAAGAATGACATTCATGATGAACCTGATTTTAATTTTCAAAGCGCGTCATTCTGTGCGGAATATATTACGCGCAAATTCGGTATAAAAGGGCCTGCTTTTACTGTCGCTACCGCATGTGCTTCCGGAGCAAACGCGATTGTACGCGGATCTGAGTTAATTCAGGCAGGTATATGCGACGCTGTAATCGCAGGAGGCGCCGATGTTGTAACGGACACGATTTTCGAAGGCTTCCACTCTCTTGAAGCATTATCTGAAAATATTGCCAATCCATTCAGCAGGAATCGGAATGGAATTAATCTGGGCGAAGGCGCCGCCTTTTTTCTACTGGAATCAAAGCAAAATTCCGGCGTGGAACTGTTGGGAAAAGGTGAAAGCGCCGATGCCTATCACATGACAGCTCCCGGAAAAGGAGCCGCTAACGCGATGAAGGCCGCGCTTATTGACGCTCGTTTATCAGGCGGACAAATCGGTTATGTGAATCTTCACGGCACAGGTACAGTGCTCAACGATGAAGCTGAAAGCAATGCCATGAATGTAATTTTCGGTGAGAGATGTCCTCCCGCAAGCTCAACTAAACCTGTAACAGGACACACTCTCGGCGCTTCAGGCGCATTGGAAACCGCGATTTGCTGGATGGTATTGAATGAACAAAGGGGAACTCCGCTACACTGCTGGGACGGTGCCTGTGATGATAAACTGTCTTTTACTCCGTATTCAAGCAAGAAGACAGTTTCTTTCTGCATGAATAATAACTTTGGATTCGGCGGATGCAATGTCAGCCTGATTCTTAGAAGATGTTAAATTGAATTAATGTTTGCTTTTCCATGGCAAAGAAGGAGCTTTTTTAAAAAAGCTGCCGGGTTATCCTCCGTATTAAACAAGGATATGGGGGTAAACTCATTTTTATATTCCCGTGACAGAAGAAGGGCAAATGCCAATGGCGAATATTCTTCATTAAAAAAATTTAAACATTCAGCCGGTATTTTTTCATCAGCGTAAATTAAAACAAGCTCATCTGTCTTTCCTGATAAAACTGAAGCCTGCGCCGCTTTAATACAGGAAGAAAATGAATTATTGGCAGGGTATAAAGCCGAGTATCCTCCCTTTAGTCCAAACGCAATGGATGCCAGCGCAACAGGCGTATTAAAACCTGATAAGGAAAACGCGGAAGGGCTGATTACTCTTTCTTCCGTTAACATTTTAAAGATTTGATATTCTCTTGATAGCTCTCCACGGAATGAAAAAAAAAGCAATTTAGTTTCATCATTAAAAGGTAAAAGATCGTGTATAACCTGTATTGTCATTTTTGAAATTGGACTTAAACGCCTGCGGAAATTGGAGTCTGTATAGTTAATTTTTGGAGATGTCGCTTCAGATAATATATCGCGCTTATCATGAGACCACTCATCCCATTCAGAGGGATTTTCAATTCCGGGCGCCCATGCAGAAAAGCGTTTAATATAAATTTCTGAGCTGGTCATTGATTGTTCCCGGAATCTCATTCATATTCAATTTGTGAGACAATTAACAGAGTTGTCCCATAAATCCATTATTACGAGTGTGGTTAATATGTAACCACATGTCAATACCGCAGGGAGAAATATATGCAGTTCTATACAGACAGGAAATCGGGGAACAGTTTATCGATACTGGGATTCGGCTGCATGCGGTTTCCAAAAGAGAATGTAAAACAAACAGATACTGAAAAGACCGAACAGTTAATTTTAAACGCGGTAAAAAACGGTATTAATTATTTTGATACCGCCTTTACTTACAGCGGCAGCGAGGAAACACTCGGGCAAATTTTATTAAAAAATAAATTAAGGGAAAAAATATTTCTTGCGACAAAGCTTCCAATGATTAAGTTCAGAAAATATAAAGATTTCAATACTGTTTTTCAAATCCAGCTTGAACATCTTAAAACAAATTATATTGATTATTATCTTTTACGTAATCTGTCAAGCATGAAATTATGGAGAGAGCTTAATAACATTGGTATCAGAAAATGGATAGGAGATAAGAAGGAATCCGGTGTAATAAAAAATATCGGGTTTTCTTTTCATGGAATACAAAATGAATTTTTACAGATTCTTGATGACTATGAATGGGATTTTTGCCAGATTCAATACAATTATTTGAATATAAATTATCAGGCGGGAATGACAGGTTTAAAAAAGGCGTATGAAAAAGAGGTTTCTGTTTTTGTTATGGAACCGCTTCTGGGAGGAAAGCTTGCGGATGGATTACCGGTAAAAGCCGTAAAATTGTTTAAATCGGCAAACAGCGCGTTGACACCTGCCGCATGGGCATTACGATGGCTCTGGAATCAAAAGGAAGTAAGCGTTGTCCTTTCCGGTATGAATAAAGATTCGCAGCTTGAAGAAAATATTAAAATAGCAGATAACTGCACCGCGAATATGCTGAATGAAAAGGAAAAATCGGTATATGAATCTGTAATAAAAATAATTAACTCATCCTATAAAATACAATGTACCGGATGCAATTACTGTATGCCCTGTCCGTATAATGTAAATATTCCAGGCTGTTTTATGGCATACAATTTATCTTTTTCTATTGGCATGTATTCAGGCGTTCAGCAATATTTAACAAGTACCGGAGTAAATAACCCAGATTTAAATTATTCACCCGATAATTGCAGACAATGCGGCGAGTGTGAAAAAAAATGTCCTCAGCATATTCAAATTGTCAGTTTATTAAAAAAAGTTTTAAAAAGAATGGAATCGCCTTTAGTTAAATTTGTTTTGAGATTGCTTAATAAATAATTTGAAATGGCGTATTATTTTACAGGAGGCTATGTTGTACCGTAAAAATTAAATTAGCTTTTTTATGAAACCGGCAATAATATCCCATCCCTCTTTTGCATCAGGTGTTTTATTATATGTAAACCCATGAACTGAATCAGAGAAATCATGGAACTCCACCGCAACTCCTGCTTTAATCAGTAAATCTTTATAACGTACTCCTTCATCATGCAATGAATCTCTTCCTGCTACTATAAATAGAGCTGCCGGAAGTCCTGTCAGCATTTCTTTTGTAGCATATATAGGTGAAATATAGGCCGATTCAGATAATTTGACATCATTGTTAAAATAACATGTGTTAAACAAATTGGCAATTTCCGGCGGGACCGATCCTTTAATATTCGGCTTATCGGAAGGTTTTATAGATAAATCACAGGGCGGATAATCCAATACCTGATACTTGATTTTTATATCCTTTTTTTCATTTGCCATAATACATATTACTGCCGCTATATTTCCCCCCGCGCTGTGTCCGCCGATGCCGATATTTAATGGATTTATCTTAAACATTTCTGCGTTGTTGTAATAATGCATAACTATTTCGTAAACGGCATTAACCGCAGCCGGGTACGGTTTTTGCGGCGCTTTTGGGTAATCAATACTTACTATTTTTACCCCTGTTTTTTCACGGAAATAAACGCACATAGGTTCGTCCATTTCAGCGCTTCCCAGTACAAATCCTCCTCCATACAAATCTATAAAAAGCGGTTCAATCTTTTGTGAGTCAAAACCATATTCCAGCACTTTAACATCACCGTAAGAAGTTTTAATTATTTTTTTTCTTCCCATCTTCCCGAATATGCGTATATTCATCAATCCTGTAAGAAATTGTAAGCGCAGCGCTTCATTTTTTATGCGTTTATTATTCAAGATATACCTCAGAAATAATTATATATTTTTATTAAGTTTAATAAATATAGTAATATCAAAAAAAATAATGTTTTTCAGAACAATTCCAATTTTAAATAAAAATAAATTTTATAGAATGAAACCAGTAATATTAAGGGCGGCTATCCTTGACTTCTATAGGGTCATTCCAGTTTAAACAAATCTACGGCTTCTTCTATTGTTAAAATACCCCTTTCTCTGGGTTTACCGCCAGCACGCAGTACATTACAAAATCAAAGGATTTAATGATCTTTTTTCCGCTTTATTGATTCGAAAAACAGTTTTGCTTTTCTGGCTTCTGTTACAGAACGAATGCTTTCTTATGAGTCTTTATTTAGTAGACAGGTTTTAAAAATAGTCAACAACCACCGCCAAAGGCGGTGGCTTGAATTTGACCTCTAAAAGAGGTCTGGCTGTAGTTCGTGGTCTTCGCTGAACCGCTCTGCGTCTTCTTGATATTTTACATACCTTCGTATCTTTTCCTCATCAATCCCGACAGTCGTC
>JAIRQF010000183.1 GCA_031256635.1 Treponema sp. | reverse complement strand
GTTCTCTTGAAAAGCCCCGGTTTGAACTCATTTTCGGTACAGAATACGCGATGAGTTCTCCAGGATATAAACATCAGATAACAGCAGGACGGCTTTTTACACAGTTAGACGGTCAGCTATCCGCACATAATTGCAAAACAATAGTCGCTCCGTTTGATGTATATCCCCTTTATGAAAAAGGCGATAAATACACGCTTGTGCAGCCGGATATTTTCCTTGCCTGCGACCTGTCAAAATTAAAGGAAAACAGCTACAACGGCGCTCCGAAATTTATTATTGAGATACTATCTTCCAACAGATCTCACGATATGGTAACAAAATTAAACCTTTATGAAAAAGCCGGTGTTAATGAATACTGGATGATAGACCCTGAAGAACAAATTATCACCACTCTTGAATATGTTAACGGTAATTATATTTGCCGTAATTTTTCAGGAGAAGATGATGTTCCTCTTTTTACATTTCCAGGATGCGTTATAGAATTTAAAAAAGTTTTTGAGTGATACCCTTACGCTGAATATAAAACCTTTCCGGCTCTGTCGATATGCGCTTTTAAGTCAGGATTGGATAAGTTTTCGTAAATTGAAACATCGACAAAATAGGGAATATCCGAATCGTCAAAATCATTGGCGATATGAAGAAGATCATCGCGTGTAAAATTGTTATCTGTTTTAATGGTGATATCAATATCTGAGCCTGTTTTAAAACATCCCTTCGCCCTGCTGCCGTAAAGAATAACCTGATTTATGCCGTTATATTTTTTAAAAACAGAGAAAAGAGCGGAGATTATGTTGTCTGATAATCCGTATTCCATTTATTATTCCATATTAGTCATTTTATCCGCTAATTTGTTCATTTGATAGTAATATATATTTTTTATTTCGATTAATATTTTTTCAGCCTCTTCTTCATCGTATAAATGCGACGTCAGATTACGATCCTTTTGCATCTTCATCCACGCTTCGCCGTCCTCAATGATTCCCTTGTTAAACGCATGCCTGATCGCGTTCTTGCTGCCTATTATACCGGTTATTCCCTGTTCTTCAAGATAATCCTTCATGACATTCCAGGCAAGCTCGAAGGTAAACTCAAAACCATGTATTACTCCCTGTTTTTCAAGATCGGACAATTCCCGTTTCTGCGCGAGTTCAACGGCGTTTTTTACAGTTGCAAGGGCTTTTTTATAACTTTGAAAACGCTGTTTCCAGCGGATATCTTCGATCATATTTAATATTTTAATATGGATAGTTTAAGAATTGCAAGAATCCTTAATGAATTTTGGCATTAGCGGCAGTTTATACTCTGTGCCTTTATACATGATTTCGCAATTTTTACCGTTATGTTAAATCGTATATGATATCGCTTTATCTTGTATTTCCCATGAAATTCAACTATTATTTCGGTATACAGGAGATAATTATGCTTTTATCCGAACTTTCAGCGCCAATTACAGATTTATCAAAAAAAATAAACGAAACATGGAGGCGGCTTTGAAGACGCTTCCTTTGCGCAGCGTATAACCGATACGGAAGCGAAAATCGCGCAGCCCGGTTTCTGGAACGATCAGGAAAACGTAGAAAAAACAGTGGCTTTGCTTAAAAGCCTTAAGAACCGGTATGAACCGTGGAAGACCCTTCATGATGAATTGACGGATTTACAAACTCTTTATGAGCTTGCCAATGACGTAAAGGACGAAAGGGAAAGCGCGGATGTTGAAAATACCTTAAAGGATCTTACCGCCCGTTATGAAAAGCAAAATATTTTTGAGCTTATGTCAGGGGAGATGGATAAAAATTGCTGTTTTTTGACAGTTCATTCCGGAGCTGGCGGAACTGAGGCATGCGACTGGGCGGGAATGCTTTATCGCATGTATCTTCGCTGGGCGGAGCAGAAAGGCTTTAAAGCGGAAGAAGTTGACAGGCAGGAAGCTGAAGGGGGGATTAAATCAGCCACATGTCAGGTTGACGGAGATTTTGCTTATGGCTATCTGAAAGGAGAATCGGGTATTCACAGGCTTGTAAGGATTAGCCCGTTTGATTCAAACGCGAGGCGGCACACATCATTCGCTTCGGTTTATATTTTTCCTGTTATTGACGATACTATCGAAGTGGAAATAAAACCTGAGGATTTGCGCATCGACACATACCGTTCCGGCGGAGCGGGCGGGCAGCATGTAAACAAGACAGACAGCGCAGTCCGCTTTACCCACCTTCCTACAGGAATTGTGGTTGCCTGCCAAAACGAACGCAGCCAGATAAAAAACAGGGCAATCGCGATGAGTATTTTAAAAGCGCGCCTTTATGAACATTACCGTCAGGAAAAAGAAAAAGAAAACGCCAAATTCTCACAGGAGAAAAAAGATATTTCATGGGGTAATCAGATAAGATCGTATGTGTTTCAACAGTATACAATGGTAAAAGATTACAGAACAAAGGTTGAAAAAGGAAACATACAGGCGGTAATGGACGGCGACATCGATCCGTTCATAGAAGAATACCTGAAATTTTCCTGGCGCTCAAACAATGCATTGCAAAGTAATGCAGATGAATAATGCAACATAGCGTGGTAGTCTGAATAATGCGGGGAATTGTTTTGGAAAAAAGGATTTGTTTTACAGTTTTTCTATTCTTCATTTTGTATACGCAGATATTCGCCGCCGGAAAACAGGATGAAAAAGAAATTAAAACACAGAATGATGAGTGGATTCTTTGCATAACAGAGATTGATACGAATCAGCTTCCTTCCCAGAGAAATATATCAGAAATTATTTCCAGAATGATGGTTGAAAAATTAAGCGCTGTCAGTTTCCGTACGCGTATATCTTCCGAATACGCTTTTTATGAAGACAAAGCATGGGCGAATGATCGATCTTCTGCGGCAAGAGCGTTAAACGCAAAACTGGAAGAAAGGGCCTCGCTTGTTTTCCGCGGAGAGCCTGAATGGAGATACCGTCAGAGTATCGCCGCAATTGATTCAGATATAGAAAAATTAAGGGCCGCTCTTAAAGAAATTGAAAATAACGCCCCGCTTGTAAACAGAGAGCCTGGTTTTATAATATTCTCCCCTAACCATGACCTTGTTTTCCCTGCCGCTCCTGCTGCCGGCGCTGAGTATAAATTCGCAAGCGATCAAAAAATTGACGCGTTTCTTGTAATGTCAATTTCAGATTTTTACGGCAGATATCTTCTTTCAGTGAAACTTTATACAGTTTATACAGGCTCGTTTTCATGGGAAGACAGTGCGGTTTTTTCGTTAGGTGATATTGACAGCGCGCTTGATGAAATCACGCAAAGGCTGCATTTGGTTCTTTCAGGAAACCGTCCGGCTTCTGTTACAATAAGAACAGAGCCGCAGGACGCGTTATTGCTTGTTAACAATTCATATGTTAACAGGGACAGAAATATCACGATTGAATATCCTCCGGGAACAATAACAATAGACGCGTCTTCTCCCAATTATGAAAGTATATCCATTAATACCGGTGTCGCAGGCGGAGAGAATATCGATATTTTTTTACGGTTGAATCCTGTTGAATACAGAAATATTGATATTTTGTCTGAAACGCCAGGCAGCGTTTATCACGGAGCGTTATATGCCGGGCAGACGCCTTTAACGCTGCGTCTTCCGGCCGACAGAATGGAATATATTGAATTTGAGAATTCTTCCATGGAAAGAGCAGCTGTTGTGTTTCAGGTGCCACAGTCCTTTGATACTTCTCATTCATTGACCCTTAATCCGCTGACGCTCCCTGACAGCGGACATGTAGATAAAGAGAGAAGAAGTTATTATTGGGCATGGGGCGGAACATGGATTACAGGTATCGGCGCATGGCTTGCGTATCAATCATATATGAGCGCTGATTCTGCCATAAGAACCGCTGATTCGCCGACACGCAATTTTTATGACAGTTATCAATCATTGTACTATGTCAGCATGGGAACAGCGATTGTTTTTGGAGCCGTTACCATATACGGTATATACCGTTTAGTCAGATATCTTTATACAGCCAACAAGAGCGCGGCTGTGACAGTAACAACAGAAGAAAATTAAATGAAATTCAGCGAAAGAATAAAAAACTTTTTTTCAGGAAAATCCGCTGTTAATCAGGAAACTTTTGATGACCTGTGCGACTTGCTGATTGAAGGCGATTTCGGCGCGGCGCAGGCTGTAAAAATTACAAGTCTTTTAAAGGAACGGTGTAAAAAAAACAGCGCCGAAGAATTACCTTCGCAGCTTGCAAAGCTGCTCCTTGATGAACTGGAAAAGGCAAAGCATGCGGATTTTTCTCATTCTGCGGAAAAACTTACGGCGATTCTGCTGCTTGGAGTAAACGGCGTCGGAAAGACCACAACAGCCGCAAAACTTTCCCATATGTACGCCTCCCAATATAATAAAAAAACAATCCTTGCGGCCGCCGATACGTTCAGGGCCGCCGCGATAGACCAATTGAAAATTCACGGGCAAAATCTTGACACAAGGGTAGTTGCTCATAAACAGGGAGGAGACCCGGCAGCGGTTGTGTATGATGCCCTGGAGGCGGCTCTTTCAGGCGGAGCGGACTTTGTTATCGCGGATACGGCAGGAAGAATGCACACTAAATCCGCGCTTGTGGAAGAACTCAGAAAAATCGACAGAGTTGTTGAATCAAAAGCGGTTTCAGCGCGTTATTTGAAATATTTGGTGCTGGACGCTACAACGGGAAGGAACGCATTCGCTCAGGCTGAAATATTTCATTCTGCTGTAACCCTTGACGGAGTAATACTTACAAAATACGATTCTACCGCTAAAGGCGGCGTCGTTTTTTCCCTTGCTTCAGAATTGCGATTACCTGTTGTATATATATGTACAGGCGAAAAATACACAGACATAGATATTTTTAATCCGGAAAAATTTACAAAGGAATTTGTTGGAATTGAATAAAGAAGCAAGGAATAAAGAGATACATCGATCCGCAGCGGTAATGCCTGTAATATTTTCTGTATTGGCTCTTTTTGCCGGTTTTATTGTTATCGCCCAGGAGATGGATATTTTTTCATCAGGTGAAGTTAATAATGATTTTTCATCAGGCTGGGTAAGACCGGCCCGATGGTTCAGATCAAACGCCGGAGGCATGGCTCTTGAAGAGACGCTCTCCCGCGCTGTCGCTTTAAGGCATGAATACGCGCTCGCGGTTATATTTGCGCATAACAACGAAATACCGCCATTTCTTTCGCAATTCTACGATGGAGATTATTTGCCGGAAATACGCATCCTTTATAAAAACGGAGAGCAGACAAGAACACAATGGATATTAAGGGACTCTAGAGGCAATACAAGACTCAATGCGGTTTTTACAGAATCAAGCGATTTTCTGGGAATGGATTTATATAACAGTGAAACAATTAATTATATTGACAATATTCAAAACAAAACAGGCTTTATCGAAATTTTCGATAATAATTCATTTTTAATTACAGAGTACAGGTTATATGAAAACGGAAGAAACAGCAGAACTAATTATGAGTATGAAAATAATATTCTGATTGGCGCTTTTGTATCAATTCAGGATAACAATAAAGAATATAATGAAATTTACGTGGATTATTACCGTTACAACCGCTCCTCTTCATTAAGGACAATAGAGCGGATATTTTTTACAGATATACAGCCTGCCGATGATTCTGTTTTTATCAGCTTTCCAAGACGCATTATGGATGCTGTAGAGGAATCCAGTCTGGGTAATGAAAGAATCAATTTATATCCTGAATTCTTCGGCGATGATGCTATAGAGAGCAGTAATAAAATAGTTTATGAAACTGATGAAAGGGGAAGGATATTAAGCGAAACATTATATAATGATGATGAAAAAATAATACGTATTATCCGCAACACATGGGAAAACAACAGAATTATTTCTACAGTAAAAATTGAAGATGATATGGAACTTTTGGCCGAATTCGAGTATAATTCCGGCGGAGACAGGGTTCTGGAGCGTAATTTTAAAAACGGCGTCCTTGAGCGTATTGTCAGCATGGAAGGAAATACTGAAATTGAAGATCTTTATTTAAACAATGCCCTGGTGCTAAGAGCCGTATGGGAAGACGGCAGAAAAATATCCGAGACAAGGATGAGGTAATTGAAAAAACTCTGGATTCTTTTTGTCGCATCACGCTATATTTTTAAAGGACGAAGCAACTCTCCTGTTTTGGCTGTTCTTGGAATAGGAATCGGAGTACTTGCGTTAATTGTTATTATCGCCGTTATGAACGGATTTCAGCTTGGTTTTATAGAAAGCATACTGGAAGTTTCCTCATATCATTTACGTCTGGAAAATTTTCAAAATGAAAGAATTAACGAATTACAGGAGATCATGCTGACAATTCCAGGCGTAAATGCGGCAGTTCCGTTTAATGAACTTCAGGTTCTCTCAAGAGGAAGAAGAGCAACCCAGCACGCGGTGCTTGTTAGGGGTTTAAGGGAAGACACCCTGCAAATTGACAGAGCAATGGAAAAAATATTAATTTTTGAAGAAGGCTCTTTTGATATATCAAATACCCGTAATGTATTATTGGGAACCGAGCTTGCGCGCCGTCTTGGACTTGGAATCGGCGATGAGGTTTCTTTTTATTCAATTACAGGAATTTTATCCGCCCAGGACGAAGGCGGCATTGCTGATTTTATCATAACCGGCATTTTCAGAACAGATTATTATGAATATGATTGCAGCTGGGCATTCTTAAATATTGAAAGTATATCTCTATTGGACAGCGAAACAGATCTGAAATTGGGAATAAAACTTTCCAACCGCTTCCATGACAATAGCGCGCTTGAAAACGCGCAAAGGAAATTATCTGATTCAGGCTTCAGCGGCATTAAATTATCAAGCTGGCGTGATTATAACAGATCTTTTTTTGGAGCGCTGCGCACAGAAAAGCTCTTTATGTTTATTCTCGTCGGGCTTATTTTTATTGTAGTCGGTCTTAATATTTATCAGGCCCAGAGAAGGTCGGTTCTTCAGCGCAGGGAAGAAATCGCCCTTATACGCGCAGTAGGCGGAAATGAAAAATCCGTTCAGCTGGTGTTTGTAATAGACGGCGCTGTTATCGGGCTTACAGGAGCGTGTCTTGGACTAATACTGGGTCTTTTAATCGCGTCAAATATTCAGATGTTTTTTTCGCTTGTGGAAACTGTAGTTAATTTTTTTATAGGATTAATTAATGAAGTGGCGTTTTTGTTCGGAGCGGGAATAGCGGGGAACTTTGAAATATTCTCGCCTGCGGTTTTTTATCTGAAGGAAATATCTTCCCGCATTATAAATTATGAAGTGGTAATGATTTTCATGTTTGGTTTTCTGTCTTCTCTTGCGGCCGCATGGTTTGCGTCACGGAAGGTAGCCAAAATACTGCCGGCGGAGGTGCTGCGTTATGAATGAACATAAAAGAAGTCTTATAAAGGTATCAAACATTGTAAAAAATTATTTATCCGGAACGGAAACGCTACATATTTTAAAAGGCGTAAACTTTGAAATAGAAGAGGGAAAATCCGCCGCAATCATGGGTATAAGCGGAAGCGGAAAAAGCACGCTTCTTAATATTATAGGAGGACTTGATCGCGCCGATGAAGGAAACGTATTCATAGGAGGCGATGAAATTACCTCCTTTAATGAAAAAGAAATGTCGCAGTACAGATCAAAACGCATAGGATTTATTTTTCAATTTCATTACCTTCTTAAGGATTTTTCAGCTTTGGAAAATGTAATGCTTCCGGCATTTATGGCCGGAATGAAAAAGAAAGAAGCTGTAAAAAGAGCGGAAGTTCTGTTGGCTGATGTAAAACTTGAAGACAGAAAAAATCACTTTCCTTCCCAGCTTTCAGGAGGAGAGAGACAGAGAGTCGCGGTAGCAAGGTCTATGGTAAATGATCCCGCTTTAATTCTTGCAGATGAGCCGACTGGAAACCTTGATTCGCAGAACAGTGAAATTGTCACTCATCTGCTTTATGAAAACGCGCAGAAATGGGGAAAAACATTAATTGTAGTTACTCATGATAAAAAGATAGCTCAAAAAGCGTCGATACAGCTTGTTCTTGAAAACGGACTGCTTAAAAATGAGCAGATAACGCTGAAACGGCGCAGGATTAAAAAAAGAGGCTATTCATTAAAAAGCAATAAAAACAGGAGACAGATTTGAAAAGAATCGCGGGAAACTCCGCCGCAGTCTCATTTTTTATCGCCGTTAGATACCTCTGGTGCAGGGCGCACGAAGGAGTAAGGTATTTAAGGGGCGCAGCGGCGGGAATTGCCGTAAGCCTTATTCCGATAATAATTACACTAATTGTCGCAAACGGAATGATAAGGGGAATAACGGACAGATATCTTGAACTGGGAACGGGACATATTCAGGTTTTTGATTATATGAATTTAAGTTCGATTGAAGATACGATTGAACAAATAAATGAAATCGGCGGAATCAGGGGAATATGGCAGGAACAGCGCGGAATGGGAGTGCTTGCAGGAAGAAACGGAAGGGTTGGAGTTACTGTCCGTTCAATGGAATCTTCGTTTTGGGACGATGCGGATTTTTTAAAAATAATTGAAGGCAGCCATAAACCCCAGGCGGATCGCGACATTGTGTTAGGTGAATCGCTTGCGCAAAGCATCGGCGCAGGGTTAGGCGATACTGTAAGGCTGATGACTTTAAGATATCTTGAAAGCGGAACATCCGGCGGAAGAATGTCTCCAAGAACAGCTCCCTTTACAGTCAGCGGAATAGTATCATGCGGTTACAATGAGTTAGACGCTTTATGGTGCATAATAAGCCTGGAAGGAGGAGACCGCGTTCTTTTGGGCGATCAATCATCATCAAGTTTAATTGTAAAAATAGACGATCCATACAGGAAAGCAGGCGATACCGCATGGGAATTATATTCAAAACTCGGAAGCGGTTACAGCATTTACACATGGAGGGATCTCCTGCGCTCGCAGTACAGTTCCTATGAAACAACAAGGCAGCTTTTATTGTTTATAATGGCATTAATAGTGATTGTCGCCGCTGTCAATGTATCTTCGGCGACAAGCATGCTCGTCATTGAACGCCACAGGGATATCGCGGTTTTAAAAGTGTCAGGCCAAAGCGTCAAGGGCGTAAAGGAAATCTTTCTTTTCGGGAGTTTTTTAACAGGGCTTACAGGCGCCGTAATAGGCATCTCTTTGGGGCTTCTGATGGGAATCAATATCAATTTCCTGATTCACTCTTTGGAAAAGCTGCTCAGCTTCTTTTCGCTTCTTTTTAACGGCACTGAAATAAAAATACTCGATCCCGGCTTTTACCTTGAAACAATTCCGATTATTGTCGACTGGGGAGCAGTTTTGCTTATTGGAATATTTACGGTTTTATGTTCTGTACTTGCGTCATGGATTCCCGCGCACAAAGCAGGAAAGCTAAAGCCGATGGAGCTGCTGCGAAAAACCTGATTTTCCCGCTGTTTTCAATTTCCCATTATCCAAGCTTTCGCGCAACAGCGTCGATGAATTCCCATGAGTTAAGTATTTTTTCAGGCTGAGGATCTGAAAGTCTTGCAAGGTCTCCCGTCATTATTCCTTCGTCTATCGAGGAAAGCACAGCTTTTTCAAGTTTCTTCGCGAAACTTATAAGGCCGGGAGTATTGTCAATCTCACCCCGTTTTGCAAGAGCGCCGCTCCACGCGAAAATAAGAGCCGCGGGATTTGTGCTGGTTTTCTCTCCTTTCTGCCAGCGGTAATAATGCTGCTGCACTGTTCCGTGAGCCGCCTCATATTCAAAAACCCCAGAGGGTGATACAAGGACGCTGGTCATCATCGCAAGGCTTCCTGCCGCGCTTGCTATCATGTCGCTCATAACATCGCCGTCATAATTCTTGCATGCCCACAAAAATCCGCCTTCGCTTTTTACAACGCGCGCGACAGCGTCATCTATCAATGTGTAAAAATATTCAACGCCCGCGGTTTTGCATTTTTCCTTAAATTCGGTTTCGTATATTTCATTAAAAATTGTTTTAAAGTGTCCGTCATAGATTTTTGAAATGGTATCTTTTGTCGCGAACCATACAGGAATTTTCTCATCAATCGCGTAGAGAAAACAGGCGCGGGCAAAACTTTTTATTGATTCGTCAAAATTATGCATTCCCTGCGCAATGCCTTTTCCGGAAAAATCGGCTACTTTTGTGCGGATAACATTTCCATCGGCCTTTGTAAAAACAAGCTCAACTATACCCGGTCCGTCTATCTCCATTTCAGCCGCTTTGTAAACATCGCCATAAGCGTGGCGGCCGATTACAATCGGCGCTTTCCATGTATTAACAGAAGGTTTTACGCGGTTAACCGAAATTGGTTTGCGGAAAACGGTGCCGTCAAGAATCGCCCTTATTGTAGCGTTCGGACTTGGAAGCAATTGCTTAAGATTGTATTCCTTCTGCCTTGCGGAATTTGATGTAATCGTAGCGCACTTAACGCCTACGCCGTATTTCTTGATTGCATGTGCAGATTTAACCGTTACTTCGTCATTGGTGTCGTCACGGTTTTTAAGTCCCAAATCGTAATATTCGGTTTTTAGTTCTATAAAGGGAATAAGTAATTTTTCCTTTATTACTTCCCATAAAACGCGGGTCATCTCATCCCCGTCAAGCTCGACAAGAGGGGTTTTCATGTTAATTCTAGCCATAGAGCAGTATAACAGGTAATAATACGGATTGACTAGTTGATAAAAATCAAAGGTGTGTTATAGATTTAAACCTTAGGATTTAACATTTTTATTGCCTCTTCAAAAGAAAGCTCAATGTTTTTTCTTGCCCCAAGATCGCGCAATGTTATTTTATCAAATAACTGATCGCCTGATGGAATAAGCACATAACGCATGCCTTTTTTTTCCGCTGATATGAATTGTTTTACCATCTGCTTGTCTTCTTCCAGAAATACTTCGCAGGGAATACTGGAAAGCCTTAATTTCTGCGCAAGAGCCTGATAATCTCCTGACTTTTCAACGTCACAGCAGGCTATTGCGGTAATGCATTTATTGGCCGCAGGAAGCTTATTCAGGTTTTCAAGAGCGGCAAGCAGTCTGTCAAGGCCGACAGAAGAGCCGACTCCGCTGATTAATTCCTTGTCTTTTGAGTACAGTCCGGCAAGGTTGTCATATCTTCCGCCTGAGCAGATAGAACCTATATCAGGGAGTTCATTTAAAAATGTTTCAAAGACTACGCCCGTGTAATAATCAAGTCCGCGGGTGATCGACGGATTAAGGATAAACGGATCAGTATTATTTCCATCTTCGTTATCGCATGCTTTGAGCATAAAATCTCTTAGAGATGAAAGCCTTTGCGATTCTGGTGAAGTTCCCCCTGAAAGCTCTGTTATGCGATTTAAAACTTCTGTAAAGCTTCCTTTAGCGTTAATGAAATCAAGTATTTTTTTTGCGTTTGTATCTCCCGCAAGTTCACAGAGGTTTTTGAACGTATCCTCTTGGCCAACTTTGGAAAGTTTATCCACAGCGCGCAGTATATCGGCTGATTTTTCATCAAGGCTGATAGATGCAAGGAAACGGTTAAAAAGCCCGCGGTGGTTCACATGGATACTTATATCCAGTCCAAGATTTAATAAAGCGGTGCGTATTAAAAAAAGGATTTCAAAATCGGCGGCGGCGCTGTCGCTGCCGATTATGTCAAAATCGCATTGGGTAAATTCGCGGTACCGACCCCGCTGCGCGTTTTCTCCTCTCCAGACTTTACCTATATGATACCGTTTGAACGGGAATGAAAGCTCGTTACGGTGAAGCGCGACATAACGCGCGAACGGGACGGTAAGATCAAAACGCAATGCGACATCCCTGTCTCCGTTATCCTTAAAACGGAATATTTGTTTTTCTGTCTCGCCGCCTCCCTTGCCAAGAAGAATCTCAGCGTATTCAATCGCGGGAGTGTCGATCGGTACAAAGCCAAATGAGCGGAACGTATTTTCAATATTTTCCGTCAGGTTACGGCGGATTATTTCCGAGTTCGGGAGAAAATCCCTGAAGCCTTTAAGAAGTCTGGGTTCGATATATGCCGGCATATTTTTACAATATTTTAAAGTTAAATAAATGACAAGTATCCGCGGGAAAACGTATACGCTTAATAATTCCATGATTTAAAATAAATTGCTATAATTTTTTCATGTCAGTCCCCGCAAATGAAAAAAGCGATAAATATATAAAGATGACTACCTCCCCTGTAGAAAAGCTTGTGCTAAATCTGGCAGGGCCGAGTATTGTTATTATGCTAACATCATCCATATACAACATAACCGATACTTTTTTTGTAAGTTCGCTTGGAACAAGCCAGGTTGCGGCGGTAGGTATTGCTTTTCCGCTTATGGCGGTTATACAGGCGATGGGTTTTTTCTTTGGACAGGGTTCGGGGAATTACATGGCGCGCGCATTGGGCGCAAAGGATACAGAAGGCGCGTCCCGCATGGCGGCTACAGGATTGATCAGCGGATTTATCGTAATGGCGGTTATAGCTACAGCCGGGCTTATCGCGCTGGGTCCGCTTGTAGAAGCGCTTGGCACGACTGAGACAATTAAACCTTTCGCAATGGATTATATTCTTTTTGTTCTCATTGCCTCTCCGTGGATGGTGGCTGCAACTGTATTGAATCAGCAGCTTCGTTTTCAGGGAAACGCGGCATTCGCGATGGCCGGGATGCTGTCCGGCGCCGTTTTGAACATTTTCCTTGATCCTCTTTTTATTTTTGTTTTTAACCTGGGCGTACAGGGAGCCGCGATTGCTACCCTTATCAGCCAGATGACAAGTTTTTTTATTCTCTTTTTTTACGCCTCTGCCAGAAAGGATACAATCCCTGTAAAGTTTAAATATTTTTCTCCTTCTGCCGGACGTTTTTCGGAAATGTTTAAGGGAGGAGTTCCTGCTCTTATACGTCAAAGCCTCATGAGCATCGCCTCGATTATTATTAATCATTTTGCCCGTCCTTACGGAGACGCCGCTATTGCCGCAATTTCAATAGCCAATAGAATTTCAATGTTTTCCCTGTCAATTTTACTTGGTTTCGGACAGGGGTTTCAGCCTGTGTGCGGATTCAATTACGGAGCTAAATTATACGGCCGCGTAAAAAAAGCGTTCTGGTTTTGCGTCCGCTTCTGCTGTATTGGGCTTTTCATTGTCGCAATTCTAATGGCGGTATTTGCACCTAACATTATCGCGCTGTTCAGAAAAGATGATTTGGAAGTAATCATAATAGGCGCGCTTGGTTTAAGGCTTCAGTGTATTAGCCTTCCTTTTATAGGAGGAATTATATTGGTAAATATGATGACTCAAACAATGGGCAAAGCGCTTGAGGCAAGTATTATTGCTTTATCCCGGCAGGGGCTTTTTTTAATTCCAAGTCTTTTTATACTTGGACCTGTTTTAGGGCTGACAGGGATTCAGCTTGCAAGACCTGTATCTGAACTTGCAAGTCTTGTGATAGTGATTCCTGTATTAATACGAACCTTAAGACTATTATCTGATCCTGAGCTTTCCGTTGATTCAAAATAAATATTCAGAAATCCCACGGGTTAAGAAGGTTTATCCCTTCGATATCTTCAAAATCTTTTGTATTTCTTGTGACCAGAAACATGTGGTGTGTAATTGCGCAGGCCGCAATCATTGTATCCAGGGTCGGCAGCGTCCTTTTTGAAACAGCTCTGAGTTTTCCCCATTCCTGTATAACGTCTGTATCCAGTTTTATAATGCGTCTTTTAAACCAATCCGGTATTTCTGTGTACAGCCAAATTGATAAATCATGTTTCTTTTTTCCGGCAGGCAGTTTTTCAACGCCGTAACAAAGTTCTCCGATGGTTATAACTGACAGAAATAATTCTTCCCAATGAACAGTTTCCAGAAAGGATTTTACATTCTGATTACAATCAGGTTTCTGAATCTCGGAAATTACATTTATATCCAAAAGATATTTCATAAATTAAGCTCTCTTGTTTCTTCAGGAATTCTTTGAGGCAGTTCAAGTTCAATGCCGAATAACGGTGAATTCCGGATGAAATTAAAGAGATTTTGTTTTGGTCCTGAAAGCTGCCGGTATTCCTCATAGGAAATGATAACCGCAGTTTTTTTTCCCCGGACAGTGATAATCTGCGGCTTAAGCGCGGCAGACTGGATTACTTCGCTAAACATCGCCTTTGCCTCCTGTAATTGCCATTCTGTTTTTCTTTTTTCTATAGTTGTTGATTTCATATTATCCGCCTTTAATTATAATATAGTCAGACTAGTTAGACTATATTATAAGTATTATCATTTGTCAAGTAATTTCTTCTTTTTTTTTTCAAAAAATGATATTCTTTAATCCATGTTTAACAGTATTTCAGGCCTTGTCAGCGCTAAAGGCATTGAATCGGTCTTTATTTTTAGCGGCAGTATTGAATGGGAAATTACAATGCCCGCTAATGATATACAGGAACTTAAACTGAATGATGAGTGCAGAGTGTTAACCTGGCTTTATCACAGGGAAGACCAAATGAAGCTTTTCGGCTTTTGTGCTGAAAGACGGCGTAATACATTTCTTGAATTATTAAAAGTTGAAGGGATAGGCCCGAAAGGCGCAATTAAAATAATGAGCGGGATAACTCAGGATGATCTTGAAAAAGCGCTTGAAAACGGAGACCTTTCGCGGCTTGAAGCGGTGCCGGGTCTGGGCAAGAAAACAGCGCAAAAGATGCTTCTTTCCTTAAAAGGAAAGCTTGTCCAAACCCAATCAGGCAGTACTGTATCCTCCGCTTACAATGATTTAATTGAAGCCCTTGTAGGAATGGGATATGAAAGAAAGACAGCCATGCAGGCATTGGAAAAAGCTGAAGCCGGAGTTGACGCAGGCCTCCCGGCCGCCGAAAAAGAGAAACTTCTCTTTAAAGAAGCAATCATCAATTTGAGTAACTCATGAAAAAACTTCGTACCCTGAAACCGCGAATCCATGTCCTATTGTTCGCATGTGAGTTTATTTATGAGCAGTAAAAAAGAAGTAAGTCCTGTGAGGCCTGAATCAATTAAAGATGATACGCAGGATATGGCGCTGCGTCCCCGTTACCTGAAAGAATTCCTGGGACAGAAAGGAATGAAGGAAAACCTGTCCGTTTTTATAACAGCGGCAAAAGAACGCGGCGACTCACTTGATCATTTGTTTTTAATAGGACCTGCAGGGCTCGGCAAAACCACCATGGCGCAGGTTGTCGCGAATGAACTTGAGTCAGGTTTTATACAGACTACCGCTCCCGCTCTTGAAAAACCCAAAGACCTTGTAGGATTTCTGACCAATCTAAAAAAAGGCGATGTGTTTTTTATCGATGAGATTCACAGCCTAAAACCTGCAATCGAGGAGCTTCTTTATATCGCAATGGAAGATTACGGAATTGACTGGGTCGTGGGGCAGGGGCCGATGGCAAGAACAATCAGAATCGCCATAAAGCCGTTTACCCTTGTAGGAGCGACGACCAAGGCGGGAGTTGTTTCCAGTCCTCTTATCAGCCGTTTCGGTATAACATGCCGTTTTTCTTTTTATGAGCTCTCTGATTTGGAAGCAATCGTTCATCGATCGGCAAAACTCCTGAATGTTAAAATTGAAAAAGACGCCGCCTTGCTTTTGGCAAAGTCATCAAGAGGCACTCCAAGAGTTGTAAATCAGCTGTTGAAAAGAATGAGAGATTTCGCCCAGTACGCGGGAGAAGTTTCCATTACATCGCAGGTTGTTAAAACCGGCCTTTCCCGTCTTGAGATAGACGAACTTGGTCTTGAGAAACAGGACAGGGAAATACTTAAAATTATTATAGAACGTTATAAGGGCGGCCCTGTGGGAGCGGAAACTCTCGCGATTTCAATCGGCGAATCAATAGAAACGCTGGAAGATTATTACGAGCCGTATTTGATTCAGGCGGGACTTATACAGCGCACTCCCCGCGGCAGGGTAGTTACAAGTTTTGGTTATGGACATTTAGGTTTAAAGCCAAATAATAGCGAAGGACAGCTTTTCGATGAATGACGCTTATCAAATGACAGGACAATTGTGAAAACAAGTGAGTTTAATTTTTTTCTTCCCGAACATCTTGTTGCGCAGGAACCGTCAAAGGAGCGGGGACAGAGCCGGTTAATGCTTTTGGATAGAGTATACGGAAAGCGAACCCATACGACTGTTTTACAGCTTGCGGATATTTTATGCAGTAAGAATTTCCTGAGTCCGTCTGGGGAGAAACCGCTGCTTGTTTTTAATGATACAAAGGTAAAAAAAGCGCGTCTTATAGGTAAATCCTGCGATACCGGCGCGGAGGTAGAGTTTTTACTCCTTGAGCCGGTTACAAGAGATGAGCGCTGTATAACAGATTCTGAATGCCGCTGGAAAGTTCTTGTGCAGCACGCAAAACGGCGTAAACCCGGAAGCAGGTATGTTTTTTATGACGGCGCAGGAGCGCAGATAGCCTGCTGTGAGATAACCGGGTCTGAGAAAGAGTCAAAATTTTTAAAATTTGATAATCCAATTGATGAAGAGTTCCTTGAAAAATATGGACATGTTCCATTGCCTCCCTATATAAAAAGAAACGATACTTATTCCGATACAGAGCGTTATCAGACAATTTACGCAAGACTTACAGGGTCTGCTGCCGCTCCGACTGCCGGTTTACATTTTACGCGCGGGCTGTTGGATATGTTTAAAAAAAACGGAATAGATACCGCATTTATTACTTTGCATGTGGGACTGGGGACATTTCTGCCTGTTCACAGCGAGAATATCGAAGATCATTTAATGCATGAAGAGCAGTTTATTATTACAGATGAAAACGCGTCCATTATTGAAAAAGCAGTTGAGAAAAAGAAAGAGATTATCGCTGTCGGGACAACATCTCTTCGCGCTCTTGAAACCTGCGCGGAAATGAAAAAAGAGAACGGATTAACTAAAGAAGGAATTTCTTTAAAGAGAGGATGGCAGAGTACATCCATTTTTATTTATCCCGGGTACAAATTTAAAATTACAGACGCGCTCTTTACAAATTTTCACACGCCTGCCTCAACTTTATTAATGCTTGTTTGCGCGTTTGCGGGAAAAGATCTGATAATGGAAAGTTATAAAGAGGCGGTCAAAGAGGGATACAGGTTCTTCAGTTACGGCGATGCAATGCTGATTTATTAAATAGTAATTATCTGATCCTGAAAGTTACAGGACGCCTGATTCGGCAGGAGACAGGCTCTCCGTCTGCATAAGCGGGAGTTCCGATTCTGCCTGTAAACACATTGACAGCCGCTTCACCGAATCCCCTGTTTTGCGGATCTTCGAGTAATATGTCCACTCTCAGAACCGCTCCTGTACGATCGACAAATAACTCCAGAACAACCCTTCCTTCAATGCCGGAACGAAGCGCGATTGCCGGATATACAAGATCCGCGGCAAGAGATGCTTCGTCAAACTGGGGGAGTGTTGTAACCTGAACCGCGCTTAAGAAAATGTCATATGATCCGCTGGATGCGTCATGATCAACCGCTTCAATAGCTTCAACAGGCGTTATTAATGTTCCCGCTGGAACTATTTCCTGTTCTGGAACCGGGTCCGATTCAATCATGATTTCAGCAATTTCTTCCACTAACGGAATTTCTGTTTCAGCGAAAACCGGAGAAGGAGGAGGCTGCACAAGAAACTGCAGCTGAGGCTCCAGCTGCGTCTGAGGCTGCGGCTGTGACGGAGGAATAACCTGAAAATGAGGCAGTTCGGGAAAAACTTCATCCAAATCAATCAGTCTTAATATTCTTGTTTCCTGGGGTTTTTCCCGTATGATAATATCTGTTTCAAATACTACAAATATAATGACGGCAAGGTGTAAAACTATTGTTATTACTATTGCGGCGAAGCGGAGGTTTCTTTCATTCATCGTTCTTTACCGCAAAACTTACAAAGCGGTATTGAAGGACTTGAAAGGATTCCAATACGCTGTTTACATTACTGTAAGGTGTGCCGCGATCGGCTATTATATGCACTCTTGTGTCAGGAGCATTAACGGAAAGATCGGCTATCTTCCATTCAAGCGCGTTTCTATCCGCCGCATTACCGTCAATATAAATTCTGCCGTTAATATCGATCCATACATCCATGTTTTTTTCCGCGTTTGTCCGCAGTCCTGTCTGGGCGACAGGGTATTCAATATTTACTTCCTTTCTGTAATTTATAAGCGAGACAAGCATTATAAAGATCAATAACAGAAACGCTATATCAGACATTGAAAAAAGGGGAATAAAAATCTTTTTCTTCTTCCGTCTTAGTTTCATTCATCCCTCTGCATTGAAAAAGAAAATGATTCAATGTGCAAATCCTGGGCCAGTTCGACAAAAGAGACTACATTTTGCCAGCGCGTATGGGTGTCAATGGTAAGAAGAACCGCGATATCGGGATTATTCTCCTGCGCGCCCTTTATTATATCTCTCGTTGTTACAAGTGATATAATACCGCCTGTGTGAATTATGTCTCCGTCTTCATTCATGTCAAAACGCAGAAGATCGTCGCTTAAAATGTATCTTGTAGAATCCTTGGCGGGAAGAGTTACTATAAAACCGCTTGTGATATTAAAGCCGGCTATAACCAGAAAATAAATTATTAGTAAAAAAGCCAAATCGCTTGCCGCGCATGTTTCCAGAAATCCCTGCTTTATTTTACGTTTTATTTTCATGCGTCCCCTGTGTTCTTTTGGGTATCATTTGAATTTGGTTTTATATTGTTATGCGAAATAGTCTCCCAGAAAATTTCAGAATCCGCCGCTATTGTATTGTGTCTTACGTCCTTGCGGGGACTTTCCGGTTCTTTTTTTACAGGCTCCTTCGCCGCGTTTACGGGTTCTGTATTTACTTTAGGTTCGGGTTTTACAATATTTATGTTTTCTTTTGGCTCTGAATTGATTTTAGCGTTTTGTACATTTTCTTTGGGTTCAGAAATGACTTTTACCTTGTTTGTGTTTTCCTGTGTAACTGCGGTTTTTACTTCATCAGATGACATTTCATCAATCTGCGCAATCAATGTTGAACATGCGTTTTCGACTCCGGATGCGAACCTGTCAACAATATGGCTGAATATTGAATGAGAAACCATCGCGATAATCGCGATAACAAGCCCGAACACTGTTGTAATTAGCGCTTCATATATACCGTTGGCTACTATCTGCGCGTTTACTTCCGTCGCTTCCGCGATGGATCTGAACGCGCTAATCATTCCTGTTACTGTTCCCAAAAAACCCGTTAAAGGAGAAAGGGAGCCAAGCGCGACAAGGAAATTAAATCCGTTTTCAAGAGATCCGATGCAGTTAACCGCTTCCAATTCGGCAGCGCGCTCCGCGCGGTACGCCAAAAAAGCCTGCCCCTGTTTTTTTTCTCCGATCAGTTTCAGAAGTATTCTGGATCCCATGTGCCTTTCTGTAAGGCCGCTTAAGTATTCAGACGCTCCTGAAAAATCTTTTTCACTGACGTATTCGCTTACTTTGACAGTCATTTCATCCATATTTAATTTGTGATAAAAAAGATAAACGCCCCGCTCAATTGCAATGGCTACCGCGGCGATTGAAAAAAGAAGCAAGGGCCACATGATTGGCCCTCCGAGCTGAAATATTTCCAATATTGAGAAAGAAGAAGTACCCATTTAAAACCTCACTTTATTTTATTTAAAATTAACTTTTGAGAAAAAAGATTTAAAAAATTTTCCCATTCATATTCCAGATAAATCAGGGAGAGAGCTTCTTCCCAATCCCTTAGCAGCGTGCCGGAGTCGCGCACCGAAATAAGTTCCTCAGGGAAGATGCGTTTTGTGTAGCTTGTGTTCCAGTTAATGTCTTCCGCCATGCGGAAAACATCTCCGCCCTGCTGCCAGGAAGAAGGTCTGTTTTTTTGCGGTACAGCTTCCGGAAAGAGAACAGGTTTCCAGTATTTTTTTTTTTTGTCTTTTTTCTGTCCTTTGATCTTACCGGCAGTTAACATCCATTCTGTAAGAGCCGCGATGCGGTCATATCTGTTGCGGATGGAGGTAAGCGCTTCATTTCCTGTTATGCGAGTATCATAACGGTGAATGCGCCCTTTTGTTATTTGGAGCTTTTCCAGCGCTTCTGTGACTTCAAGAGTTCCTGTTCCGGTCAGAATCATTTTACCTGTTCCGTAAAGTTCCTGTGAAAATTCATTCCAGCCGTGGGCGCTGCCTGCAAGGTAATCAAGCGACGTGAAATAAAAAACACCGTCATCGTGCGGATAAGTGCCTCTTAATTTTATCATGGGAAAGTCTTTTGCGGTTATAATGACTGATCTTTCATTGTTTTTATTTACGACAATTTCTACTTCAATATCAGATTTGCTGCTTGAATAAACCCTGTAAATGTTTACGGTTTTATCCGCAGCGGATGAGCCGTCCAGCAATCTCCCTGTTTTATCGGTAAGCCCGACACAGCCGCATAATATAATCAACATGGCTGCAAGGAAGGTTAAGTTTATAGGATAAATTATTTTGCCTTTTTTATAATTTCTCACTTTTAACTCCACTCTCTTAACTTCTCACTGTACGTTTAACATTCCGTACTAGTAGCTAAGTTTGAATCCGAAAGAAGGTATCGGTATCGGTATTTCATAATTCGCCGAATCGCTGCCCGTTTCAACTTCTCCTGTAAATTGATTAAATCTTGTATTTCCCTGAGCTGTATAGAAAAACGCCAACAGATTCTCTACCGCCACATATACTTCCCATCTTGCTTTACCGTTTCGATTGGTTCCAAAGTAGGAAAATTTTAAATCTAGGGGCAGCGACAGGGTAGTGCGGCTTGATTCGTCAAAAACTGAACTCCAGCGGTACTGTTCAATAACTTTGCCTTCATCATAAATAATGACAGGGTAACTTTTAGGTCCGTCTTCTGTCCGTTTTGCCAGCGGTATGCCGGAAGCGATACCGAAACGCATATATAAATTTATGTTTTGAACAGGTCTGTAATTAAACACAAGATTTAAATTATGAAACCGGTGGAACGACGGAAAATACCATGAGTCTCCGTAACTGCCGCCTGATATTCCTCTGCCGCTGTCCGTTCCGCCCGGATCCTGATATTTCGCCCAGTTAAACGAATATGAAAGCCAGCCGTCCCAGAAGCGCGACTGAACTTTATGAAGCATTACATCAAGGCCCCAGATCCGGCCTATGCCGTCAAACTGAGGATTAATATCATAACCGAGAGCGTTATCCGCATTGGTTAATGTGACATACATACGGTCATATATATACTTGTAATAACCTTCGATATTAAGGCTTAAATCGTTTTGAAATTCAAACCTTAATCCCAAAACCGATGTCCATGAGCGGTTTGGTTTAATCTCATCAATTCCGTATTCTTTTTCCGCAAGATAAACATTATCGTTAAATGATGAGAAAAGACCTGTTCCGAATGACACATTCATCAATTGGATTATTCCAAGGTTTCTTAATACATTATATTCAACATTAAGCCTCGGATTCAGCGCGGGCGTACTGCCCATTGAAAATCCGTTACCTGACAAATAAAAATGATCCATGCGAAGGCCGAGTTCGGCCAGAATTCTGTTATCATAATTAAACTCTGTAAGGGCATAAGCGGATGTTGTAAATGAATAATTTTCCGCATCGGGTGAATAATTAATTTGTTTTCCCACGATGAAGTCACCCAGATTTTGCTGATACTGGAGAGCGGGTATCGAATTTTTTATATTATTTTGTTCGGCGACGGAAAGCTCTTTAAATAAATAATAATCTATCACCTGCTGATAACCTGATGAATTATTACGGTTATACATTTCCTGTATTCCGGCGGAGAACAGGAAACGCTGCGACAGTTCCCAGTCAAGATCAACGCGGGCCTGCGCGTTTAATGAAAACTCTGACTGATTTATGGCGGCATGATTATTAAAATTGTATGTGCCGGAATTATTTAAACCTGCAAGCCAGGGAGATACTGTCTTCTTGTGAATATTATTTGTCATTCCGCCGTTAATATCAGTGCTTTCATATCCAATTCCAAAAATAATTTTGTACAGCATATCGGTGCGCGGATTCCAAGAAAAGGAAGCAGTTACAAATCCCTGATAATTTGTATAACTCATCGCAAGCGATGTATCGCTTTTAAGTTCCGGTGTGTCGTTTGAATTATTATAACTTACGCCGACACCGTCCATTCCCCAGAACGCGGTTGCAGAAAAATCAAGATTTTCCGAGAACCTGTAATTCCCGGTGACTGTACCTGTTCTGATATACGGCGCTTTGTTTATATAATTAACTACTGATAAATCCGGAAATACGCCGGAAAGATTTTTTGCAAGCGCGATTACAGGATCGTAATAAGTTATGCGCCCCATTAAGAGAATGCCTCCTTTTTCAAAAGGAAGCGAAACATTAAAATTCGCAGCGCTTGTATTGACGCCGAATTCAAACATGGTATCCGTAGATGAAGGTTTTCTGGAGGTTACTTCCAGAAGCCCTGATATTGAATGTCCGTAGCGGCTTGAAAATACGCCGTGTGAAAGCTGGGCGCTTTGAACCATACGCGGATCAAAAATCGAAAAACCGCCTGCCCAAAAATAGGGATTATTTACGACATAACCGTCCAATGAAGCGACCATATCGCCGGGATAACCGCCTCTGATACTCGGCTGAGCGTTAAAAAGCCCTGAATAGTTAACGCCGGGAAGGAGTTTAATGGTGCTCATTACATCTTCAATAAGGCCGATTTCGCCTGTCTGGGAAATTTCCCTTGAAGTGACAGCGATGCTGCGTCCGGGTCTTGTATCGCTTGTACCGGGTATTGACGCTTCTATTACAAGTTCGTTTCCGTGCAGTATACCCAAAAGATGCAAATCTACGGTAAATAAATTGCCCGTAAGCGGAATTGATAAAGAGCCTGTTTCATAACCTGGATAGGATGCGTTTATAATTGTCTGTCTTCCGTCAGCAACCTGCATTACGGCGCTTCCGTCTATATCACATATATATTCCGCTCCTTCCCTTGTCCGGATAACTGCTCCTTCCAGAGGAAGAGAAAGATCGGCATCTCTTACGATTATAATAACATCACGTGCAAAAAGAGGAATTGAGGCAAAAAATACCAACATTACTGTTAATATTCTTTTAAAAATTCTATCCATTTTTTATTCCTATACTATTAATGTATTCTTTTTATGTACATAGTTCAATACCTGAGAGCTAAATTCTATAATCATTAGCCGCTTACAAAACTCGGTTAGTTTTGCTGCGGCTAAGCAGTTTTTCGGGCTAACGCCCTGCAAAACTGCGGTATTTAGAGGAAGCTCTTACAAAACTGAAGTTTTGCAAGAGCCTTTATCAGTAAAGGAAATTTTCCATATCATTCAATATGTTGTCTAATGATGTAAAACTGGTTTTGGTTTCAGGAAGGGAATTAATAAATAACTGGCCGTAACTTTTTTTTAAAAGACGGCTGTCAAGAACAGCGACAACTCCCCTGTCGGCGCTTCTACGCATAAGCCGTCCGAACCCCTGCTTGAACTTCATAACAGCCTGCGGAAGAGAAAGCTCCAAAAACGGATTTCCGCCTCTTTTTTCTATTGCTTCACGGCGCGCTTCAAGTATTGGGTCGCCAGGGGTACGGAAAGGCAGGCGGCAGATAATTACAAGACGCAGTGTGTCTCCCGGAGCGTCAACTCCTTCCCAGAAAGAATCTGTGGCGAAAAGGCAGGAACTTTCATCGTTAAGAAAATTTTGTAAAAGGCGTGTGCGGTCATCGTCTCCCTGTTTTAAACAACGGATGCCAAGCGGCTCCAGTTCCATTTTTGCCGCGCTGTGTGCGCTTGTTAATGACTGGTACGACGTGAACAAAACAAGCGCCGAACCTCCCGAGATCGCGGCAAGCCGGCCTGAGGCTTTATCAACAAACTCCTGATAACTTTCTTCATCAGGTGGCGGCGCGTCAGAAGGAGAGGCAAGTAAAACCGCGTTGGAGTACGGGAAAGGAGAGGGAAAACAGCCTGACAGTACAGGACGTTCTTCAATGCTTTTGATGCCGCACCGGCCTGCCCAGTATGAGAAATCTTCATTGATCGCAAGGGTTGCAGAAACGCAGACAACGGTTTTGTTAGGTGAAAAGACGCTGTCTTTTAATATCGGCGCTAAATCAAGAGGCGTTCTTGTAAAAACAGAAAAGTTTCGCATTTGACCTGAGTTTTTTGAATTGTTAATTTTCTCTATCCACAGAACATCATTTTCATGCTTGCGGTATTTACAGAATACATCGCAGGTCTCAGCCGCGTTTTCAAGCCGCCTGATTATCGCTTTTATTTCCCAGACTACAGGATCACCTGCTTTTTCTTCGTTTAAATTTTCAATTAAATCGCGAATCATGCCTGTCAAATTTTGAATATCGCGGCGAAGATTCTTTAAGCAGGGAAATAGCGATTTTTTCAGATACGATTCGTCAATGGAAGGAGAGAGCCTGTATATATTTTCAAGGCTACACATTTGAACGGCCCTGTCATCAAGTTCTTCCACAGATGAGCGGATTTTTTGAATGGCGTCTGCAAGGTTTTCAAGCGGATCCTCGTTAAAGGTCTGCATTGCGCATAACCTGACAAGCAGACCATGCCGGTTTGCCCTTCGTTTATTGTAGAGCCTTCCAAGCTGACGGAATAATCCCGCGCGGCTGAAATCGGAAGAAAAAAAAGAAGTGGCGGCGTTTTCTATCGTGTGCGCTTCGTCAATTATCAGCCGTGAAAAAGGCGGAAGAATAACCGCGTTTTCATAACCTGCGCCGTGATAGCGCGCGGCTAAATCGGCGAAAAGCAGGTGATGGTTTACAACGATTATGTGCGCGCTGTTTGCCTCTTTGCGCAGAGAGAGAATAAAACATTGTTCTCTCCACTGACAGTGATTGCCAAGACAAAGATCAGATTCAGAACAGACGCTTCCCCACACAGAATCCGCGGGCATAAAATCAAGTTCAGATTTTCCGCCTGTTTTTGTTGTGCGCGACCATATAGTAATTCGCTTTAATTCTTCGTAGTCAAAATCAAAAACCGGCGGCTCCTGTAATGTGTCATTAAGCCTCCTGAGGCACAGATAATTTCCCCTGCCTTTCATTATGACAGATTTAATTTTTACATCCCCCATACCGGAGGCGACAAGAGGAATATCTTTTTCATAAAGCTGCTGCTGAAGCGTAATGGTTGCGGTTGATATAACAACAGGTTTGTCAGCTGATTTTTTATCGCCGCCAAGAGCGAAATGAATTGCCGGAAGAAGGTATGCGAAAGATTTTCCGACGCCTGTTCCCGCTTCCGCCATAACAAGCGCGTCTTCGTTAAAACCTCGGATTATTAAACGGAGAAGGTCTAGCTGCGCCTGCCTTGGTTCGTATGAGGGAAGTTTTTGGGCGACGGCGCCGCCTTCACAAAGAGAAGAAATTATCAGATCGCCGTCAATTTTATTCAATGTTCATTGCGAGTAACGATATTACTTTTGCGTCTCCGATAATGTTATCCACAAGAACGTATTCATTCGGCTGGTGCAAAGTTTCGTCTGTCTTTGTCCAGACTGCGCAGTCTATTCCGATATTGCGAAGGCTTGCCGCCATTGTGCCGCCTCCGATGCCGACAGGATGTGTTTTTACTCCGTAAACTTCGCCTGCGGCTTTGGTCAGCAGACGCACAATGGGTGCGTTTACATCAGTCGGTTTTGATACCATTTTCTGAGACAAGGTGTAACTGACTGTTACGCGATATTTTTTTTCGATTTCGGTTTTTATTCTGTCAACTTCGGTTAAAATAACATCAGGACAATAGCGGGGAAGAACCCTCATGTCCATATAAAAAACATCTTCACCCGGGATGGTATTGATATTGGGGACATTGGCTTCTTTTTTGGTAGGCTGAAAAGTAGAGTAGTCAGGATCAAAAAGCGGATCTCTTTCGCCGAATTTGGAAGACAGTTCATTGTAAAGACGGACAGCAAGATCGGAGCCCGCGATAAATGCGTTTGCTCCCAGATCAGGCATCGAAGCGTGAGCCTGTTTTCCGCTTGTCGCAAGGCGCATCCATATAATGTTTTTTTCGGCTATTTCAATATACTCTCCCTTAATATCACCGCCGTCGGGAACAAGAACCATATCGCTCTTTTTAAAAAGTTCACTGTGATTTTTTACAAGCCATTCAATGCCGTATACAGATCCTACCTCTTCATCTGAAGCAAACAGCAATTTAATGGTACGTTCAGGTTTTATTCCCAATTCCTTAAAAGCCAATGATGCCAGAACAGATGATACTATTCCCTGCTGATTGTCTTCAACTCCGCGCCCTGTTAATTTTATTCCTTTGGGAGAATCAGTTTTTACGCAAGTCCACGGATCGCTTTGCCATAACTTATCCTCTCCGGGCGGAACAATATCCATATGGCTGAGCACCCAAAGACGGTTATCATTATTATTTCCTTCAATGGTTGCGACAAGGCTGGGACGAATGCCGCCTTTTGCTCTTTTATCAGGCGCGTCATATCTTTCAATCTGCGTGATGCCGTGTGAACGCAGCCAATCCTGAAGGAATAGGCATTTATCCAGTTCTCCTTCTCCGCCTGATTCCGGCGATACGGCAGGATGCTTTGTAAGGCCTGTCTCCAGATCGATAATAATTTCTGTTGATTTATCCAGCCAGCCAAAAATTTTTTCTTTCATGATAATTTCCTTTTTTATTTATTTTTATACGCGTTCCAGCTTGTTTTAATCAATGTTTCCAAATCCGAATGTTTCGCTTTCCAGCCAAGCAGTTCAAAAGCAAGAGCGCAGGAAGCGGTAAGTTTTGCAGGGTCTCCGCTTCGTCTTCCGGTTATTTTTGCCGGTATTGGTTTATTTATAATTTTTCCGGAAGCTTCAAGCACCTGATTAACAGAGAACCCGTTCCCGCTTCCAAGGTTAACCGTGATACTTTTATTATTTTTTGTTATATAGTCAAGAGCCATGGAATGTCCTGAGGCAAGGTCGTTTACATGAATATAATCGCGTATACAAGTGCCGTCAGGAGTATCGTAATCATTTCCAAAGACAGACATTTCCTTTCTGACGCCGCAGGCAGTCTCCATAATAATAGGGAACAGATTCGCCGGATTTTGTTCCAATCCAGTGATGCGCCCCTTTACATCATAACCTGCGGCGTTAAAATAGCGAAGGCACGCGTAACGGATATTTTTTAATTTGTCGTACCAGCCTAAAATACGCTCTATTTCAATCTTTGTAAAACCGTAAAAATTTTCAGGTATTACCGGATGTTTTTCATCAATAGGCGTGTATTGCGGTTCTCCGTAAACAGCCGCGCTTGAAGAAAAAACTATGTTTCTAACGCCCGTTTCACATGCGGCATTTAATATATTAATTGTCCCTGCGATATTGTTATGCGAATATTTTTCCGGTTTTAACATTGACTCGCCCGCAGCTTTGGACGCCGCAAGATGAATGAGCGCGTCAAACTGGCTATTAGAATCGGGTAACATGGTACCCAATTTCATTGCGCTAACAAGAGAAGGGTAGTCATGAATGTCGCCGTGAATAAAGGAGGCTTCTTTAAAAAGATTTTCGCGAAGCCCAGAAGAAAGATTGTCAAAAACGACACAATTGTACCCGTTATCAAGCAATTCCCTTGTCACATGGCTGCCGATATAACCCGCTCCGCCGATGATTAAAATATTCATGGGAATATTATAGCAAATTAATTCAGGTAATTACCACTCTCTTGGTACAAATCCCTGCGGAACAGTTATCTTCATCGTATCGCCGCTTTGTTCAATTACGAAAAGACCTGCTTTTATCGTTTTTCTTTTTACATCCGAATTAAAAATCGCGCCTGCTAGTCCTCCGTGAATTTTTCGATGATCATTTATATTATCCCGCGCTTCTCGGAGAATTTGTAAGCGTTTTAAATGATCATCTATATCATCCAAATCAGGTTTAGTTTTTATTTCTATGGCTATTATATAATCTTTGTCTTCCAGATAGGTATCGAATTCCGCAAGAATTATACCTTTTTCATCTTTAATCTTGGCGGTGTCAGAAGAAAAGCTGAAATGATAACCCAGTTCATTAAAACGCTCATGTATATTTGGTTTAACCATATGCTCTGCCATTTCACCGAATCTTTTGTATAAATCCCCCATCTTTTTATTGGTTTCTTTTATTTGCATGGCAGTTTCATTTTGAACTTCCCTTAATTCTTTTAATCCTTCCCTGTTTTCCATTAACCCAGTCCATACCTGCTCGAATGTGATGCCTCTTGGGTAGTCCGGTATAGTTTGCGCAGTTTCCATGTCAATCTCCTTTGTGAAGTAATAATAACGCATAAGCGCCATGTTTTTGTGGCTAATGGGCAGGTTAAAAGCTGATATGAAAAAAATTGAAAGTCTCAATCATTCCACTATCTTATTATAATCAGATTGAATGGTTTTATCAATAGTGAGCATTTACCGGGGTTCTCCGTAAACAGCTGCCATTATATTTTCTGCAGTACATTGACTCAGACAATATCAATATTCATATAAAGATATTCAGCGGGTTTCCATCTGCGCCGCTATCTCTTCCCACTCATGAGTCCTTGCCTCGATAGCTTTGATACATTCAGAGTGTTTGCGTTTAACTTCCCTTGTTTTTCCGCCGTCCATATAAACATCGGGAAGCGCAAGTTCCACTTCAAGATAGGCCTTTTTTTTCTCAAGTTCTTCCAGTATTTGTAAAACCCCGGCTTCCTGTTTTTCAAGCCTTCGAATTATTACCTGTTTTTGTTTATTTAAAGCCCTTTTGTCTTCATTGCTGATTTCTGTTTTCTCATTGCTATTTTCACTAAGTTGAAGATTCGATTCAATATTGGCTGTTTCATAATCCCCGCTGTTCACTTTTTCCAGATAATAGGAATAATTTCCGTAAAATAATTTCGCGTTAGCAGGAGATAAACCGCTTCCCACAGTCAGTTCCAGGGTTTTGGTAGACAGATCTTCCATAAAGGAGCGGTCATGGGAGACAAAGATGATTGTACCTGCGAATTTATTTAGTGCGTCAAGTAATATATCCTTGGAATATAGATCAAGATGATTTGTAGGCTCATCCAGGATAAGCAGATTCATCGGTTTAAGAAACATTTTTAAAAGGGCAAGGCGGCTTTTCTCGCCTCCTGACAGCACTGAAACGTTTTTGTAAACATCGTCGCCGCGGAATAAAAACGCGCCGAGCATGTCGCGTAACTTTGGAATTAAAGCGAATGGGGATTCTTCTTCCATAAACTCAAGAACTGTTTTCTGGCTGTCCATGGCTTCTGAGGCGTCCTGGGAAAAGTAGCCTGTCTTTATTCCTGTACCGTATTTTACGCTACCTGAAAAATCATTGTCAGCGCCCGCGATAATCCTTAAGAGAGTGGATTTACCAGCTCCGTTGGGACCTGCTACAACAAGGCGCTCACGGGCGTCAAGGCAAAGGCCGAAGTCCGAAAGAACATGCCGGTTTCCGTAACTTTTTGTGATGCCTTCAAGAGTCAGCGCGATATTTCCCGAATGAGGCGGAGGCGGAAAGTTAATGTTAATTTTTTTGAAAGATTCAGGTATTTCGATGCGTTCCATTTTTTCAAGGCGCTTTATTAATTCCTGAGCGAACGCGGCTTTGCTTGCCTTGTAACGGAAACGGCGGATAAGGGCTTCTGTTTTTACGATTTCTTCCTGCTGTTCCGCGTGCCGTTTTAAAAGACCTTCAAGTTCAATCTTGCGTGTTTTTTCGTATGCGCTGTAGTTGCCCGCGTAGCGCTTTAAGTTTCCGTTAAAAAGCTCATATACTTCGTTTACGCTGACATCAAGAAAATACCTGTCGTGTGAAACCAAAAGGTATCCTCCGGGAAAATCATTCAGCCATTGTTCAAGCCACGCTCTTGCTTCAATATCGAGGTAATTTGTCGGTTCATCAAGAAGAAGAATATCCGGTTTTTCAAGGAGCGCTTTGGCAAGAGCGATACGCATCTGCCAGCCGCCTGAAAATTCAGAACAGTCACGATTGATATCATTTTTGGAAAAGCCAAGTCCTGAAAGAACTGACGATATTTCACCTTCGCGCCTATAGTAGCCTGACTCTTCTATTTTTTCCTGCAAGCTGTGATGCTCTTCCAGTAAGACTTGAGTTTGCAAGCCGTCTGATTTTGCTTTTTCAAGTAAAGATCCCGCTTTGTCCATGCGCTCAATCAAATTATGGACAAAGCTAAACGCGGTTTCCGCCTCGTCGCGCAGGCTTTTTCCGAAGTGTACAATTCCTGACTGCGGAAGATAGGATACGCGTGTATCCTTTTGTACGGAACGATCACCGGAATCAGCGTTTATTTTACCCGCGATTATTTTCATTAATGTCGACTTGCCGCTGCCGTTTGCTCCTGTTAAACAGGAACGCGAACCAGCGGCCAGGCGCAGCGAAACATCCTTCAGTAAATCTCTGGCAGCGAAGCTTAAACTTATCCTTGAAAATTGTACAAATGACATGGTCAGTAAGGCGAATCTCTGTAAAAATACAGAACAGTAGGCGATGCAACCCGTCTTGTAACGATATTATTTTCAATGGCAAAAGCGGGTACAACCTCAAGGCGTAGCCCCTGATCATCCAGAACATATGTAAAATAAATGGTATTATTGGCGCTTACATCGGCGAATTGCATTGAGAACGCTCCTGTGTTGCTGCCTTCCAAAGAAGAGGCAATGAATATATTCATAGATACGCGCCCTGTGCCGTTTGCCTGATAGGGAATCAACTGAGGAACCAGAAGAGTGAAACCTGTCCATACAAAGTCCCCTGTTTGCAGGAATGTGATTGTTCCGTAATTTAAACTTGTAAATACAGGCCCCAGATTGTAAATATCCATATATTGATTTTCACGCCTTGCCTCTTCCTGAAGAATAATGTCATCTATGGAATTTGAAAGCGCGTTAAAAATAATTGTCCGTCTTGTGTCTCCGTCTGAAAACTGCACCGCAAGCGTATTATTATTACGCAAAACCATCTGAAGATTCGCGCCTTCAAAAATCCACGCGCGCTCTCCGTCCGGGATAATTCTCTCGTATGTAAACTGTCTTTCAATATCCGGGAGTATTATTCTTGCGATGCCTGTTTCATAACCCGGATCGAAACGGTAATTTTTTTCCATCTCCTGAATATTTATTCTGCGGGAGTTAATCATCTGAAGGTAGGATTCTGATGACCATGTTTTTGATAAAACACCATCAAGTTCCGGATCCGGTTCGCTTCCCCTGATATTAGCGTTTTGAACAGATTTATCATTTTGATTGAATATTCTAAGTCTGTATGAAAAACAATAACCGGTAACTCCGTCGTTTGTCATAACCCTGTACCATGCGCCGGGCAGCGGATCGCCTGTCGTACTGATTGGCGGCACTCCCTTTACAAGACTGAGTATTTTAATTACTTCTCCAAGCCTTAAGCGGTAAACCTGCTGAGAGTTATTGTCGGGGGAGTTACGGATTGGAAGCCTGTCCTGAAGATTTTCAGCATATGCCATCGCGTAAGGGGCGAATTCCTGCGCCCATTGCGCCGCTTTTTTTCTGCTTCCAACAAATTCAAACTGAGCGAGCGGTATTTCAAGTTTAAAATTCTTGTCAGCGCTTACATTTTCCGGAACGCCGACTACCCATTTTTTTTCGATATTGGATTTTATATAAACAGGAAGAATCGTGCCGGAGTCAATCGGAGGATTATCTGTTGACCATAATAAAACGCCGTAACCCATTCTTGAACAGGAAGAAAAAATGAGCGTTATGGCGATTATCAAACATACAAATATACGTTTTTTTTTAATATTCATGTTTTTTCAACCGCAAAGGCGCACAAACGGAAAATAAAAATTTCTTTGTATTGTTTCTGCGCCCAGGCGGTATAATTTTTGCGGAAAAAAATTATTCTACAACCGCGACAATATCAGACATTTTCAGAAGCAGGTGTTCCTCGCCGTCAATTTTTATCTGGGTTCCGGCATATTTATCATACATTACCTTATCACCGGCTTTTACAGTGATTGGATCCTTTTCTGTGCCTGGTCCTACAGCGACGACCTTTCCCTGCTGGGTTTTTTCCTGCGCTGTATCGGGAATAATGATTCCGCCTGCGGTTTTCGCCTCATTTTTTTCCAGTTTGACCATGACTCGGTCTGCCAAGGGCCTAACTTTCATCTTATTTCCTCCGTAATGTGGTTTTTTATTTAGTTTAATATAATGGAACCATCTTTTTCAGTCAAGCCTGTCAAGTTCCAAACGAGCCGCATGGTTTTCCGGATCCAGATTTACAGCAAATTGAAGGCAGCGGCGCGCGTCACTGGGCCGGTTAAGAGACAGGAAACATCTGGCCATATTTGCGTATATTCGGGAAGATATTTTGGGATTTTCTGTCATGGTACAAGCCGTCTCATAATTCTCTAAAGCGCGGGAAGGGGAGCGAAGCGATTCCATGATTCGGCCAAGATTTGCATAATGCGTCCAGTTTGCGTCTGTTGACGGAATCAAGCGAAGCAGATGTTCCGCCCAGTCAAGATACCCTTCATTCATGAACAGAATGGCTTTGTAGGAGCTAATCCACAGGGAAGTCATTTCAAGTTGATTTACGCGGTCAAAAAATATACTGGCTTCATCAAAGCTTCTGTTAAAAATGAAATGCCATGCTGCCCATTCATAAAGGTCTTCATTTTTTTCATGCCGGTCCAATAAAAGCCATGTTTGGGCAATCCGGAAGCCGGGATTTAATTCCTGCGCGTATCGCTTACAGATTTCAAGATCGATATGCGGATAATCAACCGGCGAAAATTGAAGGCTGCTCTGTAACAATGAAAGAGCCGCTTGGTTATCCAGAAACCGGCTATAACGGATTAAACTGTATTGACCGGCTAAAGAATTTGTTAAAACGCCGGCTGTCTTTATTTTCTCAAGATAGGAGAAAGCTGTGTTTTGATCTTCTGTTGTTACAGCCAGATTATAAAGACAGGTTTTATTTGCATTTGATTCTGCCATTATCTTCCAGATTGCGTACGCGGCTTCCTTGTATCCTGCAAGATAGAGCGCGTCCGATTGGCGAATCATCGCCGTTTCCGCTTCGCCTGTTAAGCCTTCTGCCGCGGCTTCCCCGCTTAATATGGAAAAGATTTCCGCGCTGCGAAGGAGATCGCCGAAGTCATAATGATACTCGGCAGCGAAACGCAATGTGCTGACAGAAGGAGAGTTTAACAGTGTTTGAATATCAGCAAACGCTCCTGTAAAATCCCTGCGCAATGTTTTTAAAATAACAAGATTCTGAAAGATTGCCTGCTCATCTTCAGTAAAGGTATCTTTATTGTCATGAGGCCGTAAAGAGGAAATGGATAGAAGAACCGACTGTATTGCCTGGGCTCTTTGCGGGTTTCTGAGGTCTCCGAGTAAGACATGTATTGCAAGGCGCATATTACTCAGATTTGAGTCTGTAAATAGCGAAAGTAAAGAGCGAAGGGAGTTTTCTGTTTCCCTGTTAATCGCGGTATTTTTAATTAATGCCGAAGATGCGACAGCGATTATGGGCTGTGAGGAGGGATATGCTTTAAGCGCGTTGTCGATTGATCTGCGGTAATTTACAGCGGACGAAGGGTGAATGCCGGCAAGGGCTCTTCTGCGTTTCAGGATGGAAAGCCATGATTCAACCGAGACCGCTTTTTCTTCAAGGCTGTCAAGCTCCCTGTTAAGATGATCAAATTCCCTTTCTGTAAAAAATAAATTTTCAAAAGCGGAATCCCAATCCTGAAGGATGCGGCGGAAATTTTCATCTGTCCTGTTTAAAGAAGGTTTCTCGGTAAAATGAAAAAAAGCAAATACTCCCAGCGCCAGCAATAAAAGAATAAACCCCGCAATCAGCGTTATGCGCAATTGCCTTGAGACTTCAATCATGTTAACTTTTTTCCCGCAAGGGAATATTCGATTGCAGTGTTTTCCGGATGCTGTCAAGAACGCCGTTAATAAATTTATAGGAATCGTCTGTGCCGTATTCCCTGCAAATGCCGATGGCTTCGTCAATTACAATCGACGGCGAAATATCGTTTTGAAAAATAAGGGAAAAAACCGACATCCGTAAAACAGCAAGATCTACGCGGTTTACGCGCGATATATCCCAATTATCAAGATGATCTATTATTGTCTTGTCAATTACCGCGATGTTTTCTACGGTTCCGGCAATCAGAATACCTGAAAAAGCCGCTATGCCTTCGTCAAGCTTTTTTCTCTTTTCTTCACCAAGCCAGGCGAAACTTATAAGCTCTTCAACTGCCGCTCTTTCAGAATTCTTTTCATTGCTGGATTCCCAGAAGTATAAAGCCTGAAAAGCCAGGATACGGCCTTTTCGCCTTGAGGCCATACCTTACCATCGAATATTATTTTCAAATACTGTAAATGTTCTGCTTGTTCTGAATTCTGTTACCAGTTCCTGGCTTGCCTGATTTATTACATTCTGCTGTCTTTGCTGAAGCATAAGCTGTCCAAGATATTCCCTGACGGTTACTCTTGTGCCCAGCTGGAAGATATCATTAAGTTCAAGCGCTTTTGCCGCGTGATTCTCTGTAATCTTTATAATCTGAAAACCCTGTATGCCTTCAATTATCTGGGATACCTGTCCCTGTCTTAAATTGAACGCGGTATCCATGAACTGCTGTCCAAGAACATTTCTTGCTTCCTGTGTTCGCGGTATATATCCGGCGTCTCCCGCCTGAAAACCTGAGTTAGGCGCGACACTGCGCGAAACAACCGCGTCAAATCTTGCCGGATCATTGGATATTTCCCTGTGAAGACTGTCCGCAAGCGTTCTTGCCCTTGTGCGTGCCGCGGCGTCAGCGCCGAAAGGAACCTGTATCATTGAGAAACGGATGGTTTCCGGACGCATTAGTTCGCTTCTTAAAAGATTGTACTCAGTTAGAATTTCCGCTTCGGTTGGGACTCTGGCCGAATTAATTAAATCACCTTTTCTGTGCAGAAGATACTTCTGAATGATCATCTGCTTTCTTATCTGATCCCTGAAAGCGTTTACATCAAGGCCGCTGTCATTCATTACCGCCTGCGCGTATTCGGCGTCGGTCGGCTGGCGGCCGAGCTGTTCCGCAAGGTTATTGCGCAGCGCCTGAATCTGCTGGTTTACTTCGTTATCCGAGACAAGAACCCTGTCGCGCTCTGCGGCTTGGAGTACCAGCCGCTCATTAATCATTACATCAAGTATCTGAAGCCTTTCGGCTTGTGTAAAAGTCCGCGAGGCGGCCTGCTCATAACGCAGTACTTCTGTGCGCAGCTGCCCTACGGTAATGGCTTCTGTCCTGATTAGGTTTACTGTCGCCGCAGGCTGCAGTAAATTCGTGGATTGAGAAAATCCGTTAACTGCCGTTAAAAGACCTATTAAAATAAAAATAATACGTTTCATAATCTCCCTTTACCTTTAATATAACACAAAATAAACAAAAACGGCTAGTAGTTTGTTACTGTTCCAATACTGCCCTGATACGTCTTACTCCGGCGGAAGAAGACTGCTCTTTCTGTATAACAAATTTTCCCAGGACTCCGGTATGTTCCACATGAGGGCCGCCGCAGACTTCTTTGGCAAAATAATCATGCTGTGAATTGCCGATGGTGTAAACCTTAACGGTTGTTTCGTATTTTTCTCCGAAAAGAGCGATTGCCCCGCTCTTTTTTGCCTCTTCAAGATTCATCGTTTCCATGGAAACCGGAATATCCTTTTTTATCTGTTCATTTACGATATCTTCCACAGCCTTGATTTGACCGGAAGTCATCGGCGTATCGTGAACGAAATCAAAACGCAGCCGCTCCGCCGTAATATTACTGCCTTTTTGCGCCACATGTTCACCCAAAGTCAGCCGCAGAGCCTGGTGAAGCAGGTGGGTTGCGGTGTGGTATTTAACGGCCATTTCTCCCTGATCGCCTAGTCCTCCCTTAAAAGCCTGTCCGCTTTGCGAACGAGACAACTCCTGATGTTTTCTGAAAGCCTCGTCAAATTCTTCCCTGTTTACCGTCATTCCGGATTCTGAAGCAAGTTCTTCTGTCAATTCTATGGGAAAGCCGTATGTATCGTAAAGTTTGAAGGCAAGACGCCCGGACATGATTCTTCGCGGGTCTTTTAGTAAATTGGGAAGGAGTTTCTCAAATTCATGTTCGCCTTTTTGCAGGGTTTCCATGAATTTTGCCTCTTCCTTGTCAAGTTCGTTTTTAATAAAGACGCTTTTATCTTCCAATTCAGGGTAAGGGCCCTTAAATTGACGGATTACCACATCCGCGATTGAAGACAGCCTAATTTGCGTGGATCGGCCGAACTCGTTGTTTTCATCTGTTTTTTGCTGCCCTTTTGATAACAGCTTGCGGCCGTGGCGCACAGCCCGCCTGATCAGCCGCCTTAACACATAGCCGGCTCCCACATTGGAAGGACTGACCGCTTTTGGGTCGCCGAGTATAAAAACCGCCGATCTAACATGATCGGCGATTATTCGTATGGATTTATCGGTATCAACACTTTCTGATTTTTGCTCCCCGGAATATTTGCAGCCGAAGGATTGTTCAATCGCACTAATAATTTCTGAAAAAATTACAGTATCGTAAACGCTGGACTTTCTATTCAGGACAGTAATGGTTCTTTCTATACCCATACCTGTATCAACGCATTTTCGCGTTAATGGCTCGTAAGCGCCGTTTGCGTTTTTATTGTACTGCATAAAAACATCATTCCAGAACTCAAGCCATTTACCGCAGGAACATCCCGGTTTGCAGTCAGGACTGCAAGGAGCGTCCCCGGTGTAATAAAACATTTCTGTATCAGGACCGCAAGGGCCTGTGGCGCCTGCGGGGCCCCACCAGTTGTCTTCCCTGGGCAGATATGAAATGCGCTTAATTCCTAAACTTTTCCAAACGGCCGCGGATTCATCATCTTTTGGAATGTCCCCTTCGCCTTCAAAAACGGTTACTCCCAACTTTTCTAACGGGATATTCAACCATTGCGCAGAAGTCATAAATTCAAAGCTCATTTTTATCGCTTCTTCCTTGAAATAATCCCCCAAAGACCAGTTGCCGAGCATTTCAAAAAACGTAAGATGACTTGCGTCGCCTACGCTGTCAATATCGCCTGTCCGGATACATTTCTGAAAATCCACAAGCCTTTTTCCCGCCGGGTGTTCTTCCCCCAGCAGATATGGAACCAGCGGATGCATCCCTGCTGTTGTAAATAGGACAGTCGGATCATTTTCCGGCAGCAGGGATTTACCCTGTATTTGCGCATGCCCTTTAGAAATAAAAAAATGAATATATTTACTGCGGAGTTCATCTGCTGATATTTGATTCATGCCGTTACATTATCATATAGAGAAAAGTGTGTGAAGTAAGGAGAGGATAGTCAGGAGTCAGGATTGTTGAACAGGGAATAGTTATAAATTTGCCGCTTGCAAAACTCGGTTAGTTTCGGAACACTTATTTTTTCTTACTCTGTAGTATGCTTAATTACTCTAATTCTATACCAGATAAGGAATTACGTCAATACAATTGTTATCAACGACTACCTAAATATATCAATTATTATCAAAAATTGATGTCATATTTTATAACATATTTTACTATGCTCAAAAAGTATGAAACAAAAACAGTATTTTTTAACCTCACAGGACTTATAAATAATACCCCCGAATGTAGCTTATAAATGCTCGTAGCGCGTTCCCAAACCCCATAACCGTATCATTTCACTACAAACACTTTCAAAGCCCATTTTAAGCCGTTTTTCGCTGTTTATTATATGTCACATAACGTACTAGCATAATTATACTAAATTATCACTTTTTAACAGTTCAGGCTTCGCCCGAAAAGAAAGATAAACAGACAAAATTGCTCCGCTTCGCTACGCAATTTTCCCGATAAGAAGCAGCCCTTTTAGTGCCGCAATTATTCAAAAGGGTTTATCCCAATTTAGCCTTGCGTCCTGCAAGGCTAAACAGAAAAATTGTTGCTAATCCATCACGCAACAATTTTTCTGCGGTCAACCAAAGGCATAAAAACAAAAGCGGCACAAAAACCCCTGCCCCCACCCTTTAAAAGTGTTACGTTTATCCGCAATCCGCAGACCGTTGTAATCATCATCTTACATCAAGCAAAGAGCAGTCCGATACGATGCAACAGAGGATTTTCAGTTTGTTGGTCATGTAGGTATATATTCGCAAAGACCCAACATCGCTTAATTACCAGTATACGCTTCGCCGCTAAAGCGGCTCGGGGTTCGGGCAGAAATAATTATCAAAATAAAATGTTTATCCTGGCTACCCTCACCCACATTTTTTGCGCCCAAAATTGCTTCGCAATTTTTTATAGGGCGCAAAAAACGTCGTATACTTTCGGCATTAAGCGAAGTTGGGCGATATGTGTAAGTGATAAATAATTCAGCCAAAGAAAATCCTCTGTTGCGCCTAAGCGTGTCGATGTCCGTCAACGGCTAACTTAGTGATAGCCGCCTCCCAAATTCCGTAATGATACAATTATCCGCATAATGAAAACAAAATCTCCTATGAAACAAATTCCTTCGTAGTGAACAGTTAATAGGCTCTATCGCTAGGCTTCAGCCTCGTTCCGTTCGCTGAGAACCTTCGGTTCTACGCTCACTCCACGAACTTCAGCCAAGCGGCGTAGATTATGAATTAAAACTGCTGTTGGCTCTTTTTTCCGCAACCAATATACTGATAAAAGTTTTGAAGCGTAATAGCTCCTGAATAGGTCAATCGGTTACCTCCGTTATGGCAGAGGAAAACTAAAAGCAGACAACACATACGCCTCAAAAATAGCGCTCGTTCGCTACGCTCTCTCCACGCAATTTTTTCGGCACGGACTTCCAAAGGCGTTAATCAGCTCTCACCGCTAGACAGCCTCACCTACACTTCACTTCGTTACGTTACGGTTCGGCAGACCAGCGGTAGCCTTGTAAGTGATGATTAATAGCCCTCTTACTGCCATAGCGGACTGCTAACCGAGTGATGGCTTTAATTGGCTCTTGCCCCGCCACAACATTGAAAAAATGAAAAAGAAACTGCTTAAAAAATCCTTGAAAGTGACGAGATTTATTCAGTCTTTGGCGAGGGAAAAAAATGTAGTATGTATGTAGTGATACCAAATTTTGGGATACCTCTATATATATCTTATTTATTATTATATTTACTTTTTTAGAAAGCATAAGCAAAATAAAAAGAGAATTTATATTATAAGAGAGTAAATAATATCTCTTTATACTCATTAGTATCACGATTTTCAATGTAGCATATATTCGATAAAATGACGCTTAATTTTTGAAATTACACCTCGCAAGTGAGGAATTTTTTTATTAAAGGGGCGTGCGCGTCCCTCAAAAATTGCCATCTTTTGTAACTTTCTGTAAAAATTAATGTAACCAGTATTTTTCATTAAAAAATTTCGTATCAATTAAAACAACTGCCGCTATCTCAATAACAAACAATATCAATAATGACAGTCAGATAAAACACAACTCATGCTTTCATTACCCAACCTAAAGGGGGCACGGGGGAAAACAGGAGAAAGCCTTAAGCCTGTATCCCAATATCAACCCAATACCGAGCCTCCGAAGTCCGCTTCTGCGCCATACCAAGCTCCTTCATCCGCATCCCGAACATCCTCTCGCTGGTTGCAAGCTCATTGTTCTCATCGCACCAATCCTGATATGCTTGAAATAGTTCTCTCGCTCGAACCATAACACCTTGTTTCTGTACGCAACGTTCCTTGATAAAATTCCCGATAACATCCATCTCCCCTCGATATTCGTCAGTAGCATTCAGAATAATCGGCGGCGTGTTCAGTCCATCTTTACGCCAGCGAAGCATACCTTCAATCAGCCAGTTAAGAATACCTGATTTTTCTGCAAGCAGTTTTTCTTCCAAAGTCTTATCCATTTTGTCATCGGTTATCCTTGTTGTAAAAGGAATTAATTTAATCCGTCTCCAGATACCGTGATCAGTTCCCTTTATAACAGGCTTGTGGTTGCTCGCCATAAATATTTTTAAAGTAGGTAAAAAATTAAAATACTCGCCGTACAGAAACCGCGCGGTAAGTTGGTCATTACCTGTAGCCTGTTTAATCAAATGTTCAGACAGCCGTTTACCTTGTTCAGTTTCCGCAGTTGTAACAAACCGTGTCCCCCTCAGCCTCGCAATATCATTAGTCGCTGTGTCGTTACTACGCTTCATAAATGTTTCAGCATACGTTGAAGTAGCGTAATCGCCCAGAAGAGTCATAATGACATTTAAAAACGTGCTTTTCCCGTTTGCTCCTGTACCATAAAGAATGAACATAGATTGCTCGCTAATATCACCGCTAATTGACCAGCCTGCGGCTGTTTGTAAAAACGTAATCAAATCGCTTTTGTAATCCATGATTTCCCGAATGAACTGTTTCCACTTCGGGCAGTCAGCGTTTTTATCATAACATACCTTTGCCATCTTAGTAATTCTGTCTTCTTGTTTATGCGGCATAAGTTCACCTGTACGCAAATCAATCGTCCCATTCTCCACATTCAACAGCCATGGGTTAGGATCAAGATCATCGACAGTAGCGTTTAGTTCAGGAATGAAGCTCGCACCTTCGACAAACGCTTTTCTCCGCCTGACAGATTCACTCTGAATAGCGTACTTTTCAATTTCAACACGTTCCCTATAGTCGGCGGTTTTATAAATTTCTGTATAAATACTGCGAACTACATCAAGCGCTTTTGTATAGATAAGCGCTCCGCTGTCCGCAACCCAATGCGTACCGTTCCAGACAACCCATTTCTTCCACGGCGCGATGTAACGAATATCGCTTCCGTATTTCTTTAACATTCTGTATGCCGTAGTTGAATCCGTGAACTGCAGCAACCCCATTTGAAGCTGATGAATACGAAGATGAACCGCTTCCTCTCTGAGAACATCTTCTGTGCCGCTTGCCATACTTTATCTGTGCATAAAAAACTCCTTACAAATTGATTTTGTTTTCAAAATGTAAGATGTTCCGACAACCTGAGGTATAGGTATTTTATGCAAATTTATTGAGATTGAGTGATATTAAGTTGGAATTACATTAAATATTTTATTAAGACTATTTATCGATAATTGTCTCATCTATGACTATATGTTAAACTTGGTAAATATCTTTTATATTCTAATAAGCTTGATTTCGAGTACCTAGATAAATAATAAGGAGTAATCATTGTCAATAATAAAAAATCAATACATCACCGACATAAAACAAATAATCATCTCTGCCAGAAAAAGAGCATATACAGCGATTAATACCGTAATGGTAGAAGCCTATTGGCTGATAGGTAAACGAATCATCGAAGAAGAACAACAGGGCAAACAAAGAGCGGAATACGGTCAGGAAATAATAAAAACGCTTTCTGAAGAGCTTAAAAACGAGTTTGGAGAGGGTTTTGGCGAACGGAATTTACGAAATTTCAGGCAATTTTATTTGACTTTTAAGGATATCGAATTTGGCACACACTGTATGCCAAATCTATCATGGTCTCATTTTAAGCTTATTATGCGCCTTTCAGATAAAAACGCCATAAATTATTACCTAACCGAAGCTGCCGCCAATAATTGGTCTGTAAGAACTCTGGACAGAAATATTTCCACTCTTTATTATCAGCGGCTTTTATCTTCCCAGATAAAAGAGCCTGTCGTATCAGAAATGGAAGAGAAAACTGCGGGACTTCAACTGGATAAACTGGAATTTATAAAAAATCCGGCTGTTCTTGAATTTCTTGGACTACCTGCAAATTCCGGCTATATCGAGGAAGAACTTGAAAAAGCTATCATAGATCACATTCAACATTTCCTTCTTGAATTAGGAAAAGGCTTTGCCTTTGTTTCCCGTCAGCAGCATATATAAACCGATACAGCGGAATTCTACATCGATCTGGTTTTTTATAATTACATTCTGAAGTGCTTTGTGCTCATAGAGATAAAAACAAAAAAAATCACTCATCAAGACATCGGACAGCTTGATATGTATGTCAGAATGTTTGATGATCTAAAAAAACGGGAGGGGGACAATCCTACCATTGGCATTTTATTATGTACTGAAACCGATAAAACCATTGCAAGATACTCTGTCCTAAATGAAAGCCAGCAGTTGTTCGCAGCAAAATATATGCCTTATCTGCCCACTGAAGATGAACTTATTGCAGAAATTGAACGGCAAAAAGAGATTTTAAAAGTCCAGTTTAGTGATAAAAAATAATTAATTTCTGTTATAAAACCTATTTTTTCAAAATGTTTTTGTATGTTTTTAAATAATATAAACAGAATTCGGTAAATTATACAATTTTTATACAAAGGAAAAGCCGCTTTTACTGTAAAGGTTTTTAATTAGGCAAGCAAGGTAAACCAGATGAATCCGAACAAATCTTAAAACAATTGCCATTACTTGTCTTCCTTGCAAAGTTTACAATGATCATACTTAATATTTAAAACATATTTTTTAAAATATGGCAGAAATAGAGGTTGAACTTGGCTCAGACTGGCTTGGTCGTTAAAATATATTTCGCTCTAGCATCCAGTGATAGACCAATCTGATATAAGTTATGGTTAGCATGAAATTATTATTAAAAGGCAGCAAAGAAAAATTATCCTCAGATGCAGCCGGTTTGTTTAACAGCTTTGCAGTTAAAGAAATGGATATTTTAGATCACATTGAGAAAATACTTTCTGTTTCTAGAAAATACGGAATTGAAAAATGTATAGCAAAAGGAAAAATTCATTTCGATTTTATTGCCAAAAAACTGCATATAAGTCCTTTGCAGGCAGTTATCTTCTCTCATTTATTGAATAAAGATAGTGATGAATATAATAAAATTAATGAAATTGCTGAATCACTGCGTTGCAGCAGAGTAAAAATATTAAAGTATATAAAAGAATTTGAAACATTGGAAAGAATGAAGATAATCAGATGTAAACGCAGTACAGATGGTATATCATTTCGTATTCCTAGTAATTTTCAAGAATCACTTTTATTAAATGAGGAGTTAAAACATAAAAAAATAAACAATTTTTCAATCTATAAATTTTTTACTTATATTAAACGAGTATTTAAAGAAAGAGAAGATGAAGAATATACATATGAATCCATGAAACTGGAAATTCTGGATATTATTAATCATAATATGCACCTTTTATTCTGCCAAAAAATCAAGAATTATGATCTTGACGATGATAACTTAATAATACTTTTGTGTTTCTGTCATTTATTCAGAAATAAACAATATGATGATATTATGTTTTATCAATTAGAATTTATGTATGATAGTCTTCTTGATTATATGGAATTGCAAGACGCATTAATTGGCGGGAAACATATTTTAATGGAAATGAAACTGGTTGAATATGCCAATGATAACGGATTCGCAAAGCAAGATACCTGGAAACTAACGGACAATGCCAAAAAAGATTTATTCAGCGAATTAAATGATGACATTATAAATAATAGAAATATTATTAGATATAAAAACATTAATAAAAAGCTGATGTATTATAATTCAAGGGAAACAGGCGAAATACAAAAATTAACGTCCCTTTTACAGGAAGAAAATAACAGCCAAATTATTAAAAGATTAAATGATAAAGGGATGCGAAAAGGTCTTGCATGTTTGTTTTCAGGCGGTCCTGGAACGGGAAAAACTGAAACGGTATATCAAATTGCCCTGGAAACAAAACGTGATATTTTATTTGTTGATATTTCAGACACAAAATGTATGTGGTATGGAGGAAGCGAAAAGATAATAAAAGGAATTTTTAATACTTATCGCAGACTTGTGGAATTATCAAAGATAGTTCCTATCTTATTAATAAATGAAGCCGATGCTATAATCGGTAAAAGACATGAAATCGGCAGCGGTAATGGTACAATTGATCAGACAGAAAATACCATACAAAATATTATCTTACAGGAAATTGAAAATCTTTCCGGTATACTAATCGCAACATCTAACTTGATTCAGAATATGGATAAAGCTTATGAGCGGAGGTTTTTATTTAAAATTACTTTTGAAAAACCTTGCATGGAAAGCCGTAAGAATATCTGGCATACAATGCTGCCGCAACTTTCTGATGATGGTGTTATTAAACTTGCTAAAGAATTTGAAATTTCAGGCGGTCAGATTGAAAACATCGCGCGAAAAGTTGAAGTTGACGCGATACTTAGCGGCGAAGAACTCTTAACAGATAACCTGACACAGTATTGCAAAGATGAAATTTTTAATAGATTTAATGCCAATAAAAAAATTGGATTTGGGACGTAGTTTAATGAGTAAATCTTATAAATATCCAACATGGTAATAAGGAGAGTATTTATAAAAAAAATTAAAGAAATTTTTAGCAAGCTTACAACATCATTCCTTGGGTTTGCAATATTTTTAATAGTTTTATTTATTGTTATACCGTTTCCTGTAATAATATTGGATATATTCACAGGATTAAATATTTTATTTGCCGTATTGATTTTATTAATAGTTTTAAACACAAAGAGAATGACAGACTTTTCTTTATTTCCAACCGCATTATTGGTTTCGACAGCATTCACACCTGTAATTAATATATCAATTATAAAGACTATTTTGTCAAACGGTTCTGAGTATAATGGGAGGATAATTCGTTTTATATCATACTTAATTGCCGGTACAGGCGAAACCGCAAGTTTATGGTCAGGTTTTATTTTGTTAATAATAATTCTTTTATTAATGATTATAATTGTCACAAAGGGAGGAACGCGTTTAACTAAAGTGGCGGCAAGATTTAAACTTGATAGTATGCAAGTTAAAATGATGGCAATTGAAGTTGAATATAGCGCGGATGAAATAACCGAAGGACAAGCTCAATTAAGAAAACAGGAGATTCAAAAAGAATCTAATTTTTATTGTTCATTAAATGCTGTAATGAAATTTATATCAGGAAATACTAAATTTGCTTTATTCTTTATAATTTATATAATTCTGGGCGGAATAATAATAGATTATCTACTTCATGAAGCAGTATTTTTAGAAGCATTAAAATTTTATTTATATATTTCTATTGGAAGCGGTGTTGTATTTTTTCTTCCAATATTTATAATTTCATTGGCAGTTAGCATTAGTGTTACACGTTCGGCTTTGCCAATAATTGAAACTAAAAACACAAACGGAACTTTTGATGGAAAATGGAAATGTAATGATTTTGAACTTAGAATAAAAAGTGGTACTTATATAAGTTTTCTAAATGGATACCGTTATGGAAAGGGTAAAATAGAATTAGAAGACAATTGTTTTACTTTAACATCAACTCATGCAAAAGGAATATTTTTTTGGCAAATATTCGTTGAAACAGTAAGAGGGAAATATTTTATTTCAGATAATAAGATAAGTATTTCAAATATCGAAGGCAGATATGAAAAGTATAATGGAACATGGGAAAAATTATAATGAAAAATAAAGAAATCGCGTTTTTTAGCGCTCATACTGTGAATTTTCGTGAAGTTTGTATGGGAAGCATTGCTCCAAATACATTATACCGAAGCAGTCATCCAATAAAAGACAATAAACAGGAAAAGACTATTTCTCTGTTGGTTTCTAAAGTACAAATTAAAACAGTAATCAATCTATGTGATACAATATCAGGAATTACCGGAAAATCAGTGATTGCTCCCTGGTATAGCAGCCTCTTTAGAAGCGGACGAGTTATTGCGCTTGGTATGGATTTTAATTGTACAAGCGTCAGTTTTAATAAAAAATTAAAAAAAACTTTACAATTTATTATTCATAGAGAAAGATCATATTTAATCCATTGTCATGCAGGAGTGGACAGAACAGGTTTTGTTTGTATGGTTATTGAATCTTTTATGGGAGCGTCATTAGATGATGTTATTAATGATTATCTTAAATCGTTTAACAGCATTTTTGAATCAAGTATTTATGACGCAAAAAAAGCCGATGAGGCGACTGTAATGCAAATTTTATCTGCAATGAGTAACTCGCAAATTATAAACGAACAAAATCTACAGCATATCGCTGAAACTTACCTTAGATGTAAATTAGGATTGTCTGCGGAAGAAGTTGAATTGCTGAGAAATAAGTTAAGTGGAAAATTTAATTTATGAAATGGAATAAAAATAAATCAAGATATGCAGGAGAAGAAGATTTAATAGCGTCAGAAGAAATTATTCACGAAGCTTTTTATGAAGGTCATTTAAAATGGCATATTTATCAAATGGCGTTGAGTAAAATTAGAGCTAATATGAATGGTAGTTGGATGTTTGAACGAAGTGATGAAAATTATGATTCGAAACTTAATGTATCTTTGATAAAAACAAATAATATCGCGTTTAATTAGTTAAGCGAAATTGGGTAATATGTATGAAAAATCATACATATAAAAATTATTTATGTCTAGCTTCTGATGTATAGATCAATATATATATAATTGCAAGAGGCTTTTCCAAAACTTCTGTTTTTTGAAAAGCAACCATAAATTTAGTAGAAAAACCGGCATTTAGGCGTTTTTTCAGAAACATTTTCCGAAACTAACTAAGTTTTGGAAAATGCTAACAATTATTGTATTTAAAGAGGTATATTATGAAAAATCTTGAATTATCTAGAATATTTTATATCTGTTGCATTGGAATATTTATAATTAATGTTTTATTTTTAATATATTTAGTAATAAATATATTAAATATTTACTTTTTAAAATTATTATTTATTTTCAATATTATAGTTTCAATTAGTTGTTTCTTCATTTTTAATTATTTTAGTCAAAGGTCAAAAGAAATAATTGCAAGAATGGAGCTTGATATTTCTAAGGCATTAGAAAAATTAAATAAAGAATTTACTAAAGAAGAAAAAAATAATGAAAAATATATATCAAAAGAAATGGAAATATTTAATTGTGATTTTAAATACTCTATAAATGAATATTTTATTGAAATAATAAAATTTGGTAAAATTATTTCTTTAATAACAGTTACATTATTTATAACTTATTCTATAATAGATAAAAATAATAATTACCTAAATATAGTGAATTAATTTAAGTATTTGGAAGAAAAACCGATAAATAAAGTATGTATAGTATAGATTTTATTCGGTGCGCAGTCGCCTATAGAGATGAAGGGCATACCTTCACGGAACTAAA
>JAIRQF010000033.1 GCA_031256635.1 Treponema sp. | reverse complement strand
CTGAAACGCTTAAGGAAGCCCGCAAACAGAAACAAAATCTGTACGCGGCAGGACATCATAATATTGCGGTTGATTCTCCGCTTGCTGAAATATTCATTCGTGACGCGCAAAAAACCATTAATGTCCTGACCGCGATTAACAATAATAAATGCCGAAGAGGCGATGATATAGCCACCTTTATTATCAATGTTCACGCGATGAAAAGCGCTCTTGCGAACATCGGCGAGAATGAGCTGTCCGTTAAAGCGATGGAACTGGAGCAGGCAGGACGCGAACAAAACACTGATCTGATCCTTTCGAACCTTCAGGATTTTATTGAGTCTTTACAGCAGGTTGTAGATAAACTAAAACCTGTTTCGGATGATACAAATGAATCCGAAACGCCTGATGATTCCGATCGTTTTTTTCTGCAGGATAAATTAAAAGTTTTTCAGGAAACGTGTTTGTCAATGGATAAAAAAACGGCCAAGGACACGCTTTCATCCATTAAGGAAAAATCCTGGCCGCGTTTAATAAAAGAACAGCTTAGCCTAATCTCGGAACATTTACTGCACAGCGAATTTGACGAAGCCGCTGCCATTGCAAAAGAGATTCTTGAAAAAGAATAAAACAGGAATTATTAAGAGGCTCTTGCAAAATTAATCGAGTTTTGCAAGCGGCTATTCATTTTACCATTTCATAATTTTTAAGAGCTTCGTCAATCAAAGATTCAAGTTCAAGTTTTTCATAATAAAAGTTCGCTTCCTGTATTTTGCCGTGTAACACAGGATGAGGAGGGCTGAAGAGCGTACAGCAGTCATGATACGGCTGGATTGAAGTATCAAAGGTGCCGGTTTGTTTCGCTTTTTTAATAATGTCTTCCTTGCTGAACCCAATCAAAGGACGAAGGACAGGAAGAGAGAGCCTGCTTTGAGTGCAGGTTAGATTCTCAATTGTCTGGCTTGCAACCTGGGACAGGCTTTCTCCTGTAATTAAACATTTGCATTTGATTTTTTGCGCCGCTTTTTGCGCCGCTTCCATCATGGCCATACGAAGCAGGATTGTTGTCCATGGGAAAGGAGCGCGTTCTTTTATCTTCATCTGCACTTTTGTAAAATTCAAAATATAAAGGCGAATCCCCATACAGTAAGCACCCGTTATTTTCGCAAGACTTATTACTTTTTGTTTTGCTTCAAGGGAAGTGTAGGGATACGCGTGAAAATGAATCGCGTCGATATTCATTCCCCGCGATGCCATTAAAAAACCCGCGACAGGGGAATCAATCCCGCCTGATAATAAAAGCATTCCTCTTCCCGCCGTTCCGACCGGAAGGCCTCCGCAGCCTTTTTTGCCGCCTGAGTATACAAGCGCTTTTTCGCGGATCTCAATTCTTATAACATCCTGCGGATTGTGAATATCAACTTTAAGAGAGCTTACCGCGTTTGTAACAGCTTCCCCTGCTTTACAGCATAGTTCATATGAAGTAAGCGGAAAACTTTTATCTGTTCTTCGCGCGTCTATTTTAAATGTTTTTATCCCGTTTTTAAAAAGTTTTTTTCCTTCTTCAACGCAGGCTTTAATAACAGCTTCTTCGTTTTTTTCACAGGTTTCTGTTTTTGCCCAGCCTGAAATTCCGATTAAATGAGAAAGAACATTCTCTATTTTTTCTGCATACTCGCACGGCGCGTGGATATAATAACGGCCGGATGTATATTTTGTTTTAATGCCGCTGCCAACAGATGAAAGAAGTATGTGTATGTTATTTTTCAGCGTTCCTTCAAAACTTTTTCTGTTATCGCCTTTCAGGATAAGTTCCGCGGGTTTTAATAGCCAGGTATTAATCATGATTATAAAAATCTCAAAACTTCCGAGATTCCTTCAAGCAGAAGATCGATTTCTTCACCGGTAGTGGACTGTCCCTGTGATATGCGGATGCCTTCGATTCTTAATTTTTCATCAATGCCCATTGCCTCAAGTACAGGGCGTTCAGGCGATGAAGAAGAACACGCCGATCCTGTGGAGACAGCGAAGCCAAGGTCGTCAAGCGCGCGGGCCATTACTTCTCCCGGAATGTCATTGAAAGCAACCTGCAGAATATAGGGAGAAAATCTGTCATCATCGGCGGTTCGCTCTTTCGGGATTAATGTGCATCTTTTTATCGATAAAAGGGATGTAATCAGTTTCTTCCATCTGGCTTTCGCGCGTATATATTCATCTTCAACTCCGGAGAACATCCGATATGGCTCTTGTCTTCCGCATGCAGATACCCGATCTTCGATCGCTGATCGCTGATCCCCTGATCCTTTTACCGCAAGCTCAAGACAATCCGCGAGCGCGGCAGCTCCGCGCGTATTTTCTGTGCCGCCCCTGATTCCTCTCTCCTGTCCGCCTCCTGAGTAAAAAACCTCAACCGGTTTTCGAAGATATAAAAGTCCTATTCCGCGCGGCCCTGAAATTTTATGCGCGCTAATGCTCGCTGAATCAATATCCCACTTTTTTAAATCAACCGGAATTTTTCCGGCAGCCTGCACAATATCGCAGTGTATATGAACAGGCGCTTTACAGTTGCGCATAACTTCCGTAAGTGAGGCGATATCCGTGACCGCGCCTGTTTCATTATTTACTGACATTACAGCGGCAAAGCGCGTATCATCATATTGAGACAGGGCTTTTTTCAGCGTATCGCGCGTTACTCTTCCTGTTGAATCAATTTTAATTTTTCCTGCGCTCTTTCCCATTTTAACAAGTGTTTCCATTCCTTCCCGTATTGAAGCATGTTCTCCCATGGAAGAAATCACCTGCCCTTTACCCGGCCGCGTCAGATTGGAAAATAAAGCGATGCTGTTTGATTCCGTTCCGCCTGATGTAAAATAGAGGCTTTCAGGCGGAACATTAAGAACGGAAGCTGCGCGTTCTCTTGCGCTCTCAAGCGCGAGTTTGGCTGCGCGGCCTTCTGCGTGTTGTGAAGAAGGATTTCCGTCAATAAAAGAAAATCTGCTCCGGATTGTTTCCGGAGCGCATGCCGCCCAATCAAAATATATTCGTCTTTCTTTTGAATTGTTTTTTGTCATTTTTGCCGGTTATTACTATAAAAATATAAAAAAAACAGGTAATATTCAATGGGAGTAGCATATGTTGGTATTAAAATTTGGCGGCTCATCCGTAGGAAGCCATAAAGGTATTGAGAAAATAATCGGCATTTTAAAAGATAAGGACTATCAGGGAGTATCCGCGGTAATTGTTTCCGCATTCGGCGGAGTAACTGATGCGTTAATAAAGATGGCAAATAAGCCGGTTCGACGCGAGGAATACAAAGAAGACGCGCAGGCCCTTTGTAACAGGCACAAGGAATGCGCCGCTTACTTTCTTAAAGGCACGGACCGTAAAAAAGCTGTTGCAGAAATTGAAAAAACAACGGTTCTTCTTTTGCAGATTCTGGACGGCATATCCCTGTTGGGGGAATTATCCCTTCGCAGCCTTGATCTGATTATGAGTTTCGGAGAAAGGCTTTCAGCTCCGCTGATCGCTTCCATTTTTTGCGCGAATGACATAAAAGCGGAATTTCTTGACGCGCGCAATCTTGTAAAAACGGATTCCAAATTCGGCAAAGCGGAAGTAATAAAAAAAGAGACCGAAGAAAATATTAAAAACTATTTTAAAAATGCGAAAAAAATTATTCAGGTTGTTACAGGATTTATCGGCAGTACGGTTGACGGGCATACAACCACAGTAGGGCGCGACGGCTCTGACTTAAGCGCCGCGGTTTTCGCGGCGGCTCTGGGAGCGGGGAAACTTGAGATATGGAGCGATGTTGACGGTATACTAACGGCGGATCCCGCTCATGTAAAAAACGCCTTTCGCATCGAAGAAATATCGTATAACGAAGCGATGGAAATTTCCCACTTTGGAGCGAGAGTGCTGTTTCCGCCATCCATAAAACCCGCTCTTGAAAAAGGAATCCCGATTTTTATCAAAAATACATATAATCCGCAGGGAGGCGGCACAAAAATAGCGGCAAACGCATCCATGGGAAAATATCAAATCAGGGGAATCAGTTCGATAAGCTCTGTAATTCTTGTAAGGGTTCAGGGAACGGGAATGGTAGGGGTAGCAGGTTTCTCCGCGCGTTTGTTCGGCGCTCTTGCGCGCAAAGGTATAAGCGTAATGCTGATAACCCAGAGTTCCAGCGAATATTCAATTTGTTTTGCGATTCTCCCTGAAGACGCGCAGGAAGCTGAAGCGGCGTTAAAGGAAGAATTCGCCAATGAAATAAAAACAGGCTCCATTGAAAAACCGGTTTTTGAAAAAGATCTTTCAATTGTCGCGGTTGTTGGTTCCGCGATGAAAAGCACTTCCGGAATTTCGGGGAAAGTTTTTCACGCTCTGGGACGCAACGGCATCAATGTAGTGGCAATCGCTCAAGGATCTTCGGAGACAAATATTTCCGCTGTAATCCCCTCATCGGATGAAAGCAAAGCATTGAACGCTGTTCATAACGCGTTCTTCCATGCGCAGCAGAGATCCGTCAATCTTTTCCTTATCGGCACAGGGCATATCGGCGCGACCCTGCTGGATCAAATTGCCGATACAAGCGAGAAACTCGCCGATAACATGATTAAGATCAATTTAATTGGAGCGGCCAATTACGATAAAATGCTTTTTTCACTTTCAGGGCTGGATCCAAAGAAAACAAAAAAAATCCTTATAACGGAAGGAAAGGCAGAAGGGACAGAGCAGATAGAGCCGAATCAAAAAGGCGCGGCCGCTTTTATCGAAAAGATGGCATCTTTCAATCTTCCCAATTCATGTTTTTGCGATTGCACCGCAAGCGAAGACATCGCTCAGCTTTACGAAAAAATCCTCCATTATTCAATACCGATTGTTACGCCGAATAAAAAAGCAAATTCAGGCTCTCTTGATTATTATAAACGCCTGACTGAATATTCAAGGGGAAGGGGAATTCCGTATTTATATGAATGTACAGTAGGAGCGGGGCTTCCTGTTATTTCCACCCTGCGCGATTTATTTCTTTCAGGCGACAAGGTAACAAGGATAGAAGCGGTACTATCAGGAACATTAAGTTACATCTTTAATAATTTTAACGGTTCTATTCCATTCTCCGCTTTGGTGCGCCAGGCAATGGAAAAGGGATTTACAGAGCCGGACCCGCGCGATGATCTTAACGCGATGGACGCCGCGCGCAAGGTTCTGATCCTCGCAAGGGAGTGCGGTCTTAATATTGAATTTAAAAATGTGACAATCGAACCTGTCTTGCCTCAAAGCTGTTTTAAAGCAAAGGATATAGAAACATTTTTTAAAGAGCTTGAAAAATCGGACGGTGATTATGAAAAGCGAAGGGAAAAAGCCGCCGGTAACGGCAAGCAGCTTCGTTACATCGCGGTAATAGAAGAAGGAAAAGCAAAACTTTCTCTTCGCGAAGAGGGGGAGGGAAGTCCCTTCCGCTCTCTTACGGACAGCGACAACATTGTTGTTATTACGACAAACCGTTACTCGAAACTCCCGATGGTTATTAAAGGCCCCGGCGCAGGCGCGCAGGTTACCGCAGGCGGTGTATTTGCCGATATCGTCCGCATAGCGAAGACGATTGTCTAGGAGGCGGTAATGCCGATTGCAGAAGCGATTAAAAACGCGCTTGCCTCTTCTTCCATGATCCGGCGCATGTTTGAAGAAGGCCTTCAGTTAAAAAAAATACACGGAAACGAAAATGTTTTTGACTTCTCTCTTGGAAACCCCGATATTGATCCGCCGCAGGCTTTTCATGATCTTTTTGTAAAGCTTGCGCAGGAAGACGAAAAAGGATCACACGGTTATATGCCAAACGCCGGGTATCCTCATGTAAGGGAAGCGCTGGCGAAAAAAGTTTCCAGAGAACAAAATGTAAAAGCACTCGGCTCGCACATTGTTTTGTCTGTCGGCGCGGCCGGAGGGCTTAACACGGTAATAAAAACAATCTGCAACCCTGGCGATGAAGTGATTGTAAGCCGCCCCTACTTTATGGAATACCGCGCGTATACCGCAAATCACGGAGCCAAATTAATCGAGGTTGATACATTAAATGATTTCGATCTTGATATAAACGCAATTAGCGCGGCGCTGAACGAAAAAACCGCCGCTGTTATTATTAACTCTCCCAATAATCCAACCGGGAAAATCTATTCAAAAGAAAAACTTTCTTCACTTGCATCCGCCCTTACGCAGCACGGGAAAAAAACAGGCCGCTTTGTGTATCTTGTTTCCGATGAACCTTACCGCGAAATTGTTTACGGACACGATGTGCCGCCTGTTTTAAGCTGCTATTCACAGTCCATTGTTGTTTATTCATATTCAAAGAGCCTTTCTCTTCCAGGAGAGCGAATCGGATATATCGCGGTAAACCCTGAAATAACGGACGCAGATGATCTTGTTAACGGCCTTATTTATTCGACCAGAATACTGGGGTATGTAAACGCTCCGGCTCTTATGCAGAGAATAGTAGGTTCCCTTACCGAAGAGAAAGTTGACGTTTCTGTTTACCGGCGGCGGCGCGACGCTTTTATGAAAGTGCTAAGCGAAGCCGGAATCGAATACGCCGATCCGCAGGGAGCGTTTTATCTTTTCTGCAAAGTGCCCGGCAGTGGGAGCGGGGATGATAAAGCGTTTACGGAACATCTTAAGAAATATCTGATTCTGGGAGTTCCGGGATCAGGATTCGGTAAGCCGATGTGGGTGCGTTTTGCCTATTGTGTCGATGAGAAAATTATTAAAAATTCCGCCGCTGCTTTTAAAGCGGCAATGGAAAGCTGGTAATATTTATCAGTCAAGAATGGGATTTTCCGTTTCAACTTTATCCGCGTCTTTATATGGAGCAAGAGATGCAATCATCCGCACAACAGAGGACGAGCGGTTTATAACGTAATGAATTTCTTTCGGTTCAATATGAATCAGCTGTCCCGGACTAAGGGTATGCGGGGTTCCGTCAACTACGATTGTTACTGTTCCCTCAATGATAAAAAAATTTTCTTCCATAACTTCATGATAATGAGCGCGAAAATCCTGCCCCGGCATAAACTGAACAAGGGCGAAATTCATACGCGGCCCCTGCAATAAATATTTGGGACCCCAGTCACCGAAACGGTATTCTTTATCTTTTTCGTTAATTATTAACATGGTTTCCTCCACAGGCTGGAATTCATTAATTTATTATTATAAATTATTTATAAGACTTTATAAAGGACTTCCTCCATGTTTAAAAAATACATGTTTTATCTTGTCCGCTGGCAGTTAAGCACTCCGATACTGGCGGTTGTTCTGATTTTACTCGCTGACATTCCGACCATCTGGGCTACCATAACCGCCAATTTAATCGGAGGGCTTATCTTTTTCTGGGTGGACAGATTTATTTTCCGCTCGCTTTCAAAAGAACCATTATGGGAAATCCGCGATGATGTTGTATGTTATGACTGCGGAAAGCAGGGTAAGGGATACCGCATAGCGGAATGGCTTGGTTATAACCGAAGGCAGGATAACAATCCGCAGTTCAGATGCGAGGAATGTAAAGACGCAAAAGCGCGGAACATCCGGCGAAGCTTCCCGCGGAATAAAAATTAAATTGAAAAACAACCAGACTGATTATTTCAGGATACCATCCAGTTCTTTTTTCCAGTCATCTGATTTTAAAATGATTTTCTTGACTCCAAGAGCTTCAAGGCGTTTGTGTTTTACGTCTTCATCGCTGGAAGTTACGACAATTATGGGAACTTTCTGCGGTAAAGTCATTAAGCGCTTAAGAAACTCTTCGCCGCTCATATCCGCAAGTGAAAGGCCGGTTATAATGAATGTCGCCCTGTTGCCGGCAACCGCGTCTACGGCATCCTCGCCTTTTTCCAGACTTTCACATTCAAACCCTTTTTCCGACAAATAAGATCTCATCAGCTTACGGAAAAATTCACTGTTATCTACATGGATTACATGTTTCATTTTGCCCTCTGCCTATATGTTACTATAGTTCGATGGTTTTGTATATTTTTTATTATACGGTAAAGAATGCCGGTTCAATATTGATGATATGCCCGATTGCTTCCTGAAAAAGAGTAAAATCCGGTTTAAATCTCAAAAATAACGTGAAAAACCTTTTAAAAGTAAAATACTCTGATATTTTTCTTGCTTTGCGGTTATACACATGGTAAAATACTGGTAATATTATTTAGGAGGATTAATTATGAAATTATCTGCACCAAAAAACTGGGTTTTCTTTGTCAGTGTTATTCTGATCATTGTCGGACTGGTTATTCAGCTTACCGGTATAATTCCATTTGCTGTGATAGGCGGATTGGGTTTCTGGTTTGTTTTCGCAGGCGGCGTATTGGTTTCTTTAGGAGTTTTACTTAAAGGATTATAATCCGAAGCATTATGCGTTTTATTTAAAAAAGCTTAAAAAGCTGTCCGGTTTCCGGGCAGCTTTTTTTGTACTCTACAATTGAATTTAAAGGTAGTATAAAAAAATGAATAATCTGAATCACAGAAAAGCGGCGTGCAAGCTTCGTCTTTTAAATGAAGACGGAAGAGCGGCCGGAAATCTTGAAGTTAAAATCAGCCAAAAGAATCACCGGTTTTTATTCGGAGCAGGCGGTTTTGAGGCTGTTGAACTTGCAGGCGGTATACTGGAAGGCGGATCAATAACCAATCAAAGAATAGATTTTCTGAATGAAAAACTTGAAAAACTATTTTCATTGAACAATTACGCAACACTCCCTTTTTATCTTGGACGTTATGAACCGGAAGAAGGAAAACCCGATGAAGCGCGGGTAAAGGCGGGCGCACTCTGGTTTAATGAACGTAACATTATTACGAAGGGACATCCCCTGTGCTGGCATACGGTGTGCGCTCCGTGGCTTATGAATTATTCCAACGCGGAAATATTAAAAAAAGTTATCGCAAGGATTGAACGTGACGTTAGCGCCTATAAGGGATTGATAGACATCTGGGATGTAATTAACGAAGTTGTCATCATGCCCGTCTTTGACAAGTACGACAATGCCATTACCCGGATTTGCAGGGAATACGGACAGGTGAGAATTGTAAGAGAAGTATTTGAAGCCGCAAAGCGCGCAAATCCGGACGCGGTTCTTTTACTTAACGATTTTGACATGTCAAAAGATTATGAAATACTGATAGATAAATGCTTAAGCGCGGGTATTCCGATTGATGTGATCGGACTTCAATCGCACCAGCATCAGGGTTATTGGGGAGCGGATAAAGTAAACGATGTTCTTGAACGTTTTTCCCGTTTTAAATTGCCTTTGCATTTTACAGAAAACACCCTTATCTCAGGTGAATTAATGCCGCCTCATATCGTAGACCTTAATGACTGGCAGGTTACAGAATGGCCGACAACTCCCGAAGGAGAAGAACGTCAGGCGCGCGAAATTACTGAAATGTATGAATTGCTGTTCGCCCATCCTCAGGTGGAGGCCATTACGACATGGTCAGGCGGTGATAACGCGTGGCTTCACGCGCCTGCGGGTCTTCTTCGCGTTGACAACAGTGAAAAACCGTCATACAAGGCGTTATGCGATAAAATAAAAAGCGAATGGCGCACTGACATTACAGCGCGCGCAGACAAGGACGGTTATGTAAACATCGAAGGCTTTAAAGGCGGGTATGAGGCCGTATGTAACGGGAAAACAGCTATCTTTCAGCTTGATGGAAAAAATGAAATAATTGAATTGGTAATAAAGTGAACCGTACGTTCAAACGCTTTTCGGCGCGTCCGTATTATTAGGACCGAATCCCTTTATTAAAACAAGCGGTTCTACAGGGCTTGCGTTTGTAATTGTAATTCCCTTTTTAGCCGCATCTTGTGAAACAAAGAATTCATCCGCGCTCTGCTGGCCGAAGCGCAGCATTCCCGGAGCTTCGCAGACATGCGCGCCGAATTTTCCGTGCCCCTGAATAAAGATAACGCTATAGGAGGCCGGCTCTTTTATTGTGACGCTCTTTCCCGGATTTACGGAAAGTTCTTTCGCGCTGAAATAACCGTCGTTTGCGTAAGAAATCCATTTCTCCTGACAGTTTGCGTTTTTGACAATGGAAACAGGAGGACGGCCGAAACGTTTTTTGTAATGGGGGTCTGTATTCTTCTCCCAGTCAAGCAGACTGAAAATGTAATCAATATCGTCTTTTTTATCCGCTGGACATTCGCCGTTTAAAAACTCTCTTGGGTATGTAACGCCGGATACCACGTTTTCATGAACTGAGTTTACATCTCCATTCCAGTTAAGCTCGTATGTCATAACAGATCCGGGCGCGTGAATGACTCCGGCGGGGGAGTACCATCCCGAACCAAGTTCAATCCGCCATGCGCGTGAAAGTTCCGTTATCCGCGTGTCTCCCTTGTTGTAATCACGAAGACGCTGTTTTACCTCTTGCGGTGTTGTGTCAGGATCATAACCGAAGTATGTAGCGTTCATCTCTCCTGTGTGGCTTGCAAACTGGTGAGGGAAATAATAACATTCAGGTTTACCTAGTTTACCCACTCTTGCCGCGGCTTCCATATCAAGGTGGAGGTGATGGAACAGCGGCGTCTTTAGATCATAGAACTTTGAGAAGACGGGAAAGCCTCCGTATTTATCCATCAACTCTTTTCCTATAATATCCGCACCCAGAATTTCGATCGCTTCTTTAAGACTGAACTTCTCATCGCTGCCGTAATCTACTGCGGCAAAACTTAAGCCTTCTGTGGGACCCGCAAGTGGTCCGTTCTGCGCGATGTTCGTGGAAGCCATCCACCTCTCTTTTATTGAACCCCGCTCAAGTCCGTATGCGAAGTAATCATCGGGATGAAGCCGCAGCCGCCTTCCTTCAACGCCGAATGGGCGCGGGATAAAGTTTGGGTTCAGGCGGAAAACGCCTTCCCCTTTTTTCAATGTATTTTCGATTAAGTTTTTATCTGCCATGATTTCCTCCGGAAATGATATTTTTAATTTATTATAACACGGAAAATGATTATCGTGTAAATTTCACAAGTATCCGGGAAATAAAATATCCGCCGAAGATTACGATAAACCGGTCGACAATATTCACAGGGATCCGGGATAAAATATTTACAGCCAGACTATGGAGATTGTTCATAATAAGGCCGGGTTTAAAAATATCGTCTACGCTGAAATAATGTGAATATTTTTCAATAAACAATTGCGATAAATAATTTATGACTCCCCCTAAAATACTGATCACTATAACGCACAGGATATACAATAACATAAGCTTAGAGGCAAGCGCGGTGTAAGAGACGATTATTTTTTCTTTGGAAGCAAAACCGGGAATATCAACAGAAGGAGGTTTCAGCGCACAAACAAGCAGAACTTCCGTTATGCTGCAAATGAAAAAAAATGTGATGCTCCGGTGGTAAATGCATGGAATAAGCCAGGTAAGCACAGCCACAAAAATACCGGGAATAAGACCTGCGGTAAAAGCAACAGCCGCGGTAAATACGGTATCAAGAAAAAGGGGAAACCTTAAAAAATTCATTACAGAAGTACTAAGGAGAAGATTTACAATGGCCGTAAAAACGCAAATAACAACAAGTTTAACTGATAATCTGCAAGAGATCAGGAAAGGCTCCATATGGGCAGTATATAAAAATTAGCTGTTTTGGTATACATTGGACTTGTGAAATTTCTCTTGTGTTTTCTACTGTCCGCTTTGTTTTTATCCTGCTCTTATGATAATAAAAGCCAGAGTATACAAGACATAGCAGACAGGTGGATTGATATTGAAGCGCTTCTTACAAACATACCCGCTGACATTTCAGAACCTGAGGTTGAGACTTTAGTTAAAGCCTGTGATAATTTTTTTCAGTCACTTCAGCAGTTTCAAGGATCAGACCTGCACCGAATATACAGAGCTATTTCTTTTTTACCGCAGACTGAGCGCAGCTTTAATAATTACCGTCTCAGAGATATTCAGGAAATCGGAATAATTTCGGATTTAACGTTAATGTTTCGTGATTCAATCGTTTCCAAAGACATGGAAAAGGCAAGACAGACATCAGCCGAAATTTCAAGATATCTTATCCGTTTATTAAAAATTGACGGGGAGGCTCAGAGGTACATCAGTGCTTCTTATTTCCAGCTGCTGATTGCGTTTATAATTTTTATCGCAATCATAGCATTGCTTATAAGGTTTTTGCATCAGTCGCTTGCACGTTCATTAAAGCGGGAAGAAGAAGGAACGATTTTCTCGCATACCTACATGCTCGCCCAGGATGAAGAGCGCGCAAGGATCAGCCGCGAATTACACGATACTATAATTCAGGATATGCGCTGCCTGATGCTGGAAACGGAGAATACAGGCAGCATCGCCGCGGATATTATCAGAAGAACAAGAGATATATGCAACAGTTTAATTCCGCCTGACTTCCGCTTCAGCGAATTACCAGACGCTTTACGGCAGCTCTGCCAAAATTTCAACGAAAAAACAGGAATTGAATGCCGGACGGAAATAGACGGGAACATCAAACTTGAATTTCTTTCACTGGAAAAAAGACTGCAAGTTTTCAGGATTGTTCAGGAAGCGCTTTCGAATATTGAAAAACACGCAAAGGCAAAAGAAGTGATTGTCACCATGCGTCAGGACAGCGGCGTTGTGTATATCGGCATCGGTGATGACGGCAAAGGATTTAAATCTCCGTTAGACGACAACGGGCAAATTATAACCGGAATTACTAAATCGCATATAGGGATTATCAGCATGAAAGAACGCGCCGTGATACTCGGAGGGCGTCTTAAAATTCTAAGCGCGCCTTCCGGAGAAGGCGCATTGGTTTGTCTTGAGATACCTATCGTCTGCCTCGAAGGTTGAATACACAGTTTTTATGGAGAAATACGGAATTCTTGTGCGTTATGCACAGGATTGGGGGAAATTTACCGCTTTGATATTACTTTCTTTTTATGGTATATTTAACTCATGACTATTACTCAGACCATAGATATTCCGGCTGACCGCCGTATTACTGTTCCGCGTGAGGTGCCCACAGGAAAAGTTATTCTGACTTTTACTCCGGCTGGATCCGGAAAAAAGCCAAGAATGACCGAAGAAGAGGAAATTGAATGGATAAATAAAAATGCTGAATGGCTTAACAAAGAAGCTATGATTAATCTTTCATTCCAAGTTCCGCTGTGGGAAGATGAAGAAAAATGAAGCGTGGCGAACTTTTTCGGGTCTTCAAAGGTAATAAAAACGATCCAAAAGATCATCGTGTTTATCTCATCGTTTCCAGACAGGTATTAATTGAATCTCAGTTTCCTACAGTAATATGCGCTCCTATTCGCACTAATTATGGTAATCTTCTAACTCAAGTCGAGATAGGTACAGAAGAAGGTCTTAAACATGATAGCGCAATATATTGCGATGATCTTATCAGTATGCCAAAATCCTTACTTACCGATTACATTGGCTCTCTCTCAGATTCCAAAATGGAAGAAGTAAATACCGCATTACGTATCGCATTGGCTGTTTAATAAATATTTGTCTAATACCGGCGGTTGGTTGAGAGAAGAGTTCTCGCTAAGACGCAGAGAACACAAAGAGCGCCAAGCTTTTGTTCGGTATCTTTATTTAAATCCTAAAAAATCCTTGTAACCGGTAGAAACAGCCTTTTGCGCTCACTCAATTCCGCTTGGATTTTCTACAGTTATAGTACCGTCAGTGTTCAATGTAACAGTTGTGGTTTTACCATTTTCTATCCATATGCTCTTAGAAGACCCATACGATACTAAACCTGTTGCGTATAAAGTTACTCCCCACCATCCAGAATCTTCTGGTTTTCCCATAGAAATAGTAAGTGTTTTTGAATTACTACCCGCAGTGTAAGGTATTTCTGTTGTATCTTCAATATCAATGCCACCATAATTTGTTACTTCCACTTTCGTAATAGATGCAGTATAGTTATTAACTATTTTTAACGTTGCGTTAACACCGCCACCATCGCCGCCGCAAGCGGTAAAAGAAAACCCGATTATTGCCGCCAAAGCAATAATTCCGAATAATTTGAGTGCGTTTTTCATATATAACTCCTATATCGTATAGACGATGACTCAAATATAAATCACAATTTATTAAATAACATCCGTGTCAAACTCACAATTTTTTCATAAAAATACTGATTTCCTGTGTGTTAACGCACAAAATCGTGGTAGTTTAATTAATTGTAATTTATCAGGTAAAAATCGTATAATACGTAATGGAAGTTTTACTTATTGACGATCACCCAATGTTGAACGCCGGAATTGTTTCTATTTTGGAGAATACCGGTCTTTTTAAAATCTGCGCACAGGCCGGGTCTCTAAAACAGGCCATGAGTGTTATCGAAGAATCCGATTCATTACCTTCATTGATTATTCTTGACCTGATGTTAGGTGAAGAGAGCGGACTTGATTTTTTTCCGATGCTTGATAATTATTGCCGGAGTAAAAAGATATCCGCCGCTAAGCCGCCTGTGCTGGTTTGTTCAGCTCTCGCAGATTCATTTAAAGTACAGACAGCATTAAAACTGGGAGCAGCCGGTTTTTTATCAAAAACAGGCGGGAAAGCCGAGCTGTTAAAAGCAATAGATACAATACTCTGCGGAAAAGTGTATATATCAGGCGAGCTAAATTTAAAAATAAAAGAAAACTCGTCTTTATACGCGAAATTTTCACAACGGGAAATAGATGTGATTAATTTACTTAAAGCCAATAAAACAAATAAGCAAATCGCCGATGCGCTGTCCATAAATGTAAGGACAGTGGAAAACTACATCAGTAAAATTTATTTTAAAACCGGTTTTTCCAGCCGCGAAGAAGTAAAAAAACTCTGAAATTGTACGTTAACACACAAAAATATATCAATTTTATTTAATTATTGTGAGTTTTACACGCTTGTTAAAAAGCAAATCATACTCTACAATCAAAAACCGGAAGGAAAATAAAAGGAGTAATTATGAGTTTTTTTAATGATAAATGGAGAGCCAGTTCCATATTAACAAAGGTTTCTTTATGGCCAATGATGCTTGCCACGCTTCTGCTTTTGATTTGCACTTGTATAATATTTTCCTGGGATAGAATGTTTGTTTCTCAGGGAGCAAGTCCGGAAGCTATGGGAGGTATAAGACTTTTATTATTTTTTTATCTCATTGCATTTTTATATAACGCGCTGCTTACTTTCGGTATTTTCAAAGTAAACAATGCCGCAAGAGTCTTAACAATACTGCTAGGACTTTGCTCTGTTGTTGTTGTAATTTCAGCAATTGGCGGGTATGGATATTTTATGTCCTATGCAAGATCAATGTACGGCGATCAGGCTGTTGATGCGGCAGCGGCGGCATATGGCGCTTCTATGGGTTTTGCCGGCAATTTGATTACCAATTACATAATTCCGCTTATACCGCCTGATGTATTAATGAAAATCGGTGTTTATCTTTTTATTTTTACAGCTACGCCTGTTTTACAGGTACTTTCAATGCTTATCCTGTTATTCTGCGGAAAAGATTTTAAGAAACGGAAAAATTAATACGGGAATATTCATCAAGCCTTGGATTGAATTTACACATCCTCAAACCTGATTCCTTCTCCGGCAGGGATAAAGTTACGCGCAATTTTCCCTTCAATCAATTTTTCCCAATAAGGTTCAAGACCGGGGCGGAGGATTTTTTCTGTTCTTAGGACAGCATAATCTTCCTTTCTTAATACTTCGCCTTTTTGAATATCGCACAGCGCGTGAATTGATCGGTTGGTCCGGCGGTAATTATCTTTTTCAGAGGGAGCGAGTTCTTTTCTACCGTTTCCCAGAATTTGCTCAACCAGAGCCGCTCCTCTTTCGCCGTTATAGCGAGTTATTGTTTTTTCAGAGACTTCTTTCGCAGCTTGTTTTACCGCTTTTACCATTTTGGAAAAATCATCCGGCGGCAGTGCAATCGGATCATCAAGTCCAGGATCGTTTTTTGAAAGACAAAAGTGTTTTTCTATAACAGATGCACCCATGCTCACAGATAGAGCAGGTACTAGACACGGATCGTTTGAATGATCGCTCACCCCGACAGGTACACCGAAAATCGCGCAAAGATTTGGAAGTAAACGCAGGTTATAATCAGTCTCCGGAGCAGGGTAGCTTGTAACACAATGTAATAAACAAATTTTTGGAAGAGAGATCCCCGATTCCCCTGCCTCCTTAAATATCTCAATCGCTTTTTCAATGTCCGAAAGTTTTGAAACTCCTGTAGATAAAAGGACAGGAAGTCCCCAGCAGGAGATTGTTTCCAGCAGCCCTGTGAAATTTAACTCAGGAGAAGCAATTTTTATTACTTTCGGCTGCATGTTTTTTAAGATCGAAGCACTTTTCATGCCGAATGGAGTACAGAGGAACAAAAGTCCTTTTGATTCTGTATATTCTTTAATTTCCATATAGAACTCAGGCGTAGTTTCCAGCGCTTTGAATTGATCGTATAATCTGACATTTCCTGTTGGAAGAGGCACAATACCGGTATTCGGGTGGAGAATCTCATCGGCATATACCATCTGTGTTTTAATACAATTCGCTCCTGTTTCTGCCGCGGCGCTGATCATCTCCTTCGCCTTCTTTATATCTCCGCTGTGGGATGTGCCTAATTCGGCGATAATCAAAGGATTTTCCGGGCTGTACAAGGAATCACCAATAAATATTGATTTTTGCTTATTTTCAATCATAAGTACTCGACATATTTTAAAAGGTTTTGTATACTGAAAGCAAGAGGGGAACCTTCACCCGAAGGTTCAATATGAGAGCCTCGCTTTTGAGGTTCAGGATAAAGCTAGGAGGCTTTTATGGTAACTACGACATGTGATATTTGCAAGAAAAAAGTAGATATCCCGATTACCGGTCAATCATTTCATTATTATGGCAACCACAGCATATGCGAAACCTGTAAGGACACTCTGGAATTGCAGGTAAAAGCATCAGTCAGGGACAAGGAACCTTATACTACTGAATGGTATGAAAAATATATTGATGATTCAATTAATAAAGCAATTCAGAAGGGAAAAATCTGATTTTCTCAGATTAAATTAACAAAATTGATAAATGAGCTTTTTCCGGGATTTTCGCGTCATCTGTCTGTATCTTTGGGAAGAAGCTCATATTTCTCATTTGATTGATAAGGAGTTAATATGTCGGGCCACAGTAAATGGGCGACAATCAAGCACGCAAAAGGCGCCGCGGACGCAAAACGCGGGCAGATGTTTACAAAGTTAATAAAAGAGATTTCCATTGCCGCTAGAATGGGCGGCGGAAGCCTTGACGGTAATCCGCGTCTTCGTACAGCAATTCTGAAAGCCAGAGCCGCCAATATGCCCAAGGATAATATTGACAGGGCTGTCAAGAAAGGAACAGGAGAGCTTGAAGGCGTAAATTATGAAGAGCTTATCTACGAAGCATACGCTCCCGGAGGAGTCGCGATTTTCATCGAGGTTTTAACAGATAATAAAAACCGCGCCGCCGCCGACATCCGTAACATTTTAACCCGCGCGGGAGGACAGCTTGCAACTTCAGGCTCTGTTTCAAGGCTGTTTAAACGCATGGGCGTTATCACCCTTGACGGCGATAAATACACCGAAGACGCTATAATGGAAGTAGCGATTGAAGGCGGCGCTGAAGATGTCGCGGCTTCTGACGGCATTATCGAAGTGACAAGCGCGCCTGAGGATTTTGAAAGCGTGCTGAACGCGCTGACCGCGAAGGAAATCGAAACCATGAGCGCTGAGGTTAACATGGTCGCGGACGCGGAAGTAACGCTCGATAACGAGGCGACTGCAAAAGCGCTGAAGCTTATTGACAAGCTTGAAGAAAACGAGGATGTTCAGAACGTCTATTCCAATCTGGCGGTTCCTGACGGATAT
>JAIRQF010000016.1 GCA_031256635.1 Treponema sp. | reverse complement strand
GTTGACGGCGCGCTGACCTAATACGGGCTCAATCCTGTCATTTGTTCGCTGGTTATCGACGGAATATTCGCGGGGGTGGGAGCGGTGCTCGGTTTCGTGCCGATTATCGTCACTTTGTTTTTCTTTTTGTCTATATTGGAAGACAGCGGATATATGGCGAGAATCGCGTTTGTGATGGATAAGCCGCTGCGTAAAATCGGATTGTCGGGACGCAGTTTCGTTCCCATGCTGATGGGGTTCGGCTGTACGGTTCCGGCGATTATGTCTACCCGGACTCTTGCAAGCGAGCGAGATAAAAAAATGACTATTCTTCTTACACCCTTTATGAGCTGCGGCGCGAAAATTCCCATATACGCAATGTTTACCGCAGCTTTTTTCCCGAAGCATCAGGCTCTTGTAATGATCACCATTTATGTGTTGGGAATTGTCCTTGGAATAATTTCAGGTTTTATTATGAAAAAGACAATCTTTAAGGGAGCGCCTGTTCCCTTTGTAATGGAACTCCCCAATTACCGTTTCCCGTCGATTAAATCTGTCTTACTGCTGATGTGGGAAAAAGCAAAGGATTTTTTGCAAAGGGCTTTCACAGTAATTTTTGTAGCTACAGTCATTATCTGGTTTTTACAGTCTTTTGATATGCGCCTTAATTATACCGCGGACGGAACAGTAAGTATTCTCGCGTCGATCGGTCGGCTGATAAGCGGAGTATTTATCCCGCTTGGTTTTTCGGACTGGCGTATTTCAACAGCGCTCATTACAGGATTTACCGCGAAGGAAGCTGTCATAAGCACTTTAGCGGTATTAACAGGCGCGGGTATTTCAGAACTCGGAAGCGCTCTTCATTCAATGTTTTCTCCTTTAAGCGCTTTTTGTTTTTTGGTTTTTACCTTGCTGTACACTCCATGCGTCGCCGCAGTTGCGACAGTAAAACGCGAGCTTGGCAGCGTTAAGGGTACAGTTTTTATTATTCTTTACCAGACAGCTATAGCGTGGTTTGCCGCTTTTTGCATTTATAGAATCGGATTATTGCTTGTTTAAAGACAGATTATGGGATATATTTTAGCCGCAGCATCGAACCAAAGGTTCGCACTAACCAAGTTTTGCAAGCGGCTAAAGGAATCAAAGTGATAAAAATAAGCATCCCGTATCTTTTAACAATTATTTTGTCAATTTTATTTATAGTTATAGCCCGTAACATAGCCGTAGATAACATGATTGGCTTTCAAAGTCCTCAGGGGGAATTTGTAAGGGCAAAGATTCAAAATATTGTTGATCGTTTTAAACCTGAATTTGATTTTCTAGATGATTATGATGATGATTTTAATCAGGATTCATTTTTAATGGCGCAGGGTGAAACAATTGTTTTTGAAGCAAAAGTAACTCACGGAACGAGAAAAGGTCAGGTTATCACAGCCGAGCAGACATTCAGTCCGCTTTTAATTGACAGGTCAAAAGTAGTGGAAAAAGGAGATTCTGTGCTTTTGGTCAATAATGAGATCAGCTGGTATTTCGGCGGTTATGTCAGGACAAACGGCCTTCTTATACTGGGAATAGTTTTTGTTTTGTGCCTCCTGTTTTTCGGAGGCAGGAAGGGTTTTAACACTATTCTTTCGCTTGGTTTTACATGCACCGCTGTTTTTGCGGTTTTTATTCCGGCCATTTTATCAGGGCGCAATATTTATGTAATGTCGCTTCTTGTTTGCGCGTATACAACAACGATAGTGCCTTTAATTGTAATGGGATACAACAGAAAATCACTTTCCGCTATCGCAGGCTGCGCGGCCGGAATTGTTGTCTCAGGAATTATTACGCTTATCATGGACAAGGCGCTTAATCTTACAGGCATTGTAGACGAACATTCGCGCTACCTTATTAACCTTCCAGGCGACCTCCAACTTAACCTGAGGGCGGTAATTTTCGCGGGCATTATTATCGGCGCGATGGGTGCGATAATGGATGTATCAATATCGATATCATCCGCGCTCTGGGAAATAAAGGAAAACGCAAACAGGATCAAGTTTAAGGAATTGCTCCGAAGCGGCATTAATATCGGGCGCGATATCATGGGAACAATGGCTGACACGCTCATCCTTGCATATATCGGAAGTTCATTAACTGTCGTTCTTCTTTTAAGCGTATACTCAGGCTCCGCTTTAAATTTATTTAACAGTGAAATGATCGCCGTTGAAATATTACAGGCTCTCGCAGGCAGCCTCGGCATTCTTTTCGCAATGCCGCTTACCGCTCTTTTTTGTTCGGTAATTTACCTCAAAGAAGAGAAGAAATAGAGGCTGTCATGGAATCAAAGAAAGAGCGGATAGCTGAACTTGAGACACTGATTCAAAAACACCAAAACTCTTATTATAACGGAGAAGCGGAGATTTCAGACAGTGAGTTTGATCTTCTTTGGGATGAATTAAAAACGCTTTCTCCGCAAAGCGATGTATTAATAAAAATCGGCACAGGCGCTGATACTGATGGTTTTCCCAAAGCAAAGCACCTTATCCCGATGGGAAGCCAGGACAAAGCTTCTAATCCACAGGAATTTATCTCATGGGCAGAAAAACTATTATTAAATAAAGAGGCGGAAATAACAATGCTTGTCCAGTATAAACTTGACGGTGCAAGCCTTGAATTGCAATATGAAAAAGGGATCCTTGTACGCGCTGTAACAAGAGGAGACGGAATAACAGGAGACGACATTACAGAAAACGCGCGGCGCATGAGAGGTACAGTTCAAAAACTTGACATTCCCTTTTCAGGCGGCGTCAGGGGGGAAGTAATAATGACCCATGATATCCTGAAAGAAAAATATCCGTCAAAAGCGAACTGCCGCAATGCAGCCAACGGGATTATGCGCCGTAAGGACGCAGAAGGCTGCGTGGATTTACACTTAATTGTTTATGACGCTGCGGCAATTGATGATGACTACTTTTTTAAAGACGAAAATAAAAAATTAGAGTGGCTTAAAAAAAGAGGTTTTGAAGTTACTGAGACAAAAATATTTACATCAGCCCAGAGCATTATAGAATACCGTGATGAGGTGTCAAAAAAAAGGGAAAGCCTCCCTTTCGATATAGACGGGCTCGTAATAAAAGACATCAAAACCGATATGGCAGATCTTCGAAAGGCGCGCCCGGAAAAACAAATTGCGTTTAAATTTGAACTTGAAGCCGCATTCAGTATTCTGCGAGAAATACAGTGGAGCGAATCAGGCGCGACATATACTCCAATCGGAATAATTGATCCTGTGCGTCTTGCGGGAACAACAGTAAAGCGCGCTAATTTGAACAATCCGGATATGATCCGCGCGATGGGATTAAAGATTGGCTCAACTGTTTCTGTTGTAAAACGCGGAGAGATAATTCCAAAAATTGAAGGGCTTGCTCCTGTTCAAAGTTCCGGCGAAGAAACCCGTGAAATCGTTCTTCCGCAAATCTGCGGTACATGCGGCGCAGCCTTAACAGACGCGGGAACAAGACTTTATTGTCCCAACCCTCAGTGCCCAAAACGGCTTTTACACCGTATTGAAAAATGGGTATCGGTACTTGATATCCGCGAACTGGGAGAAAAATTGATCAGGCAATTATTTGAAAAAGACGTAAAACATATACATCAGCTTTACTCGTTAAACAAGGATGAACTTTCCCTTTACGACAGAATGGGGGATCTTTCCGCCGCCAAGGTTATCCGCCATATTCAGACAAAAAGAGAGTTAAACTTATCAACATTTATCGCGGGATTTGATTTTGAAGGTATCGCGGAAACCACCATGGAAAAAATAACCGCTGCCGGTTTTGACACTCTTGAAAAATTGCGATCCGCTTCCATTGCGGACCTTTCCGGCGTTTTCGGGTTAGGTGAAATTACCGCGTCTGTTATAGTCGAAGGGCTCAAAGAATGTGAAGATGATATGAACGCTGTTTTAAAAACAGGAATTATAACCATTAAAGAGCCTCCGTCCGCCGAATCCCTTCCCCTTCGCAGGCTTTCTTTTTGTTTTACAGGAGAGCTTAAATCAATGAAAAGAGGCGAGGCGGAAGAAAAAATAAAAACCCTGGGCGCTCAGTCAAAAACATCTGTTGTAAAAGATCTTTCCTATCTTGTAACTAACGATCCGCAGTCGGGTTCTTCCAAAAACAGGAAAGCCCGCGAGCTTGGAGTAAAAATAATCACAGAGGATGAGTTTATGGCTATAATAAAACCCGGTTCCAAAGAACCTCAACAGAAGGAATTATTTTAAAAATTATTCAAGTAAACCCATTCGGAGTTTTTCAAAAATAATCCGCTGTACCGCGTTTAGCAGTCTTTCACGCTCCAGAGTACCTTGCTCAAGAGCTGTCAGTATCGCGCTGTGTGTGCGTTCAATATCCGGAGGCCAGACGAGGATCATATCGGCTCCCGCCGCTATGGACTGCACTGCCGCTTCATACTGATTTAAATCCCCTGCGGCCGCCATCGAAAAATCATCGCTTATTATTATGCCGTCAAATCCAAAATCATTTCTAAGCAGGTCTTGCATTATTACAGGAGAAAGACTTGCAATCCTGTTATCTAAAGACGGAATAAGGGTGTGAGATGCCATTACCGCTCTTGCGCCGTAATTGATAAGGTATATGAAAGGAAAGATAAACATATCAAGCTCATCATCTTCTTTATCTATAACAGAGGCCCAGTAGTGCGGATCTTTTCCCGCGGTTCCCGGAAAATGTTTAACAACGCATAAAATGCCGGCTTTCTGCATGCCGCGTAAAAACGCCTGTGCTGCCTGGGATGTAAAAAAAGGATCGCTTCCGTATGAGCGGCGGACAAGAAACTCCCTGTTATCATCATTTAAATATTCTGCAACAGGCGCAAAGTTCATGTTGACACCTAACTCACAAATCTTAACCGCGGCTTTAAAACTGTCTTCTTCGATTTTGGAAAGCGCCGCCTCCCTTCCTTCCTCCTTAAATATATTCCAATATGTTGAAGCGTCGGGCAAATCGGCAACCCCGGGTAAAAAGCGGTTTACAGTATTCCCTTCATGATCAACTGCGATAAACGGGGGCACCAATGAGTTTTCTGTTATAAGAGAAACCGTCTGGGAAATCAGACTTTTAATTTCTTCATTGCCGGTGTTTAGATTGTACCTGAAAAGCATTACGCCGCCTGTGGGAATGCTCTTTAGCATTTGTGTAATATAAGCGGGAAGATTTCCTCTTCCGTCTATTCCGTTTATTAAAACCTGAGACGCCAGAAGATGATCCTCCATAGAAGATGCGATTTCCTGAGCGCGCAGGCGAAGCGGATCGATAATTATGGGAATTTCTTTTATTTCTGAATCGTTGGTTTCCATGACAATAGGGACTGAGTTATTTTGTTTTATGCAGGAGATAAACAATGAAAGGCAAATCATGGAGATAAAGATGGAGCGCATCAGGTCAGTATACAGGGAAAGCGGGGTATTAGGAATGAGGAGTAAGGAATTGACAGGTATCATGTTTGTCAGAATCAATTTTTATTGACAAAATACTGCTTTTCCATTATATTGACTAATATGACCATAATAATAAATAGAGTCATAATAGGTAAAGGAGGGTAGCATGCCGCGGGCTTTAACGGAACAGGAAAAATGCAGGCTGTGTCAGAGGCTGCTTGATAAGGGAAGAGATATCGTTTTTGGTATTGGGATTAAAAAAATCAGTGTAGATGATATTACAAAAGCCGCCAGTATGGCAAAAGGCTCGTTCTATCATCACTTTGAATCAAAAGAAAAATATTTATACGAACTGATAATGGACATCCATAAACAGATATTTGAACAGGCGCAAAAGTATATAGAAACGGTAAATAGTTTAAGGGAAAAAACACAATTAAAACAATACATTAGCGGTTTTCTTAATAATCTTTTCCATATGCCGCAGATGAAATTCTTAATAAAGAATTGCAATGACATAAATGATTTGATAGACGCAATGCCGGAAAGTGAAAAGAAAGGAAAAAGTATAATTGACGCAGATTTATTTGAAAAACTTATCAATATGACAGGCGTTGATACAAAAAAATTAAAGTCAGGCGTTATGCACAATTATATGCACACTCTTTTTATGATTATGGACTGCGATCTTATGATGGAAGACGACCTTGACGAAACATTTGAATTAATAATGGATAGTTTTATTTCGTATCTAATAAACGGCGGCGTGGCTGCAGGAGACATAAAATGAAGAATATACTTGATATCAATTTCAACGCGAAAAATAACCTTATAAGACTGATATTCGGAGCTTGTGTTTACGCATGCGCGTTTGCAATAAACATAACCTCGCACGGCGGTACAGTTCCGTTAGTTCTTTTTGCGGCAGCCTATGTTATTCTGGGGTTTGATATTGTACTGCGCGCTATTACGAATCTTTTTAAAGGGAAGGTATTCGATGAAAACTTCCTTATGAGCATCGCCACAATCGGGGCTTTTTTAATAGGGGAAGCGCCGGAAGCCGCAGGCGTTATGCTGTTTTATCAGATTGGCGAGTATTTTCAGGAGATGGCGGTAGAGAAGTCAAAAAAATCCATTACCGGTCTTATGAATATAAAACCTGATTACGCGAATCTGTTAAAACAAGATGAGATAGTAAAAGTGCCGCCTGATACTGTAAATATCGGAGATTTTATTATCGTTAAACCTGGAGAAAAAATCCCGCTTGACGGAATAATAACAGAAGGCGCTTCGTTACTCGATACTTCGGCGCTGACAGGAGAATCTGTTCCAAGAACGGCGGAAGTAAACAGCGCTGTGCTTTCAGGCTGCGTTAACTTAAGCGGAAAGTTAACAGTAAAAGTTACAAAGTTATTCGGCGAATCTACCGTTTCAAAAATTATCGATCTTGTTGAAAACTCCGCTAATAAAAAAGCAAAGACAGAGAACTTTATTACAAGATTCGCGCGAATTTATACTCCTGTAGTTGTGTTTCTGGCTGCTTTACTTGCTGTAGTTCCGCCCTTGTTTTTATCCGGTGAATGGCACACATGGATTCACCGCGCGCTTGTATTTCTTGTCATTTCATGCCCGTGCGCTTTGGTTTTATCAATCCCGATGGGTTTTTTTGCGGGGATAGGAAAAGCCGCGAAAAGCGGAATACTTGTCAAAGGCGGAAATTATCTTGAAGCGTTAAGCCGTCTGGAGACAGTCGTATTTGATAAAACCGGAACGTTAACAAAAGGCGTTTTTAAAGTTACGCAGATTAATTGCGCGCAAGGATTCAGTGAAAATGAACTGCTTGAATTGGCTTCCTGCGCGGAGAGCGGTTCAAATCACCCGATAGCGTTATCTGTCATTAAAGAGTGCAGGGAGAGGAATCTTGCGGTTAATGAGCAAATAAATGGAAAAGATTACACGGAAATCGCAGGATGCGGAGTGAGCGTTAAAATAAACGGAAATGTTATTTTAGCTGGTAATCAGAAATTAATGGAAAAGAACGGGATACGCGTTGATGATTCATTAAACTATGGCACAAGAGTATACGCAGCCAAAGACGGAGTATACGCAGGCTGTATTGTAATATCCGATGAAATAAAAAAAGACAGCAAGAGCGCGGTATCTTCCCTTAAAAAGCGCGGAGTTAAAAAGACAGTTATGCTGACAGGAGATAATCCTGAAACCGCGCAAAAGATTGCAGAAGAACTTGAACTTGACGAAGTATACGCAGGACTTCTTCCCCATGAAAAGGTTGAGACGCTTCAAAAAATAAACGGACAGAAAACAGCGGGAAGCAAACTTGCATTTGCAGGAGACGGCATTAATGACGCGCCTTCGCTTGCAATCGCCGACATCGGCATCGCGATGGGAGCGCTTGGCTCCGATGCCGCGATCGAAGCCGCCGATGTTGTCTTAATGACAGATGAGCCTTCCAGAATATGCCAGGCGATGGATATCGCGAAGTATACAGGGAGAATAGTACGGCAGAATATTGTTTTTACATTATGCGTAAAGATTGTATTTCTTGTTCTTGGCGCTTTCGGAATAGCGTCAATGTGGGAAGCTGTTTTCGCGGATGCCGGCGTCTCACTTTTGGCGGTGCTGAACGCGTTAAGGATAATGAGATTTAAAATTAAAACTTAAAAGCTTAAATCTTTATCCTTGCATTTTGAAATTTAATGGGTCAGAATATTATGATGGATAATGCTGGTAAAGCGCATATAATAAAAATAGCATCCCTTACAGCTCTTTTCGGCAACGCAGCATTGGCGGCTGTAAAAATTGCAACCGGTATTTACGCAGGAAGCCTTGCTGTTATCGGGGACGGCATTGATTCATCTGTCGATGTTCTTATAGCGGTAATGTCGCTGGTTGTAGCGAATATAATTTCACGTCCCGCCGATGAGAATCATCCGTGGGGACACGGCAGAGCCGAAACAGTAGCGACTGCCATGCTTTCATTCATTTTGTTTTTCGCAGGAGCGCAGCTGATATTTAATTCGGCAGGCGATATTATTTTCGGCGTTGAAAAAGAAGTGCCGTCTTTCATCGCAATTGTAGGCACCCTTGTTTCAATAGTGGGAAAACTTTTACTTGCGTGGTCTCAGTATTTATTCGGGACAAAAGCGCGATCCGCCATGCTTAAGGCAAACGCGAAAAATATGACGGCGGATGTCATTCTTTCAACCGGAGTGCTTGCGGGCCTTGGGCTTTCAATGCTTTTAAATATAGGACTGATTGATTCAATCGCCGCGATTCTTGTAGGCATGTGGGTAATAAAATCAGCGTTCGATATTTTTGTGGAAGCCAACAAGGAACTGATGGACGGCGGATATCACAAGAAACATTATCAGATAGTGTTTGACGCTGTTAAATCCGTGGAAGAGGTAGACAGGCCTCACCGGGTGCGGATGCGCCGTATAGCGGGATTATGGGATATCAATATCGATATCGAGGTTCCGCCGAACAAAACAGTAATAGAAGCGCACTGGATTTCATACAAGGTTGAAACGGCAATCAAGGAAAAAATACAAAATGTTTATGATATAGTTGTTCATATTGAACCTGCCGGAAATCAGGAAGACGAAGGCTACGGACTGAGCGAAGAAACATTAAGAAACGAGCTTGATTACAGCACGATGACGTGATCAAAACACTATTCGCGTAACATACTGATCGAGTAACACAAGAACGCCGAGTACGCCTGTATATACCGCGAATCCGTAAAGGGATTTTTCCCTAATTATCTTTAACATGAACTTAACAGCGAAGAACCCGACAACCGCGGCCGTAATTGTCCCCGCGATAACAGCGCCTGCGTTAACGCTTGTTTGCGCAGATGTTACAGCTGCCGCGCTTGCCTTTAAAAGATCCTTTGCCTGTAAGACAACAGCGCCCAGTATCGCGGGAATCGACAGTAAAAAGGAAAAACGCGCGGCAAAGTCGCGGTCAAGGCCGCGAAAGAGCGCTCCTGAGATTGTAGCGCCGGAGCGCGAAATACCCGGAGGAATGGCAATCGCCTGCATGATGCCGATAATGACAGCGTCAATCCAGTTCATGCTGTCGGCGGTTTTTAAGTTTGCGCAGTTTGTTTTTCTCCTTGATAATATTTCCGCCGTAACAAGAAGGACAGTTGTAAATAAAAAACACCAGCCGAGAAACTTCGCCGAAATAAAAATACTTTCTATCGAATCTTTAAATAAAAGAGCTGCGATAACCGCGGGAACTGTCGCTATAATTAAAAACAATGTAAGTTTCTGAAAAGGCTTTTTTAGTATCTCCCAAATATCTTTCCACAGAACAACAAAGACCGCTGTTAAAGTTCCGGCGTGAAGCATCGTATCAAAAAACAGGGAGGGCTCTTTTATGTTAAATATTTTTTGTAACAGCACTAAATGCCCGGAGGAGCTTACGGGAAGAAACTCCGTAAGCCCCTGCACAATGCCTAAAATAACAGCTTCAACAACATTCATTTTAATAACCTGTTTGGCGTGTAAAAACATCCAGAATAACAATGTTTGTACTCATAACATCAAAAAGGGTTTTTACGATATTGTTCAATAGCTTTTTGTTCGTCAGGGTAGGGATATTCGCAGTCAAGGTTTTGCATATAATTAAGATAACTGACAAAAGCAACAACCTGTTCTGCAACCGAATCCGGCAGAGATAAAAGGTAGTTCTCAATTGTTTTTATATTTGCCTGTTTCATACATGTAAAATATTATCATTTTTAATTAAGTTGTCAAGGTGACTAACATTCTGACCCAGTATCAATCTGCAATTCTATATATACTCTCGTACTCTCAGACACCGTTTGCGTAAATTTAAAAAGAAAAAACTACAGAGAACTGCTATCCTTCGGACAGCTTGGAGTTTCACAGAGTTTTTGAACGAAAATCTTCTTCCTCTGTGAAACTCGCGAACCATCAAACCAGCGGTTCGATGGTTCGAGTCCTCTGTGGTTCCTGTTACTGCTTGTGTATGCCATTGTAAAACTTAATAAAATATCATACATTAAAGTGACAGGAGTATATAATGATTGCAGTTAAGGGAAAATATAAGGGAATGTCGATTATTTTAGACAGCACACCGGCAATCAATGAATGTGATGTTATAGTGACTTTTTTGGGAACCGCCAGCGAAGTTCACGGTTCTCCTGTTTCCAGTAAACTTGATGATGATGATTCTCTGGCCTTTCTTTTCAGGGATTATATTGACGACGGTATTCGTGAGCCAATCATTAACTTTGGCAGGGCAGTAGGAAACGAGCAATGGTAGAGGATATTCTCCAGTAAGGTGACATTATTACCAATCGCATTATAGCTTGACAGGAGATCACGTCAAGGGTTAGATTTTATTTTTATTTTATCTTGCTTTTTTTCATAAACTATGCTAGATTAAGAACATGCAAGTAAAGTCAGCCAATATTTCTGAGCGCGTTAATCCGGCGTGTAATGTTCAGGATTTGTTGACCCCCCACCCTCCCCCCCCCCCCCCCCCC
>JAIRQF010000014.1 GCA_031256635.1 Treponema sp. | reverse complement strand
CTGAGCCAAAACGCCCTCCAGAAAGCAAATCGCCTCCCAAAAATGTCACAATTACAAGAACTAAAATAACTACAGATCCTATATAAATACCGGGACTTTGCTTGAATTTTTTACCAATTGACTCAAAAAAGGATTCACTTTCCTGAACCGGAGCTTTTTTACTTTTTGCCATGAAATACCTCTGAACTTGATTCTGAAAGATAAAAATAACATTTTTCACCAATTTTGTCTACACTGCTTTTACATTGAGACTTTTTCAACGTGAACCTGTTTAAAAATTGAAAAATAATTAATTATTTTTCAATTCCGGTCATGCGTTTTGTCACTTTCAACCCATATATACCGGAGGTAAAATATGAAAAAGTTTTTATTGCTGGCCGGAGCTATTCTTTTGTTTGGCTCCTGTTCAGCGCCGGAAGCGGTAATGTCCGCGCGGATGCTGGGAGGAAGTTCACAGTCGCCTGCTTTTGAAAGCTGCAGAGCGGTAGCGGAAGATGAACTTGAATTTGTTTTCTCAAGAGCGGTAACTGTAAAAAATTTGAGTTTACTGCCGGGTATTTCTGTTAATTCTGTGGAAAACGGAAGTACAGTGAAAGTTAAATTAACGGAAAGCCCGCAGCCTGGCAGCTTGATAACCGCGGATCTTCTTGCCGAAGATGAGAACAATAACTCGTTAAATGTTCTTGTCAATTTACGAAGCAGGAATAACCGCATGCCGGAACTGGTGATTAATGAGCTATGCACAGAATACTCAAATCCAAGAACGGAGTATATTGAGCTCCTGATGAAATCAGACGGCAACCTTGGAGCAATGCGGGTAGTAATAATGGGAAACACAAACGCCAGCAAGCAGACAATTTATGAGTTTAAGCCTGTGGAAGTAAAGAAGGATGATTATGTCATGCTTCATCTGCGGACAGTAGAGGAAAATTGCGTGGACGAGTATGAAGGCTTAAATGAATCAGCCGGCAGAAACGCCGCTCCCACAGCCAGGGATTTCTGGATACCGGGAAACACAAAGCTGATTCATAAGGACGCGACGGTTGTTTATATTCTGGATCAGGATGACAGGGTGCTTGCGTCTGTGATAGTATCCAACAGTACGGACGCGTGGTGGAGTAAAGATTATTTCGCGCAGGCGGCAAATTTTCTTTTCAATCAGGGTTTATGGAAATCGTCAGACGGGAAAGCTCCAGGTCCAAAAGACGCGGTAAGAAGCGCCGGAACGACCAACACAAGAACAATCTGCCGGGACGAGAGCGCGCAGAATCCCAACAGCGCGGCGGCATGGTATATTACTGTGACAAGCGGGGCAACACCGGGAAGGCCCAATAATACAAACAGATACTCAAATTAGGTTTTTAAAGATTGATTCAATGTCATGTTTGGGGGCGGCTCCGTTTTTCTGGGCCGCCACCTCGCCGTCTTTATACAGGATTAAAGCAGGTATCGACGTAATTCCGTATTGCTGCGCAAGATCGCCGTTATCATCGACATTAACCTTGCCGACTTTAAGGCGGCCGGAATAATCGTCCGCAATCTGCTCAATTACAGGGCCGATCATTTTACAAGGGCCGCACCAAGCCGCCCAAAAATCAACCAGCACCGGAATGTCCGATTTCAGCACTTCAGATTCAAAATTACCGGATGTTAATGTTAAACTACCCATTGGAATTCTCCCTTATAGCATATTCCAATATAACCTATTGCGCTTCCTTTATTGTTTCAACCGCAGCTTTTTCAGGTTTTATCACCGTAAGTTTTTTCCTGCCATGTTTAATCGCCGCCCTGCAGGTTTTGCATATTTTAAATTTCTGGCCTTCAGCTTCCTGTTCATAAAGAACTTTTACATTTTCTCTTTTGCAGACAGGACATTCGCCTCTGCCCCGCGCGAATAATTCCCTGATACTACGGCCCCTGTGTGGTTTTGACATCTATTTCCCCTTCTTAGGTTTTTTCTCATCTTTCTTTTTAGATTTCTTTTTGTCATCGCCTGTTTCAAGTTTGTAATCAACAAGCTCAAGAATCACTACTTCCGCGGCGTCGCCCTTGCGCTCTCCCAGTTTGATAATGCGGGTATAACCGCCGTTTCGATCCTTCATTCTCACGGCGATATCCGTAAAAAGTTTTGCGACAATGCCTTCGTCATAAAGCCGGCTTGATACAATGCGGCGGTTATGAACAGAATCTTCCTTGGCGCGCGTAATCATTCTCTCCGCGGTACGGCGGACTTCAAGCGCTTTTGCCTTTGTTGTTCTTATCCGTTCTTTACTGAAAAGCGACGTTACCATATTTCTGTGAAGCGCCTTGCGGTGAGACGCCATTCTGTTCAGCGGGTTAAATCCTCTTTTATGCTTCATCTTCAGTTTCCTTTACTTTGGTTTCCATACGGGCATTTTTAAGGACATTTAAATCTGTAATACCGAGACTCAGGTTCCATTCTTTCAATTTTTCCTTGATCTCCTGAAGCGATTTCTTGCCGAAATTGCGCGTCCTTGCGATATCGTCCTCTGTTTTGCGCGTAAGTTCTCCGATTGTTTTGATATTTGCGTTTTTAAGACAATTTGAAGAACGAACCGAAAGTTCAAGTTCCTCAACAGGAGTATTTAAAATCTTTCTGATATGATCATTCTCATCATCAAGATCATCATCTATTCCAAGGTTGTTTTCATCAAAGTTGATAAAAACTGAAAAATGATCTTTCGCAATCTTTGCGGCTTCGGCAAGCGAATCTTCAGGCCTTACCGTTCCGTCTGTCCAAATCTCCAGAACCAGTTTGTCATAATCATTGCGCTGGCCGACACGCGTGGATTCAACATTGAATTTCACTTTTTTAACGGGCGAGAAAATTGCGTCCACTACAATCGTGTTGATTACTTCGATATAGCGCTCATTTACTTCGGACGGCACATAGCCTCTGCCAAGATCGATTTGCACTTCGACCCTGATATTCGCGTTTTCCATTAAGGTCATAATATGCTGACCTGATGAAAGCACCTCAACCTGTCCTAAACGCGCGAAATCGTCGCTCTTTATTTCCTGCTTGCCTGACCATTCATAAAGAAGAACGTCCTGCTCGGTATCCTGAGGCAATTTAAGCCGAATCTGTTTAAGGTTATTAATCACCTCAAGCGTGTCTTCGATAACATTCGGTATTGTTTCAAATTCGCTGGATACATTATGCGTGGTTCCGTTTGCGTCAATGGATTCTATCTTTACCCCGGTAATCGCGTAACCCTGAATAGATGAAAGAAGAACTCTGCGCAAAGTATTACCGACAGTCGTACCAAACCCTGGTTCAAACGGAGAAGCGATAAATTTACCGTAATTATGACTGAGATCACCATGCTCAAAAGTAATGCTCTTTGGACGCTTGAATCCTGCCATAAGGTTCTTACGGGCCATGATAACTCCTATATAACGCAGCACCTTCCGGATGCGTGCGCATTAAAATCGAACATGAAACTACGTTTCACGATAACTCCTACTTGGAATACAACTCAATGATCATCTGTTCTTTTATATCACCGAGATCTGTAATGTCGCTGCGCCGCGGAGAAGCTAAAAATTTTCCCTTCATCGCGTCAGGGTCCAGCGAGAGCCACGGCATAACGCCGGACTTGCCGTACTCCCTTAACGCTTCTTTAATAACCGTCATATTTCTGCTTCCGGCGGCAATACTGATTTCATTTTCAGGTTTAACAAGGTATGAAGGAATTGAAATCTTTTCCCCGTTTACGCAAACATGACCGTGCAATACAAGCTGTCTTGCCTGACTTCGCGATGTCGCAAAGCGCATTCTGTAAACAACATTGTCAAGCCGTCTTTCCAGCAGCACAAAAAGATTTTCGCCTGTTATACCCGGCATTCTCTGCGCGCGATCGAAGAAAAGCCTGAACTGTTTTTCAACCATTCCGTAAATTCTTTTTAATTTTTGCTTTTCCCTCAGCTGTACGCCGTAATCCGATCTTTTACCCGGGCGGGACTTTGGATCTTTACCGGGCGCGGAGCGCTTTTTATTCATCGGGCATTTATCGCTCTTGCAGCGGTTCCCTTTCAGCATCAGTTTTTTTTGTTCTACACGGCACATTCTGCAAACAGGGCCTGTGTATCTAGCCATATTCCTTCTCCTGTAATAAACCGCTTCGCGGTAATTTATCTTATATGCGGCGGGTTTTTCTCGGCCTGCAGCCATTATGCGGAATCGGAGTTACATCACTTATTGATTTTACTTTAATCCCCATTACACCAAGCTGCCGGATAGCTGATTCTCTTCCTATACCCGGTCCCTTTATATACACATGTACTTCACGAAGTCCTGCCTGAAGCGCTTTGGAAGCGGCAGTCTCAGTAACTGACTGGGCCGCGAAGGGTGTAGACTTTTTCGCTCCCCTGAACTGAAGCATGCCCGAACTTGCCCAGGAGACAGCGTTTCCCATCATATCGGTAATCGTTACAATCGTATTATTGAAGGTTGCCTGAATATAGACATTGCCTTCATATACGGATTTTTTTTCTTTCTTCTTTTTTGCAGCAGCAGCCACTCAATCCTCCATAACGCGTCTTAT
>JAIRQF010000154.1 GCA_031256635.1 Treponema sp. | reverse complement strand
AACATAATCAGCCTTCGCAAACAGGGATGTAAAACAATTGTTTTTACCAATTCCACAAACCGCGATATGCAAGGCCCCCGCGCCGGCAACTGGCATGAAGTTGAAAATCTTGTAATGGAAACCCGCGAAGAGTGGCTTACGGGCACTGTGGGATTATTCGGCAATTAATTTTTGAAAAAAGACATTATCCTTACAACCATCAACGCCAAATGGATACATCCGTCTCTTTCGCTGCGGCTTTTAAAAGCTAATCTTGGTTCTCTGGAAGACAGGAGCGAAATTATCGAATTCACCCTGCGCCAGAGGCTGGATGAAAAAGTACAGCCGCTGCTTGCGGTAAAGCCGCGAATTCTTGGCATTTCTGTTTCCATCTGGAATCATACGCAGACAACAGAACTTCTTGAGGAACTGCGTAAAGCATGGATGGTTAAACCAATTATTATTCTGGGAGGACCTGAGGTATCGTATCTATATTCTGACGCAAAGATTTTTCAGTTTGCTGATTATGTTATCCGCGGAGAAGGAGAAACGGCTTTTCGTCTGTTATGTGAAGATCTTCTGTGTAATAAAAACAACTTTCCGCATCCGATACCAAAAGAAATAATCTCCGGTGAGCAGGTAGACCCCGGTAAAATAAAAACCGCTTATCATTTGTACACAGACGAAGATATTTTTAAAAAACTAATCTATGTTGAATCCTCCCGCGGCTGTCCGTTTAAATGCGAGTTCTGTTCAAGTTCAAATGATAATTCAGTGCGCGAATTTCCGGTTGATAAATTTTTATCTGAGATGGAAATATTAATTAAACGCGGCGTAAAGACATTTAAATTCCTTGACAGATCTTTTAATATAAATATTAAACGCTCAATTCAAATTCTTCGTTTTTTCCTTGATAAAATAAATGATCCCTGTGCGTCCCCGCTTCTTCGCGGGGAAAAATTTGGCATCAATAACTCTTCTTTATATAATCCTCCGTTTGTCGTCCACTTTGAGATGGTTCCCTCCGTCTTTCCGCCTGAGTTGCGCGAAATACTCGCGCGTTTTCCTGTACGCTCTCTCCGCCTTGAAATCGGCATTCAAAGCCTTAACAGGGAGGTGTCCGCGCGGATAGGTCGCGCTTGTGACCCTGAAAAAGAGCTTGAAGCGCTGCGATTTCTCCGCGAAAAGACAAACGCTATTATCCACGCCGATCTAATCGCGGGCCTTCCTGGAGAAGATCTCGCCTCCTTTGGCAGAGGCTTTGACCTGCTTCTGAGCGCGGTTTCCGGTAACGCAATGCAGGAAGAAGATAACCATCGGCTTGAAATACAGATTGGTATTCTTAAATTACTGCCGGGCGCTCCGGTTGCTCGTCATAATGACGCGTTCGCCATGCGTTACAATCAGATGCCGCCATATGAAGTTATTGAAACATCTTCAATTTCAGCTAATGATATCAGCCGGATAAAAAATTTTGCGCGTTTTTGGGAAATAATAATTAACCGCCGCCTTGTTACATTACCGGAAAAAAAGCCTGTTTTTGACAGATTTATGAAGCTTTCAGATTCCCTTTTCACTCATTTTGGCAGGAACTGGGGAATAGAAAAAAAACCGCTTTTTGATAAAATAAACGAAATAACAGACGGCAATATTAATAATTTTTTCTCTTAATATGGAAATTTCCATTTTTTTCCATAAAATTATATATTAAGGGGTATTGTATGAGAAAACATATGAGACAATCAGTCAGGTTGTCGAATAAGTCCATTGTTTTTTTCGCGCTTATTCTGCCTGTTTTTAGTTTTTTCTCGTGCAGCCTTGAAATCCCAAAAGCGGTACAAATTAAAGGAACTCCTGAAATTCGTTTTGGCGCTAATTTGGATTTAAGTGAAAGCCTCTCGGAAATGATGGATGAATTTTTTACTGCCAACAACGATGATGGTATTTCATTTATCAATTGTACAAATACTCAAATGAGAACATTTATTATCCATATGAATCTTTTTAGTGAGGATATAAATCTTCCTATTGGGTTTGATTTTAGTCAGGGAGGATTAATTCCTCATGGATTAGATGATGTTTACAATGATTCTATGTCAGTACCGGCTATGGATTTTGATTTTTTAGAAGATTTTTCATTTTCACCATCTGATACAAGGATTTATATTTCAGGTTCTCCTATAGTTAATTATCTTACTACAGAGCTTACAATTAGCGGCTTAAGCAGTGAGTATTCGATGACCGGTAAAAGTTATCTTGACGACATATCAGAATTTGACAAATTATCTTTACCTAATAATGGTACGCCAATTTCATTGCCATTTACCGGAGATTCAATTGCTATTGACTACAGAATATTTTTTACAGAAGGAAAGACTATTCCCAGCGGTCTTGATACATCTTTAAATGTCCTTGTTGAAATCGCTGTAATGGTTCCCATGACACTCATTGCCGGAAGCAGCGGGGCTTCCTTTGAATTTCCTGAAATGTTTCCTGCCGGTCAGGATCTTTTTGGCAGAGAAAACCCTGGCGATGAAAATCCGTTAAATGAATTTGTAGAAGCTCTCAGCCTTGATATCAGATTTAACAACATTCCGTTTACCGGTGCGACATTAATGGTAAAAAGCGGTGATATCAATATAGACAGTAATTTTACCGGTAATTCTCTGTTCATGAATATAAGTGAAGCCAAAATGAACGAGATTAATAACAAATATCCGTTTGCTCCGGAGTTTAGCATGCGGTTTGTTCCAGGCGGTAAATTATCAATACCAAGGGAATTTAAAGCTACAGAATTTGCCTTTAAAGCAAAACTTAATTACAGAATGGAATTATGGGAGGAATCAAAATGAAAAAAGTTTCATTCTTGCTGCTAATTTGCTTTATCATTCCCGGTCTTTACGCTGATGATGATTACGGTATACGCAATCGTACTTTTGAGATTGGCCTTGCCAATGTCAGCGCAGGTTTTTCAAATGATTTTTTATCCATAGGTAAAATATTTAAGGAAACCGCAGTATTGGATATAGATGATCTTAAAAAAGGTTTTAATTTGAATCTTGAACTGGACGTAGTACCTCTATACCTTTCGTTTAACAGAAACAGTAACTGGGGTTTTGGCCTTTCGGTCGGATTGGATTCCACCGGAATTATCAGCCTTCCTGGGAGCATGGTTACATTCGGACAGGCTCGGAATGAATATGCTGATATCAGCGGAGCGGCGTTTATCGGACTTGATATACCCATTTTCTTCAGTATCTCAAGGTTAAAGTTAAAGGTAAGTCCTTCCGTATTTTATCCGCTTATGTTTATTGATCCGGATATTTCATACACCAACTGGTCAGTGCAGGGAGGAACGATATTCGATCTCCGGTATAATTTACGCGTATATACTCCAATCTCACTGGAAGAAGGCGGCTTGCAGGATATTACCGCGTTTCCGGGTTATGATATAAATTTTGGTTTTGAGTATCCGCTGGGTACCGCTCTTGGGCTTACAGAGAAAATTAAGTTCCTTGATTTTAAAATAGGAGCCGATCTTTATAATATTCCCATTTATCCTGCGCATTTAAATAATTATATGGAAATGAGCGGCAGAATCGGCAGTGAAGAAACCATGGATATATTTAATGACGGCTTTGGCGATATTTTCGATAATGCCGCAAGTGAGACAAATTACGGAGATCAGAATGTCGGCGTTCACAGACCGTTTAAAATGCTTGCATGGGCGGATTGGCGTCCTTTTGGTCCGGCTGTAAATTTTATTCCCGCGGTGGGTTTTTCTATTAATCCTTTTTATACTAAACCTTTTTCTATGGAGTACGGTTTAAAAACCCGTCTCAATTTGGGGAACGTCTTTATGGCAACAGCCGGAGTCGGCTATTATGATCGTCTTTGGAAAAACAGCCTCGATCTGGCTTTAAATTTCAGGTTTATGGAAATTAATCTGGGAGTTGATATGCGTTCAGCGGACTTTTTAAAAAGCTGGCAAGGCAGCGGATTGGGTGTGAATTTCGGGTTAAAGTTTGGCTGGTAAACCGCAGCTGTTTTTAAAATTAATAACATTTTTTATTTTAATCAGGCTGCCACACCGGGACCGAAAGCTCAGATGAAAACGGATTATACCTTCTGAAATCAGGAAGCCAGTCGCTGCCTGTAACAAGCTCCTGGCAAAATCCGTCTTCTATATCAAATTCTTTCAGCCAGTATAATACAGTTTCATATTCTTCACGCGACAAGTACCTTTTTGGCATTGGCTTTTCATTTTTTCGATCCTGTATTGGCGTGTATTGAGTCATCAGTGAAAGCATTGCGCGGTCTTTTGCGTTTTCTTTAAACCAGCGCAGCACGGATCTAGTAGAGTCAAGGAAGCCGGGCAAAATCAGGTGGCGGATAATGACACTGCCTGCTGAATCGATCATTTTTAAAATTGCCGCCACCGCGGCATCAGGATAATCAGGCGCGTTAAAAAATTTTTCTGCGATTTTGCTGTCCAGTGTTTTTAAATCGGGAAGGTAAATATCAACATAATCCTTTAATAGTTCAATCGCTTCCGGCTTTTCATACGCGGAGCTGTTCCAGAGTATTGGAATCTGAACGCCCGCTTTTCTTGCCGCTTCAAATCCTTCGATGATGGCAGGTATCGCATGGCTGCCTGTAACAATATTTATATTTTCCGCTCCTTTATCGCGCAATGCTTTGCAAATATCCGCAAATTCTTCGGGAGAGACAGTCTTTCCGATACCGGGTTTTCCCTGTGAAATTTGGTAATTCTGGCAAAAAGAGCAGCCAAGATTACATCCGCTGATAAAAATTGTCCCGGAACCGCCTTCCCCGACAAGCGGCGGCTCTTCTCCCCGGTGAATTACCGCTGTAGCAACCCTCAGTTCGGATGTTTCTCCGCAAAACCCAGCTTTTCCGTTCAGGCGGTTAATTCCGCAGTTTCGCGGACATAGACGGCAGGATTTGTATAAATCAGTCATTCTTTACGTATTATACATGTATTTTAAAAATTCAAATCATTGCAACCAAAATTTAAGCTATCTGGTCAAAAAAATAACATGTCAGAAATTTCCTCTTGACTAAATCCTGAAAATTGTAAATACTGGGAGAATGACAAATATCCATTATTTGTCACGATAAAAAATGGCAATTGAAATAACAGGAACCGGCAGAGCTGTGCCGAATAAAAAAGTCAGCAATGATGATCTGGCAGCTAAAATTGAAACCAGCGATGAATGGATTAGATCCCACACTGGGATTGGATACCGTTATATCGCCGATGAATCCATCGCATGCAGTGATTTGGCCTGCGAAGCGGTAAAAAACGCCCTTGCAATGGCTGCCGGCTACACAGGCGCGGATTTGGCGCAGAGAGATTTGGCTGCAGCCGGTTTTGCTGAAACAATCGACGTTATTATTCTGGCAACGGTTACCGCGGATTATTACGGAACTCCCTCTACTTCATGCGTTGTACAGGATAAAATTGGCGCGCGCAATGCCGCCGCGATGGATATTAACGCGGCCTGTACCGGCTTTATTTACGGCCTTGAGACAGCCGCGGGACTTTTGACAATTGATGATCAAAAGAAACGGGCGCTTGTCATCGGCGCCGAAGTGTTAAGCAAGGTGATAAACTGGGATGACAGGGCAACCTGCGTTTTATTCGGAGACGGCGCCGGAGCGGTTGTAATTGAGAAAACCGGCCGTCAGGAAAAAACAGGGCTGATAAAGTCGCTGCTATTCGCGGACGGTTCGGGAAGCGACAGTCTTGTTATGCGAAGAGGCGGATCCAGAAATCCGTTTAAAAAAGGCGAGATTGTTAATTCGGGTATTTGCGTGGAAATGAACGGGCAGGAAGTTTATAATTTTGCCGTTAAAGCGATGACAAGCACCATCGATTCGCTTATTAAAGCCGGAAATATAAATATTAATGATATTGACAGAATTGTCCCGCATCAGGCGAACGCGAGGATTGTTCAGGCCGCTTCAAAGAGGCTCGGCATCCCGCTTGAAAAATTTTATCTGAATATCGAAGAATATGCAAACACTTCATCGGCAACAATTCCGATAGCGTTAGACGAAATGAACCGTTCCGGTCTTTTAAGGAAAGGTGATTTAATTCTGACTGTAGGATTCGGCGGAGGCCTTACCTACGGCGGAAATATTATTTACTGGTAAAGGAGTTTCCGGTGGGGAAAATACATTGAAAAAAATCGCTTTTTTATTTCCGGGGCAGGGAGCGCAATACTCAGGCATGGCGGTTGATTTACTTTCGTCTGATGCCGTTAAATCGCTTTTTGACACAGCTTCCGGAATTCTTGGAAATGACATAAAATTACTTCTTGAATCCGATGCAGAAACGCTGAAACGCACAGATATATCACAGTCGGCGATTACTGTCGCTAACCTCGCGGCGGCTGCGTTTCTCGGCGCGAAAGGATATAGCCCTTGTGCCTGCGCAGGTTTCAGCCTTGGCGAATATGCCGCTCTTGTATGCGCGGGAATCATCAATACCGCCGATTGTCTTCGCCTTGTAAAAGCGCGCGGCGGGATTATGCAGAAAACCGCCGATAACATTCGCGAAGCAAACGGCGAAGACGCTCCGGGTATGGCCGCAGTTATCGGTCTTAATCCTGGGCATGCTGAAGATTTAATCGCCCGGTGGAAGGCATCTGAAAACGGCGCGCTTAAGGATTTGTATGCAGCTAACATTAACTCACCCAAACAGCTGGTTGTAAGCGGCACGGCCGCCGCGTTAAAGGAAAGCGAATCCCGTTTTAAAGAAGCGGGAGCAAAGCGCGTTATACGTTTACAGGTAGCGGGTCCTTTTCATTCGCCTCTTATGGAAGAAGCGCGCAGGGAATTTCAAACGGCGCTGGAAACTGTTGCCTTTAGCGATCCTGTTATCCCGGTTTTTTCCAATGTTACAGGCAGGCGGATCGAAAGCGGCGCGGAAGCGAAAAAACTTGCTGCATTGCACATAACGCATCCCGTTCGCTGGGTTGATGTGGAAGCCGCTGTGGCAGCCTGCGGCGTGGATATCTGTTTTGAAGCCGGGCCGGGTAAAGTTTTGCAGGGTCTGTGGAAAGACGCGTCAATTACAGGCGTAAACGGAAATGATATACCGGTATGCGCCGCAGGAACAATAGAAGATATATTACAAACAGGAGATTTGTTATGAGATTAAACGGAAAAAAAGCTTTGGTTACAGGCGCGTTAAGGGGAATCGGCAAAACAATCGCTGATTTATTCATTGCAGAAGGCGCACAAGTATGGGGACTGGATTATAAAACCCCCGATGATCTGGCGCAGAGAGCCGCTAACGGGAAACTACACTGGATACAATTGGATCTCTCCGTGCTTTCATCAATAGACGCTTCGATTGAAAACGCGATAAAAGAATCAGGCGGGTTTGATATTACCGTAAACAACGCCGGAATTACCAAAGATAATCTGTCTTTCAGAATGTCCATGGAAGAGTGGCAGAAGGTTATCGATATAAATCTTTCCGCGGCGTTTTTTGTATCACGCGCTGTCGCAAAGGACATGATTAAAAAAAGAACCGGCTCCATCATCAACATGGCGAGCGTTGTCGGCATTCACGGCAACGGCGGGCAGGCAAATTATTCGGCCAGCAAGGCAGGATTAATCGGTATAACAAAAAGCCTTGCCTGTGAAGTCGCAAGCCGCGGAGTAAGAGTGAACGCGATTGCTCCCGGTTATATCGAATCGGACATGACAGCGGCTGTGCCGGAAGAAGCAAGAAAAAAAATGATCGAATCAATTCCCTTAAAGCGCACGGGGAAGCAGGAAGATGTCGCAAAGGCGGTGTTGTTTTTCGCTTCTGATGATTCTTCCTATATTACAGGGCAGGTTCTTCCTGTTGACGGCGGAATGTATTTCTAGGAGATGAGCATGAAAAAAAAAGTTGTAGTAACAGGGATGGGATTAATTTCACCTATCGGTAATAATGTTGAGGATTTTTGCGCATCACTTAAAGCGGGCAGGAGCGGCATCGGTCCAATTACCGCTTTTGATACAACCGGCTTTGATGTAACAATAGCGGGAGAAGTTAAAAATTTTGATCCCGGTTTATGGATGGATAAAAAGGAAGCGCGAAAGATGGCGCGTTTTACGCAGTTCGCAGTTGCGGCGACGTCTCAGGCGCTTGGCGACGCGGGTCTTATGGGAGAACCCAACGCTGAGGGAAAACGTCCCATAAACTGCGACGCTAAAAAAACCGGCATTGTGTTCGGCAACGGAATCGGCGGATTTGAAATAGTAAGCGAATCGCATAAGAAACTTTTTAACGATGGGCCCAAAAGGATGCTGCCGCTGACAGTTCCCATGATGATCCCCAATGAAGCGGCGGGAAATGTATCAATGATATTCGGCATAAAAGGGCCTGCCTATACCCAGGTTACAGCATGCGCCGGTGGCACCGACGCTTTGGGACAGGCGCTGGATCTTATCCGCAGCGGAAGATGCGATGTAGTTATTTCAGGCGGCACTGAAGCTGTAATCATTCCGTTTGCAATCGGCGGTTTTCAGATGCTTAAAGCGCTTTCTGTTAAACGCTGCAATGAGCCTGAAAAAGCATCGCGCCCCTTTGACGCTGACCGTGACGGTTTTGTAATGGGAGAAGGCTCAGGCGTTTTAATTCTTGAAAGCGAAGATCATGCCAAAGCGCGCGGAGCGAAGATTCATGCCCTGTTCGCAGGGTACGGCGCTTCCGCTGACGCGTATCACATAACATCCCCCGATCCGAGCGGCAGCGGCGGAGCAGAAGCGATAAAAAACGCGATAGAAGACGCGGGAATTAAACCGCAGGATATTCAGTATTATAACGCTCACGGAACATCAACAGAAATAAATGATCCTACCGAAACCGCAATGATAAAAACCGCCTTCGGCGATCATGCCTATAAATTAAAAATTTCCAGCACCAAGAGCATGCACGGCCACTGTATAGCGGGCAGCGGAGGCATCGAAGCAATCGCCTGTATCCTCGCCATCCGCGATGGTTTTTTCCCGCCGACCATCAATCTTGACAATCCGGATCCCGAATGTGATCTGGACTATGTAGCAAATAAAGCGCAATATGGTGAAGTAAAAGCCGCGGCGTCAGGCTCGCTTGGTTTCGGCGGTCACAACGGAGTTGTAATTTTTAAAAAATATGAATGACAAGGAATTGAAAATGAAAAGTGAAATTGAGAGTCTGCTGCCGCACAGGGAACCATTTTTATTTGTCGACGAAATTATCGAAGCAAGCAATGAAAAAATTACCGCAAGGCGTATTTTTTCTGAAAGCGAATATTTTTTTAAGGGGCATTTTCCGGATTACCCTGTAGTGCCCGGAGTAATCCTTGTTGAAACAATGGCGCAGTCCGGAGGCGCGGGCTTGCGTAAACTCGGCGTGCTCGGAGAAGACTCTCTTTTCTTTTTCGCGACAGTTGACAAGGTAAAGTTCCGCCGTCAGGTTCGCCCTGGCGATGAAGTCCGCAGCGAGATTGAAAATTTGCGCGTATCTCCAAAAATGATAAAACAAAGGGGCAAGGCCTATGTCGGCGATGAACTTGCCGCCGAAGCTGAATGGTTATGTCTAATTGGGAATAAATAAATTTTAATTATAAGGTGATATTTTATGGTTATTAAGCCAATGATACGCAATAATATTTGTCTGAACGCCAATCCTGACGGGTGCGCGGCGAATGTGCGGGAGCAGATTGAATACGCAAGGAAAAAATTAAAAAAATCGGCTAACGCGCCAAAACTTGCTCTTGTTGCCGGCTGCTCAAACGGTTACGGTCTTGCAAGCCGTATTTGCGCGGGGTTCGGGTACGGTGCCGCAACTGTCGGGTTATCTTTTGAAAACGAGCCGTCGGAAAAACGATCGGGTACGCCTGGCTATTATAACAACAGTGCCTTTGATGAACAGGCGGCAAAAGACGGAATTATCTCTGTAACTTTAAACGGCGACGCTTATTCCCCTGTGATTAAATCCAAAACCATCGAAGCTGTCAGGGAAGCTGCTTTAAGAGCAGGTATTCCCGCTAAAATAGACTTATTTATTTATTCTCTTGCTTCTCCTGTCAGAACGGATCCCAAAACAGGCGTTATGTACAAATCGGTGATAAAGCCCATAGGCGCGTCTTTCAAGGGAAAGACTCTGAACATTATGGACGGTACATTCGGCACAACAGAAATTGGCAGCGCAAGTGAAGAAGAAATTTTTAATACAGTAAAAGTAATGGGAGGCGAAGACTGGCAGTTGTGGATGGATGCGCTGGATAACGAGGGGTTTCTTTGCGCGCAAACGCGCGCCGCAGCCTTTACCTACATAGGGCCTGAATCATCATGGGCAATTTATAAAAACGGTACAATTGGCAAGGCAAAAGACGATCTTCAGCGGGCGTGCCGCGAAATTGACAGCAAGTTTACGCAGCAGAAGAAAATATACGGCGCGTGGATTTCGGTGAACAAGGCTCTTGTTACGCGATCAAGCGCGGTAATTCCGACCATCGCGCTTTACATTACATGCCTTTATAAAGTCATGAAGGAAATGAATCTGCACGAAGGCTGCGTTGAGCAAATCGCGCGATTATACAGCGATCGCCTTTATACCGCGGACGGTAAAGTGCCGGTAGACAGCGAAAACCGCATACGCATTGACGACATGGAAATGCGCGATGACGTTCAAAAGGCCGTCGAAATAAAAATGAAAAATATTACGCAGGAAAATATTTTTACCGAAACCGATATAGCCGGGGTTAAACATGATTTTCTGCAGGCGCACGGTTTTAGTCCTGATGATATTGGTTAAAGTTCATTTTTTCGATATACAGGTAATTAATATTACAAAGAGGTTATAATTATGGATGACAAGTTTTTTTTATCTATTGTAGATAAGTTTAATTCTTCAGCAATCGCGGAGCTTGATTTCAATGACGGAAACACCCGTCTTTTGCTGCGCAAAGAAGGCGCGTTTAAGCAGGGATCGCCTAACACTGAATCACTGCCGTCAATACAGCAGGATCATTCTGTTCATCTTGGAATTTCCGCGCATACAGAAGGAAAATCCAACGGCACAGAAAAGATAACAAGCCCGATAGTCGCGACTTTTTATTCATCTCCCGGTCCTGACGCTCCTGCGTTTGTTAAACCCGGAGCCAAAATAAAGGCAGGTCAGACTCTCTGTATTCTGGAAGCGATGAAAATGATGAATCATCTTGAAGCTGAATACGACTGTGAAATAATGGAAGCTCACGCGGCCAACGGCGATCTTGTTGAATACGGGCAGGTGCTTTTTACTGTTAAAAGGAATTAAGGTGTCCGGCAAAAACAAACCGAATACGAAAGTTAAAAGAATCCTTATAGCCAACCGCGGTGAAATTGCGGTGCGCGTTATCAGAAGCTGCCGTGAAATGGGAATGGAAACAACCGCAGTTTATTCACAGGCGGATAAAGACAGTCTTCATGTGAAGCTGGCTGACAGGGCAGTCTGCATCGGTCCTGCTCCCTCTTCGCAGAGTTATCTGAAAATGGAAAGCATTGTAATGGCGGCGATGCACACAAACTGCGAAGCGGTTCATCCCGGCGTGGGATTTCTTTCAGAAAACGCCGCGTTTGCGCGCCTTGTTAATGACAGCGGATTAATCTTTATCGGCCCCGATCCTGACGTAATTGAGTTGTTAGGTGACAAGGTAAGGGCGAGGGAAACCGCGCAGAGCTTCGGACTTCCCGTAACGCCGGGAACAGGCGCTGTCGCAGACAATGGCGCTGCGGAAAAAACAATGGAAGATGCAAAGAAGCTGGGTTTTCCCGTAATAATAAAAGCCGCGGCAGGCGGCGGAGGCAAGGGTATGAGAATTGTCCGGAAGCCTGAAGACCTTGCCGAAAATATAACAATCGCAAGCCGGGAAGCGCTGTCCAACTTCGCGGACGGAACTGTCTTTATTGAAAAATACCTTGAAAACCCCCGCCATGTTGAATTACAGGTTCTTGCCGATGGAAACGGAAACGTAGCGATCCTTGGCGAGCGTGACTGCACCGTTCAAAAAAATCATCAGAAATTGATCGAAGAGAGCCCTTCGCCCGCGGTTACGGATAAAATGCGAAAGGCGATGGCCGCAGGCGCGGTTCCGATGTTTAAGGAACTAAAATACCGGGGAGCCGGAACAATCGAGTTTCTTGTTGAAGGAGAATCTTTTTTCTTTATGGAAGTAAACGCCCGCGTGCAGGTGGAACATCCTGTAAGCGAGTTTGTCGCGGGTGTCGATATAATCAGGGAACAGATTCTAGCCTGTACGGAAGGACGCATGGAAATTAATCCAAATGAAATATATCTGGACGGATGGTCAATTGAATGCAGAATTAACGCCCTTACTCCCGGAAAAATTTCGCGCCTTGAAATACCGGGCGGCCCTGGAGTGCGTTTTGATTCATTCATTTATAACGGATGCTCTGTTTCTCCCCATTATGATTCGATGATCGCTAAACTTATCGTATACGACATTGACAGAAAACACGCCGTAGCCAGAATGAACAGGGCGTTAGGCGAACTGGTTATTGACGGAATTAAAACCAACATAGACACGCAAAAGCGCGTTATTAATCATCCTGTTTTTAATGGCGGCGTTTTCACAACAGCGTGGTATTCAGATTTTGAAAAGGAAACCGAAAATGGCAGATAAAGAAGAAAATAAATCATGCCCAAAGTGCGGCATGCCATATGATGAAAAGAAAGTAACCGCAGCCCTTAACACATGTCCCGGATGCGGAACGCATTACAGGATGGAGCCGCTGGAGCGAATAGCCTACCTTGCGGACGAAGGGAGTTTCAAGGAATTTTCAGCTAACTTAAGTTCCCTGAATCCGATTGATCTTTCCGGTTATGAAGAAAAACTTTCTGTCGCCGAAGCGAAGGCGCGGATGAAAGACGCCGTAATAACCGGAACCTGCACCATAGAGGGAAAACCTGTAATTCTTGGGATTATGTCCTTCAATTTTATGGGCGGCTCGATGGGATCCGTAGTCGGAGAAAAAGTAAGCCGCGCCATGCTGAAAGGTGCGAAAGAAAAAACTCCGGTGCTGATTTACACGACATCAGGCGGAGCGAGAATGCAGGAAGGAATTTTCTCCCTTTTGCAGATGGCAAAGACATCAAGCGCGGCAGCTGAACTTGCAAACACAGGTATTCCGTATTTTATAGTATTATGCGATCCTACGACAGGCGGGGTAACGGCTTCCTTCGCGATGTTAGCTGACATTATTATGGCTGAGCCGGGCGCTTTAATAGGTTTCGCAGGCCCGCGCGTCATTGAAGGGACAATCAGGCAGAGCCTCCCTGAAGGATTCCAGAGGGCGGAGTTTCAGCTTGAAAAAGGTTTTGTCGACGCGATTGTCGCGCGCAAAGATCAGAGAAGAACCATATCGGCGCTTATAGACCTTCACGGAAGGAGCAGGCCATGAACAAGCAGAGCATGAATGACATAAAAACAAAAATAACGGAATTAAAAAAACTTATTAACGAATCCGGCATTGAAGTCGGCGATGAAATCACGGTATTGGAAGAAAAAATCCGCGCCGGATCAAAAACAGAATCGGCATGGAAGCAGGTTGAGCTTGCGCGCCATCCTGAAAGACCTTACGCGATGGACTACATTACGCGCATATTCGATAACTTTATCGAGCTTCACGGCGATCGCGCATACGGAGACGATCCCGCGATTATAGGAGGGCTTGCTTTTCTTGATTCAAGGCCTGTAACCATTCTCGCTCACCAGAAAGGGCGCACGCTTAAGGAAAATGTCAAGCGCAATCACGGAATGGCAAATCCGGAAGGATACAGAAAGGCATTGCGCCTTGCAAAAGAAGCGGAAAAATTTCACAGGCCCGTAATAACCTTGATTGACACGGCGGGCGCGTATCCGGGGCTTGAAGCGGAAGAACGCGGCATCGGGGAAGCGATTGCGCGTAACCTTCGCGATTTTTCCCAGCTGCTGACTCCCGTTATCTGCATAATTATCGGAGAGGGAGGCTCGGGCGGAGCGCTCGGCCTTGGCGTGGGCGATAAAGTCTATATGATGGAAAACGCAATCTACTCCGTAATCAGCCCGGAAGGCTGCGCTTCCATTCTTCTTCGCGACGCTTCCAGGGCAAAAGACGCCGCCGCCATGCTGCGCATAACGTCAAATGATCTTCTCGATTTTAAAGTGATAAACGGAATTATTCCTGAACCTCCCGGCGGCGCACATACAGATCCCGACTGGACGGCGAAAGCGATAAAGGAAATCCTTGTTAAAGACCTTAATGACATTTGCGGCAGAAATCCCGAAGTTCTTGTGCGCTACAGAAACCAGAAGATCCGTAAAATAGGCCACTGGAACGAAAATGAAATCGGCGCTTAAGCTAGAAAAGTTTTCTAATCTCCGACACTAAATAAAAAGAACCTGTCCCCAGCACGGGAAGTTCTTTCTCTTTTGCGAAACTTACCGCCTGCGCGGCAGCTTCCCGTGTATCCCTGACAAGCGATACCTTCTCTTCTCCCGCTATTTTTACAAATGTTTCGTAAACCAGCGCAGGGTCGCTGGCTTTAAAAGTTCCCGGAGTAGTGATGATTATTTTCCCGAAACGGGAATGCGCCGCATCCGCAGGATGCGCGATTCTCGCCATTGCCGCGGCGTCCTTGTCCGCCGCGCAGCCAAAAATCAGCACGCCGCCTTCGCCGTAAAGCGAGCAGAATGTTTCTATACAGAGGCTGAGGCTTTCCGGAGTATGCGCGCCGTCAATAATGAACGCAGGTGTTTCATTGATTTTTTCAAAACGCGCAGGAATTTTTAGATTTGTAAGTCCTTTGCGGATAACATCCTCATTAAATATCTTTTGTGACGCGATCATCGACTCTCTTGTCTGCGTGTTTGAAATTTCTTTCGATATAACTTCTATCGCGGCAATGGCAAGAGCGGCGTTTTCGGCCTGCACTTTTCCGGGAATCGGCAATGTGAATGAAGCGCTGGTACGAAGGAGCAAGGAGTGAGAAAACGAGAGTGAGAATGATGTGCCGCCTGATGTGACATTTATGTCCGTAAGCTGCGATATTTCAGGGAGGCAGTAAAGAGGGCTGTTCATCTCCTGCGCTTTTTTTCTGAATACTTCAAGAGCTTCGCAGCGCTGCTTTGCCAGAACTACAGGCCTTCCCTGTTTGATTATTCCGGCTTTCTCTCCCGCTATTTGCGCGATTGTACCGCCGAGAAAATTTGTATGTTCAAGTTCGATTAATGTTATTACGCTGACCAATGGATCCAGAATATTTGTGGAATCAAGACGTCCGCCAAGGCCGGTTTCCACCGCCATAATATCGCATTTCGCGTAACGGGCGCACAGGAAAAAATAGAGCGTCAACAGCTCCCAATAAGTGGGTTCGCAGCCGTCAGGGGAGGCTGTGTCGAATAACGATGCCGCTGAAGGCGGCAGGCTTGAATCATGAAGGCGCGCCTCAACGATATCGCGAAGTTCATCTCCGGCGCGGCAATAAATGTCCTCGTTGAAAAAGGAGCCGTCAAGGCATATGCGCTCGCGGATGTCATTTACATGAGGCGACATGTAGCGGGCGGCGCGCAAACCTGCGGCTGTCAGAATTGCAGCTAACATACCGGTTACGGAGCCTTTGCCTTTGGAGCCTGCAATATGAATTGACGGCGCGCACTTGTGCGGATTGCCCGCAAGAAGCGAAAGCGCCTCCATTCTGTCTATGCGGAAACTTTTCGGTTTTTGCCCTTTTTCAAGATTGATAAAATTTGACAGCCACCTGAAAACTTCCTCGGACGATGTGAATTTAACTGCCACTAATTAAGCTCATAAGTCTGGCCGTATTTAACTATCTGCACATTTGGAAAGCCGTTTTCCTCAAGGTATTTTTTTATAAAGGACTGAGCTTTCTTTTCGCCGTGAACCAGGAAGATTCCCTTTAATTTTGACGTGTCAACAGCCTGAAGCCACTGGAGCATTTCAAAATAATCGGCGTGCGCGCTGAACGCGTTTATCTCTTCTACCTGCGCTCTTACCTTAAACCATTCGCCGTGTATTTTCACTTCGCTTTCCCTGTTGCGTATGCGCCTTCCCAGAGTGTTTTCCGCCATGTATCCCACCGTCATTATGGTTGTGTTTGGATCGCGGATGTTATGAATCAGGTGATGCTGGATGCGGCCCGCTTCGCACATTCCGTCAGCTGAAATAATTATCAGAGGGCCCCTGCGATCGTTTAAATCTTTTGATTCCTGAACACTGGTTGTAAAGTGAAGGCTGTTAAAACCGAATGGATTCTTGTGATGTTTGATAAAAGCTTCTTTTATCTCCTCGCCGTAACATTCGGGGTGCAGCTGGAAAATTGTTGTCGCGTTGGTTGCCATCGGCGAATCGACATATATCGGCACTTCGGGAATTATGCCCTTGTCAACAAGAAGATGGAAATAAAAAACAGGTTCCTGCGTGCGTTCGATCGCAAATGCGGGAATTAATATTTTTCCTTTTTTTTCTACGGTTTTTTTCGCGATATCGGCAAGTTTATTGATCGCTTCATCCGTTGAATCATGACGCCTGTCGCCGTATGTGCTTTCAAGGAGAATATAGTCCGGAGTTATTTCCGGAATTGCGGGATTTCGGATGATGGGCTTTCCCTTGCGGCCGAGATCGCCTGTGGCAAGGATATTAAGTTCTTTGCCGCCTTTTTTTATTTTTATCGAAGCCATTGCAGAGCCAAGAATATGCCCCGCGTCATAAAACTCAAGGCTTACGCCGTCTCCGATAAACATCGGTCTGTTATACGAAACTCCGACAGTCTGGCTTACCGCTTTTATCGCGTCCTGTTCATTAAAAAGCGGCTCCCAGTCGAATTTTTCGCCTTTTAGCTTCGCCTGGCTTCTAAGGTAGACAGCGTCCCGCGCCTGAATATTCGCCGAATCCATCATTATAAGGCTGGCGATATCCCTTGTCGCCGGTGTCGCGTAAATATTTCCGTTATAGCCGCGTTTTGCAAGAAGCGGCAGGATTCCGCAGTGATCAAGATGCCCGTGCGTTAATATAACGCCTTCTATCCGATCATGCGCAATGCCAAATTCCCTGTTTTTGCGCTCGGCTTCGGCTCTTGAGCCCTGAAATGCGCCGCAATCAATCAGATAGCTTTGCCCGTCAATTTCAAGCACATGCTTGGAACCTGTAACCTCTTCGGCAGCGCCGAGTGAATAAAATCCTGCGTTCATTGAGATAGTATAACATGAAGCAGTGAATTATCAATAAAAATATGGTTTATGTGTGTGTAATTGACATTTTTCCTTATTTTTGTTCAAATGAATCGATTTGGTTCTCCATAAATTTATCAAGAGAGGTTATTAAAATGGTTGAAAATTTGTTTTGGGTAGGCTATGTCGGCGCAGCCGCGTCGCTTTTTTTCGCTTTTATAATGGCTCGCAAGGTTATTAAATTCCCGGAAGGCACCGATGTAATGAAGAAAATCGCAAAAGCCATCCGCGAAGGCGCTAACGCTTTTATGAAACGGCAGTACGGCACCGTCGCCGTCTTTCTTGCGGTCATGTTTGTTATCCTTGCCGCGCTTGCGTATATTCCTCTATTGACGGGCAGGGAGCGGGGGTTTATCAATCCGTTTACACCATTCGCCTTCATTACAGGCGGCTTTTTTACGGCGCTCTGCGGATTTGTCGGCCTTAAAGTATCGACTAACGCGAATGCGCGCACCGCTTTTGCCGCAAGCGAAAGTCTTAACAAAGCGCTTCGCGTCGCGTTTTCCTCCGGGTCTGTGATGGGTTTTATTGTAAACGGGCTCGCCATTCTGGAAATCACGGTGTGGTATATGCTTTTAAAATACGCGTTTAAGGTTGAAGACGCAATGATAGCCCAGACCATGGTCACCTTCGGAATGGGTGTCGCTGTTGTCGCGGTGTTCGCGCGTGTCGGCGGCGGTATCTTTACAAAAGCAGCCGATGTCGGCGCTGACCTTGTAGGCAAGGTAGAAGCGGGTATCCCTGAGGATGATCCCAGAAACCCGGCTGTTATCGCGGACAATGTCGGCGACAATGTCGGCGATGTCGCCGGTATGGGCGCAGACCTCCATGAGTCAAATTCAAATTCACTGGTGGCGACTATCGCGATCAGTTTTGCCGCGGGATACGGCATTGCAGGGTTCATGCTGCCGATTATTATTTCTGTTATAGGAATTCTCTCGTCGATAATCGGTACCTTCTTTGTGCGGACAAAGGAGAATACAAATCAATTGTCCCTTCTTAACTCACTGCGAAGAGGCGTTTATATCGCAGGCGGCATCGCGGCTGTCGCGACTTTGCCTCTCATCATGTATATCGCAAATAACGCTCCGGCTGGTTCTACAATGGCTCAAAATGCCTGGGGTATTTACGGAGCGGTTCTTATCGGCATTATCGCCGGTTTTATCGTAAGTCTTTTTACGGAATATTACACATCAGATGCCAGTAAGCCGACCCGCGAGCTTGCCGCTTCCAGCGAATCCGGAGCCGCGCCGTTGATTATCGGCGGCTTGTCGCTTGGCATGAAATCCACAGCAGGCCCCATTATCACTGTTTCAGGCGCAGCATTATTGAGTTTCATTGTTTCAGGCGGAATCAAATTTTTAAAACCGGAAGCTTTTTTTGACGGCAGTATGCCGCTTGCCGATTTTATCAATCTTAATTACAATGTCGGCCTTTACGGCATCGGGCTTGCCGCAGTAGCTATGCTCGCTACAAACGCGATTATTCTCGCAACCGACGCATTCGGCCCTGTCGCGGATAACGCCGGAGGCATCGCGCAGATGGCGAAACTGGAAGAAAAAGTACGCGAAAGAACAGACGCGCTTGACGCTCTTGGAAACACAACAGCGGCAACCGGAAAAGGCTTCGCGATTGCTTCCAACGCTTTTACCGGCCTTGCGCTTCTGGTCTCTTATGTAAATATCTCCAATATTCAATTGGCAAGTGTCGGAAAACCGGCGATGAATTTAGCCATCACAAATCCGCCGGTTCTGGTCGGTTTCTTTATCGGTTCTGCTGTGGTATTGCTGTTCGCTGCGCTTTGTATGTCCGCGGTTCAACGGGCGGCGCAGAGCATCGTAAGGGAAGTCAGACGTCAGTTCAGGGAAATTCTCGGTCTTATGGAAGGGAAGGCGGACGCTGATTACGCTACATGCGTTGACATCTGTATGCGCGGCGCGTTAAGGGAAATGATTGCTCCCGCCGTTTTGGTTATTCTAGGGCCGATTGTCAGCGGTCTTATTTTGGGCGCAGCGGGTGTCGTCGGATATCTTGCGGGTATTATCGTGACAGGTTTCGCGATGGCGGTATTTATGCTGAACTCAGGCGGCGCGTGGGACAACGCCAAAAAGCATATTGAAGGCGGAAAGTTCGGTGGAAAAGGCAGCTCAAACCATAAAGCGGCAGTTATAGGCGATACAGTCGGCGATCCTTTAAAAGATACAGCTGGCCCCTCATTCAATAATGTAATTACCGTTTCTTGTACGGTTTCTATAGTATTTATCGGCGTAACCGCCGCGCTTTCGCTTTTATAGAAAGCAGACAAGTCCGTTTCTTAAATCGATTTTTATATAGCGGCTGTCTCGGCAGCCGCTGTTTTTTTTGTTCATTCCAAATATCATTCTGAAATCTAATCGTGCTTTAACTCATTTCTCAGATTTTTTTAGTCCTGCGGATAACCCGCTTTTAATAAACGCGCCAGATTAAGGATTATATTTCTGTCTTTTGTATTTAATTGTTCGGATATCATGGCAATTTCCTGTACTTCACTGTGCAGCCAATATTGCCCGTGGTACGAGAATATTAGTATAAAAGCATTTTTAGGGGGGGAGCCTATGAATAATAAAATTAATTTTTATTAGCGGCAGTAACTATCGTTTTGCCGGGTTTTGGACGATCAGTTTAATTTTAATGACATGAGGCTCTTGCAAAACTTCAGTTTTATTAAAGTTTCCTTATAAATACCGCAGTTTTGCAGGGCGTTAGCCCGAAAATTTGCCGCAGCATCGAACCAAAGGTTCGCACTAACCGGGTTTTGCAGGCGGCTAAACATGAAAACACGCCAATACCGGCTTTTTTGGGGAAAAACCGGTTTTTATTTATTTAAATTTGCGTTTTTTTTTCGCTTTTATAAAAAAAATGAAAAATTTTCTATTTTTTTTCAAAATCGGTTGACAAATATTTTTAAATTAATTACATTTAACCTACAGGAGGTTTATTGATGAATAAATTATTTTTGAAACTAACAGTTTTACTGCTGGTTTTTGGCTTGGTGTTTATGAGTTGTGATGAACCCGGGGGTTCTGGCGGCAGAAATTTGTTAAACGGTCTTGAGGGCGAAAGTATTGTGTCGAATTTAGAAAATTCAGGCCCAACCTCGGTTAATAACAATGAAGGCACTGAGGGGAATTCAAACGGCGGCGGTAACGAAGGCAGCGGCAACGGTAACGAAGGCAGCATCGGTGGCGAACAACCTGATCCATCAATATGTACTGGTTGCGGGAAGAAAAAAGATAAATGTATTTGCGGTCCTCATGATTTAAAAGATCATGATCCAGAAGATACTGGATGCCCTGACAGCAATTGTGAATGGAATAATGATGTTATTGATGTCGATATTAAAGACACAACTTCCAACAACGGGAATAATGGTACGACTCTGGAAGATGTAGAAAATGCTTTAATCGGCGGCAAAGTTGTTATTCTTAATGCTACAAAAAGCTGGAACTCAGGCAATTGGGGAGGTATGAAATTCTATCTTGGCAATCAGGAAGTAATTTCTGTGGTTACAAGCAATAGTACTATTGGTTTTAAATTTAAGGTGAATACAGAACTTAATGTAACTGTTTCTGTATTGGAAGCTGGTGAAAGAGTAAAAACAACATCATCACCGGATGATAATGGCAATTTTACTTACAAACCAAATAGTAATAGTGCTAAAATTTCCTTTGAAATTAAACTCAACGACTAATCATCGTTAATTAAAAATCGTGAAGGCTGTCCTATTTTGGACAGCCTTTTTTATGCCTACGTTATTGTTAGTTCTGATAAACCTGACAGATTTCCTTTTAAAATATTTATTTTTAATTTATAATTAAAACAAATGCGTACGTTTCTCCCTGTTATTTTGCTGTTTCTGGCAGTTTCTTTCTCTTTTGCGCAGGATATCACTGAACAGACAGAGGAAATCGCTTCTGATACAGAAGAAGTTTTACCGGAAACCGAAATAAGCACAGAAGAAGACGCTGAAACGGATATAAAAACAGACGCCGTGTCATCCGCAAGCTGGGTTCCGCAAGGGCCTGTGGAAGAAATCAAAGAAGAAATGCAATTTCTGCAGAGGCTTGGGATTGCGCTTGCCATAATCGCAGGTCAGGCGGTATTAATATGGCTTATATGGTTTTTATTCAGACGGCTGGAGAACAGGCTTGAAAGCACGGACAAAAGTGTAATTAAACCACTTGTTATTAAAAACTTTAAGGTGCTTACATCAAGGCAGATTGTTACAACGCTGGAAGTTTTCCTGCGTATTTTTAAATATTTCATTACCGCGCTGCAGCTTTTCCTGACAATTCCGATAATTTTCAGTTTGTTTACCGCGACAAGGGATATTGCCTCAACATTATTCGGTTATGTGCTAAATCCGCTTAAAAATATAGCTCTGGGCGCAATTGGCTATATTCCCAATTTGTTTACCATAGCGATTATAATCATTATTACCCGTTATGTGCTAAAAGGGCTGAAATTCTTCGCAAACCAGATAGAGACCGGCAAGCTGAAAATTCCCGGATTTTACACTGATTGGGCCGCGCCGACATATAAAATATTCCAGGTTCTTTTATGGGCTTTTACTGTCGCGGTTATTTATCCTTATTTACCGGGTTCCGACTCAAGGGCTTTTCAGGGAGTATCTGTTTTTGTCGGCGTTATTTTTTCGCTTGGATCATCAACGGCAATCGGGAACCTTGTAGCCGGGCTTGTTATTACTTACATGCGTCCGTTTAAAATCGGCGACCGCGTAATGATAAAAGAGATTACCGGTTTTGTCGTTGAAAAAAATCTGATGGTGGTGCGTCTTAAAACGCATAAAAATGAATATGTGACATTTCCCAATTTAAT
>JAIRQF010000141.1 GCA_031256635.1 Treponema sp. | reverse complement strand
AGACAATATCGCCCTGCAGACGATTAACCTCCGCAAGAGATGTGCCGAATACCGTATCCACTTCGGCAAGGTCTCCGTAACGAATTCCATCCGCCTTGACGGTAATAACGCTTCCGGTTATTGATTCAATTTTGCTATATACCTTGTTCATAACTAACCTCTGTTTTGCGTGTTAAATGGCACGCAGTTTCATAATACGTCCTAGACAATAATTTTCTCAGCCAGCTTATCCAAGCCCTGTGATTTACTCTTCACTGAATTTTCTATTTCAACTTCAAGGCTGTCAAACCTTTCACTCTTCCAGGGAGAACCGTTATAGTCAATGAATTTTTGCCTGAGTTTATTAAACCAATTACGGGCTTCATTTTTATTTTGAAACGTAAACTGAGACGCCAGAATTATCAGTAATTTTGTAAAAACATATTTCTGTCTTTCAGGTTTTACTGCCGCGTCAACCGCATCAAATGAGTTTTGCTGGAAATAAACAGAGTCGATCAGATCACCCTTAAGGTAAATGATATAATCTTCGTTGCTTGTTCCCTCTTCGCCGACAACCTTCATCATCTGTTCAACTTCCGAACTGCGGCGAAGGAACCCGTGCGCGTACGCAACTTTCTCGCTTTCGATAATGCCCTTGTATTTGGACCATGAATCCAACGGGTGAATCGCCGGGAACTTACGCGCATCCGACCTTTCGCGTGAAAGACCATGAAACGCGCCGACAACTTTTAATGTCGCCTGTGTTACAGGCTCTTCAAAGTTACCTCCGGCAGGACTTACTGTTCCTCCGATTGTAACAGAACCGAGCGTACCGTCCCGCAGCCGGACAATACCGGCTCTTTCATAGAAACTGGCAATTGTCGATTCCATATATGCCGGGAACGCTTCTTCGCCGGGGATTTCCTCCAAGCGGCCGGACATTTCACGCATCGCCTGCGCCCAGCGGCTTGTTGAATCCGCAAGCAGCAATACATGAAGACCCATCTGTCTGTAATATTCGGCAAGCGTTACAGCGGTATATACCGACGCTTCGCGCGCCGCTACAGGCATTGAAGATGTATTACAAATGATGATTGTTCTTTCCATAAGGGAGCGGCCTGTTCTTTCGTCTGTAAGTTCCGGGAATTCCTTTAATGTTTCAACAACCTCACCGGCGCGCTCACCGCACGCCGCTACTATTACAACATCAACGTCAGCAAAGCGGCTTGTAATCTGCTGGAGAACCGTTTTTCCCGCGCCAAATGGGCCTGGAATACAGTAAGTGCCGCCGCGCGCTACAGGGAAAAATGTATCGATAAGGCGTACCCTTGTTACCATTGGGTCCGCAGGTTTTAAACGCTCTTCATAACAGTCAACAGCTCTTTTAACAGGCCATTTAAAACTGAGCGTCACCTGAGCCTTATTTCCCTTTTCATCGGCCAGTTCCGCAATAACATCGCGAATTTTATATTCGCCTTGCGGTTTTATCCATGAAACTGTATAACTTCCGTAAAAGTTAAAAGGCACCATTATACGGTGTGTAAAAGAGCTTTCAGGAACTGTGCCAAGGGTATCGGCTCTTTCAACTCTATCACCCTCTTTTACCGCTGGTGTAAATTGCCATGTTTTATCAGATGCCAGCGGATCAAGATATACGCCGCGTTCAAGAAAGAAACCAGCGGCCTGAGCTAATTGCGGCAGCGGGTTTTGAAGTCCGTCATAAACCTGACCCAAAAGACCCGGGCCCAATTCAACCGAGAGCATGTCTCCTGTGAACTCGACTTCGTCTCCAATTGAAATACCTTTGGTAATTTCAAAAACCTGAAGCTGGCTGATTTCGCCTCTTATACGAATAACTTCGCTTTTAAGCCTTGTGCCTGCCACTTTTACATAGCCGACTTCATTCATGGAAACAATACCGTTAAAACGGACGCTTACCATGTTGCCGTTAACGGCAGTAACTATTCCTTTGGTTCCGATCATTTATGTTCTCCCTGAGATTCCTGAACGCTGATCATATCGTTATATTTGTCCAATATGGAAGCGTAGAGTAGTTTATATTCTGAGAATCCTTTTTCCTCATTGAAAGATTCCCGTCTTTCAATCAGAAGTAATTTAAGAAAATACGCATAAATATAATTACGGCTAAAATTATCACTGCCTGCCAGTTCTTCAATCGCGTTCCAGCGGGCTTTATCAAGAAGGAATTCCGCATCAAGCGGTGATTTTTCATCTATTGCTTTTAAGGCAGCCGCGGCAGCGCCTATATTGAAACTGGGTTCCTTAATCGATATGTCCCGTTTCGATTTAATTGTACGCTGTACAGCAAGATTCTGACGCAGCGAAAGTTCCCAATCTCTATAGCCGTCAATAAAGCCGCAGCCGGTTTTATCAGTATTGTCAAACTCAAATGTCAGATACTTAAAAAGATCATTATCGCTTTTACTGATATGCCGCCCTGCAAGATCCTTAAAATACTCCGAAGACATGGGCGGCTTTTGCTCGTAAATGAGATAAGGGAGCTGTGCAGCGAGGTAATAGTACGATCCCACCTTTTATATTCCTTTGGACGATTCTTTTACTATACCGGCCAATCTTTGATTTAAATAGGCGGAAATGAGTTCTGCAACAGCTTCAGCAGAAAAATCATAATACGCGGACCCGTCTTTATTTGAGATACGAAAACCGTTTGCCAGTTTCCTGTTGGACTTTAACTCAATGCCTTTTGAAAGTTCGCCTGCAAGCCTTTCATTAAAAAAGCCATGAAGTCTTGACAGATCATTCTCCGGTAAAATTACAGTTAAATCATCACTGCCTTTCGCCGCCCATGATTTGATCAATTCCGGAAGAACCTGCTTAAGAACATCATCATTGTAATTATCGCCTACAGCATCGCCTATAATTTTATTAAGCAATGCCTGAATCTCATCGCGAAAAGCAAGGATAAGATTACGCGAAGCCTGTTCAACAGCGGCTATACCCGCTTTTTCAGTGCGCTGCGCTTCCAATTTTGCGTTTGAAATGATATCGTTTGCTTCTTTCTTCGCTGATTCAACAAGCTTGTCAGCTCCGGACTGCGCTTCAGCTTTAATACGGTTCGCTTCTTCCGTAGCAGTCCTGATCCCATCTTTCCTGATTTTATCAATAAGTTCCTGAACCTGAATTTCCATTGTCACCCCTTTATCCATTGTCAAATTTTCAATTAATTATTAATTATACTTTAACCATTGAATTTTCTCAACAAAATAATTACAAATTTTGAGCCTTTTCCAAAACTCGGTTAGTTTCGAAAAAGGCTTATTTCATATTTAAGCCTGAGTGCAAAGATGCATTAATTGTACAAAATAATTAATTTTCTTGAAACCACCGACCATCCTTTGAGGCATCGGCTCTTTTGAAGCAAGATTTACCTCTCTCCAGTTAACAAGCAGTTCCGGATGCTTTTTCTGCAAGTCCTCAATAAGGTTCTTAAGCTGCTTCCCGATTATTATCAGAGATTGAGCGGCATCCTGAATTATCTCAAGCGCGTTATCATTGTTTTTGGCCACTATACTGTTAATATAACGTGCCTGTGTGGAATCACGGTCAATCCTCAACAGCGCGCCGCGTAAACGCGAACCGTCTGACCCGTCCTCAGAAAGAACAGTCTCTAAATCCACAATTTGAGGAGGAATTTCCAGCAGGCTATGCAGAGCTTCGCTCATTTCCCGTGACATTGCATTGTTTGTCCATTGTCCCCTGATAAGCAGGATATCGCACAGTTCCCTGACTTCTTTTTCGATAAAGTCGTCCATGAAGCAATTCAAGTAATTGAGGCCATCGGCATACAAATAAGGTTCAACATTCTTGCTGCGCAATACTTCGCTCAACTGCGGGTTGTAATGTTCCAATCTGATAAGATCAGAAGATTCAAAAATTTCATTTATAAGCGCGTTTATCTGGCTGTTTTTCTTGGCATTGTTGATTTTCGATATATATTCAAGAGCTTCGACTTTTTTAGCTTCCAGCCAGGCTTCACCGACAGTTTCAGTGATAGTCGAGTGCCTCCACTGCCATATGGGGTTTCTCAGAGTGTATTGTACCATTAATTCAAGGATTTTGGATGTATGAATCTCTCTTAATGTCCTAATCATTGCGCCGAACTGTTCAGGATTTACAAGATCACGGCCTTCTATCGACTTAAGCAGCGAAAGCATACTGTTCCAGTCATCTTCAGGCTTTAAAGGCTGCGTTACAGTGAGGAATTCGCCAATCTGGTCTACGATAAGAATTGTCTTTACTGCCGGAAATTTCGGTTCAACTATGAAGCTGCCGTCCGCGAAATGAGAGTCGAATTTTTTAAAAAAACCGGGGAAATTATACTTTACGAATTGGCCCATGGCTCCGGTCATTTCATAACGGTGATTCACAGTTTTAATACGATCATAATCAAACTGGTCTGTTAATAATTCCATATCACCCTGAATGGAAGCTATAAGCTGCTCTCCGGGTACGGTTTTCATCTTTTCTTCCAGATACATTGGGCTTAATCTGTTTACTGTCTCTTTTATGGAATTATCTATACATGATTCTACGGTTAAATGCCTGAACATGGCCATCTTTCTTTCGTCTCTCATGAACAGTTTTATGGGATAGATGGTCTTATATAATGAAAATAGAAATGATAAAAACGAAGGATCCGCCTCTTCTGTCCTAATCCTGAAGAATTTCGCGTATTTATTCTGGCTTAAATCTTTACTGATAGCTTTAAGCATATTCTGCTTGTCATCGGTAAGACCGTCGCCGGAAAAGAATGAAAAGACTTTGTCCATCAGGTCTTCTGCCATTTTTCGCTCCTTTCTAATGATAATCCATATGGCGGGATTTCGCAATATTTTATTTTCCGCAAACTTTAAGCTAAAAGAGATTACAGCTCTGTTTTATTACCAGATATTTCAGACACATAAAACGTAATTTTTTCCTTAACAGCGTCCAGTCCAATCCCGGTCTTTACAGAAACAGCGATACTACCGGGAAACATGTTCTTAAGTTCCTCCTGTTTTTCATTCCCTGCTTCCAACCGGTCAATTTTATTTAGTAATGTGATCATGGGTATCTCGTGCGCGCCTAATTCCTTTAAAACGGAAATGGTCGTCTCGTATGCGTTTTCAATATCCGGCTGTGACGCGTCCATAATATGGATAAGGATATCCGCCAATGCGGATTCCTCAAGCGTGGAACGGAAGGCTTTTATTAGTGAATGCGGAAGGTTGCGGATAAAACCGACAGTATCTGTCAGAAGGACAGAAACACCGGGAGCAGGTTGGAAACGCCGGGTTACCGCGTCCAGGGTGGCAAAGAGCTTGTCTTCAGCAAGAACATTAGCGCCGGTCAGCGCGTTTAAAAGGCTGGATTTTCCGGAGTTTGTATATCCTACGATAGCGCACACAGGAACATTGCCTCTTTCTCTCTGCCGGCGCTGCATCTGCCGCTGCCTGCTGACCTGCTCTATTTCTTTTTCCAAATGCGTTATACGTTTTTCAATTTTTCTTCGATCGGTTTCCAGTTTTGTTTCTCCGGATCCCTTTGTTCCGTAACGGCCTCCCCTCTGGCGCGAAAGATCGATATATTTATGAGTCAGCCGAGGTAATAAATATGTCAGCTCGGCGAGCTTAACCTGTAATTCGGCTTCTCTTGTATTGGCTCTTTGTGCAAATATTTTTATTATAAGTTCCTGCCTGTCAAGAACAGGAATACCTGATAATTCTTCCCAATTCCTCTGCTGCGAAGGACTTGGGTTCCAGTCGCAAACTATTAAATCCGCATTCAATTCATTCGCTTTCTGTGACAAGCTTTCCGCTTTTCCGCTTCCAATGCCGTATTTTGAACTCTTTTCCCGAACGCGGATTTTCTCATGACAAGCGATTTCCAGTCCCAGAGTCTGAGTAAGTCCTTCCAATTCAATGCACATTGAATCATTATGACTACTGTCAATAATGCTGATCAAAAAAGCTTTTTTTTGTTTTTCCTGTGTGTCGTAGAGTTTTGACATGAGGCATTATAACACGAATTTTTCCGCGAAAAGACAGCATCCCTGAGGTTTATGACATTTGTAAAAAACTAAAGGCCGTTATCTGAAGCTTGTAACTCAGAACCGTGCGGCTACTTGTCTTGCCTCAGGCGCTAATCTTCTGAGATTCTGGATCCTTGATTCATTCGACGGGTGCGTACTTAAAATCTCCGGCGTTCCTCCGCCGGTCGCGGCTGCCATGCGCTGCCAGAGCTGAGCGCCTTCATCAGGATTATAACCGGCAATTGCCATTAATTTTAAACCGATGTCGTCTGCTTCACTTTCATGGCTTCTTGAGAAAGGCAATGTTCCGCCAACCTGAGAGCCGACTCCGTATGCGAGCATTACAAGAGCCTGAGTTTCGGAAGAAGAACCGGAGAAAGCAAGAGATACTCCAATCGCGCCCAATTGCTGCAGAATGTTTCCGCTCATTCTCTGCTGGCCGTGATTAAGAATTGCGTGCGCAATCTCGTGTCCCATAACCACTGCGACTCCGTCTTCGTTTAAACAAACCGGAAGAATCCCCGTATAAAATACAACTTTACCGCCCGGCATACACCAGGCATTCAGCGTATTGTCCTGGACAAGGGTAAATTCCCACCGGTAATCCCTGAAATAATTTGGGTCTCCTTCAGCTGCAACCCATTTATTAGCGGCAGCAACAAGCTTGGTTCCTACACGCTGAATCATTTCCGCTTCGGGAGTACCTATTATTACAACATTATCATTCTTAAATTCGGTGTATTGCGAAAATGACATGGCAAAAAGTTCGTTATTGCCGATAAAAGCCATCGTGCTCTTCCCTGTAATGGGATTGGTAGCGCACCCGGAAAACACAAGAATTATTAAGAATAACAAATTTATCTTTTTCATAGCTATTAATTATGCGGCATTGACGAAAATTTATCAATGTTTTTTTATTATAAAATTGAGGCTCTTGCAAAACTTCAGTTTTGTAAGAGCTTCCTAAAAAACACCGCAGTTTTACAGGGCGTTAGCTCGAAAAACTGCTTAGCCGCTTGTAAAACTAACCGAGTTTTGGAACATTGCACATTTTACCCATTTCAAAAAATGAGGTCAAGCGTAAATACTTACCCTGTAAAGAATTAGCGTTGCTGGTTCGGTATGCGGAAAACTTTGGAAATTGCTGTTATCAGAGATGTTATCAATTTCCAAAAAATGCGGGGTTTGATATGCGCAATGATTTCACGATGTTTAAAAGAGCGGTTCCGTCCGGGGCTAAGGTGGTGTATTACTATGCTTATGACGAGAACGGGATTAGAAAAGGTCCGTGGACTACCAAATGCCTGAACTTTACCGAGGCTAGAAATTACTGCCACAGGCTTATCAGGAACGGAGCATTGATTCCTGACAGAAAAAAGATGTTGACGTTTTCGGAATTTGCCAATGGCTTTTGGGAGCTTGATTCGGAGTTTATCAGGAACGAAAGAAGCAGGAAAGATTTTAATGACAGTTATGTCGTTATAAGCAGGCAATTA
>JAIRQF010000186.1 GCA_031256635.1 Treponema sp. | reverse complement strand
ATGTAAGATCGATTTTATTCGCAAGCGGCAGCGCCTGCCTGTAAATTGACTCTCCGCCGCATATAAATATTTTTTCATAACCGGCGCAGCATTCTATCGCGTCTGAAACAGATTCGCAGATTTTAACATTCTCCCGCGTGTCGCCGGTAATTGTTTTTGAAATAATTACATTCAACCGTCCAGGCAGCGGTTTTTTTTGTTGATAATCCCATGTCTTCCTGCCCATGACGCACGGCCAGCCCATTGTCATTTCCTTAAAGTGAGCAAGGTCCCCCTTAATCGACCAGGGCATGGCATTGTCCCTGCCTATAACCCTGTTCTCCGCCATAGCGGCGATGATTATTATTTCACGCATAAACCTATACCGCGATTTCAAATTTAATCGCCGGATGCGGATCGTATCCTTCAATAACCGTATCGCCGTAATGCCAGTCAAAAATTGATGAGAATTTCTCTGTCTTTATCCGCGGCAGCGCCCTGGTATCGCGTAACAACTGCAAACTGATCGCGTTGATATGGTTTATATAAATGTGAGTGTCACCCAAAAAACCGATTAACCTGCCCTCGCCCAGAACGGCTTCTTTTGCCAAAAGGTGCAGGAGGGAGCCGTAACTTGCGATGTTAAAAGGCAGCCCGAGCGCGACATCCACAGAACGCTGATTCCAGAGAAGATTTAATTTACCGTCAATGACTGTTACCTGAAACGCGTAATGGCACGGAGGAAGCGCCATGCGGTGAAGGTCTACAGGGTTCCACGCGCTTACAATCATGCGTCTGTTATCAGGATCTGTTTTAAGCGTCTGAACAAGTTTCTGTAATTGATCAACACCGCGGCCTTCAGGCGGAGCGTTATGCGAAACGTATTTCGCGCCGAAGTTGCGCCACTGCCATCCGTAAATCGGACCGAGTTCCCGTTCTTCCGTCATTCTGGCTTTGGCGTTTTCATCATTGGCGTACGGCACAATATCAGGGCTGCACCATTCATTCCATATTGAATTTTTCTGTTCTTTCAGCCATTCCTTGTCTGTTATGCCGCGGATAAAAAACTCAAGTTCGGACTTTATCATATTAAAAGGCATTTTTTTTGTAGTAAGCAGGGGAAAACCTTCCGCCATATCATGTTCAAACATCGCACCGGCGATTGTCATCGCGTCTGTGCCTGTGCGGTTTGTCTTTCGAAAACCATGGTCAAGGATTTTTTTTACTATATCAAGATACGCTTTCATTTATGCCAGTATAACATAAATATTTTATCAGTGACACTCATCAATTTTTATGTTATGTTATCATTATGGATAAACAGCACTTAATATGGAAAGAAGAAAACCGCAGAAATGTTCTGGATTGTAGAATATTTTCTGTCTGGGAATCAAATTGTAAACCGCCTGCTGAACAGCACAGCAAGAATATACAGCGGACATTTTCTTTAATTGAAGCAAGAGACTGGACAAATGTTATTCCGGTTATTAAAACACCTGACGGAGAAAAATTTTTAATGGTATGGCAATGGCGTCATGGCGCCAAAGAATTAAGCCTTGAATTTCCGGGAGGTGTTTTTGAACCGGGAGAAAAACCTGAAGAGGCCGCGGCAAGGGAACTATATGAAGAAACAGGTTATAGAGCTGGCAGTTTAAAAAAGCTGGGGGATTTCAGCCCGAATCCGGCAATAATGTCAAACAGAATACATTTTTTTCTTGCAGAAGATTTAAAATGCGAAGGCAGGCAGGAACTGGATGAAGATGAATATGTAGATGTTGAATTTGTCGGCATTGAAGATGTTTTACAGGGTATGGGAAAAGCCCCTTATATCAACGCGCTCATGGGTTCCGCATTATCGCTTTTTTATCAGCAAAAAAAACACGCCTGATACTTCGAAAATGATCAGACGTGTTTATTCAATTACTAATCTGGTTTGTTAAAATCCGTAATCAACACTTGGATCCCACATACCCTGCCTGAACTCACCCCTGTTGCTTGGAATATTAATAATAAAACCGGGATGGATTAGATCGGGATTATCCGGCTGAGGCATCCGCGATTTGTTGGCTTCATAAAGCTCAGGCCACCTGTACGGATCGTTAAAAACCCAGGGATAACCGGCTATTGTCCAAAGACAGTCTCTTTCAATGGCCCATGTTCTGACCGTATACTGACTAGGAAGCGGCGCAGGTCTTGCGGCGGCAGTTACGCCGGTTGTCTGGCTTGCAGTTTGATCTATCGCAGTACCGGTTGTTTGACCTGCCGCGATACCGGTTGTCTGGCTTGCAGTCTGAGCACCTGTTGTTTGGATTTGGTTTGTTGTCTCTGTCGTTTGGGCCTGATTTACTGTTTGACCTGCTGTGGTACCGCTTGTTTGACCTGTTGAGGCACCGGCTGTTTGATTTGTTGACTGGTTTGTATCTGTTTGCTGGCTGATAATGCCTTCGATCGGTATCGGCCCAATACCTTCAGGGAGTTCAAGCGCTAATAAAATCTCTATTGAATTAATCGAAAGCATAATGGAATCGTTCCATTTACGATCGATCATCGCATAAAGGCTCGCTTCATAGTATGCCTGGCTTTCATCGTACGCGTTCGAAAATATTTCACTGATGTTATTAGCATACGCCCAATCCAACAAACGTTCACTTTCATTAATCAGTTGAATGGCTACATATTCATCAGAACGAAGGGCATAAAGATAAGCTTCCCTTGCGAAACCCGCTGAAGCTTCATAATCACCGTAATCAAAAGTTTCAAGAGCCAGCCCGTTTAAACGCAAACTTTCCATGTAATACTGATTGTTGGAAATGCCTTGCGGTATAGCGTATAGGTCTTCGCCCGGAATCGACGCCGCGTAATAAGTGACCGTTTTAAAAACAGGAATTTTCATATCAAGTGATTCATACTGGGCAAATACCGGGATAGAAAAAATCAGTGAAATAAAAACAACAATGGAAATATTACGGCTCATCTTGAACCTCCTTCAATAATTCTTTCAGCCTCCAGGGCTGTCTCATTACTTGCTCCGATCCTTTCTTCAGCCATTCTTATCGCTTCTTGCGCCCTAAGGCGGCTTTCCGCTGTTTCCTTTCTGGAAATGGCGAACATCACTTCCGAGTCAATAAAAACAAGCGAAGCGTTATGAAAGTCCCTGGATGTAAAAAGGCTGTCAGCTTGAGAATAAAAGGTATCGGCTGTTCGGAAAGTTTCCCGGGCGGCGATATTCGCCCTTTCTGCCAGGGCAAATTCCCTTTCCTCAGACGCGGCCCGTCTTCTGCCAGCGGCATAAGATATCCATCCGTCTGATAAAATAAGATTATATCGCAGCAATGCTTCCTGCGCGCCATAAACAGCGGCATCTCTATAGCCCGCTTCGTATGCTCTTACTGCGGCAAGTCCGATTTCGTCAGTTGTAAAAAAATTAAAGCTGTCATACTGTTCAAAACCGCGATCAGCAATTTCATTTCTCAAAAGATAAGCATTGGCACCCAGCAAAAGAGCCTGGTATTCATCAAGAGCCTGTACCGCTGTTTTTCTTGCCTGTGCTTTATTACCGGCTTCATATTGAGACAGAGCCGCGAGAGCGATTTCATCGGCTCTTTGAACATATTCGGGGCCAAGATATGTTAAGCCGGTTTTAATCAATTTTTCCCTTGTCAGGTAAACATCGGCGCTTAATAAAAAGGTTTCGTATTCATCCAGCGCGTTTGCGGCGGTTTCCCTTGCCGTATAATAATCGCCTGTTTCGTATTGATCCAGCGCGCTAAGGGCCAGTAAATCAGCGCCGCGAAGAACCTGCGGGTAATAAGGCACAAGTCCCGTATCAATTAATTGCTTTCTTACGGAAATTATTTCATCTTCCCTGGCCTGAGCGTACAGAGGCACTGTTTTCTTGAACAAGTCGTCGAAAGCATCAGCTGCGGCATTGTACGCATCAGAATCACCGGCATCCTTAAGCCGGGTTTCAAGCGCCTCCCAATCACTTGGGAAATACGCAGGACACTCAAAATCCATGGCGCGTTTTCTGGCTTCTTCCGCTTTTGCCATTGCTGAATCAAGCGACGGATCCGGAGTTGATTCAGGCGCAGACGTCGAGATTGGAACAGACACAGGAGCAGGTGCCGGTTCAGGCACCGGCGTCGAGGCTGGAACAGGTGCAGGAGCTGGTTCAGGTGTAGATGCCGAGGCCGGAACAGATACCGGAACAGGCGCAGGAGTCGGCGCTGGCGTAGACGCCGTTGCAGGAATAGGTGTTGGAGCCGGTGCGGGTGCGGGAGTAGATGCCGGTGTAAAAGCAGTTGTAGGCGTATTTTGTACAGGCGCTACGGTTTTCGGAGCAGAACCGCAGGAGACGCTTATTATTAAAACTATTGAAAATATCAACAGAATATAAACACTTTTTTTCATCAGCCTCTCCTTTCAAGAAACTCCGGTATAGGCAATATTTCCTTGTACGGATTTCAAATTACAGGATAATAGTATAACATTGGTATATGCAGAAAACAAGAAAATTAAAACGCAGTTTAATGTTATAACGATGAGAATAGAGCGTTGTTCGTTAAAAAATACTTGTTTGGAGAGTCATTATATGGAAAAATTCAGTTATGAAATTGTTAAACATTTCGGTGTTATTTCCAGCGAAAAAAGCGGCTGGCAGAAAGAGTTGAACCTTATTTCATGGAGCGGCAGAGCGCCAAAACTCGATGTCAGGGACTGGGCGCCGGGACATGAAAAAATGGGCAAAGGAGTCACTTTGTCCGAAGGCGAAGCGGCCGCTCTGGCGGAATTACTGGTTTTTGCCCTTGCCAAAGAAGGGAGCCCTGCATAAACCCCTATTGCAAAAATTGATGTTATTTGGTAGTTTATAAATGGGTATATGCCCGCAAATAATTAATCTATACCGGTAAATCCGGTAATAACAAGAGGAGAGAAAGTTTATGGCAAAACAGTTGATGTTCAACGAAGAAGCCCGGCGCAAATTACTTTCCGGGGTTGAACAGATCTCAAAGGCCGTTAAGGTAACACTCGGCCCTAAAGGTCGCAATGTCCTTTTGGACAAAAAATTCGGCGCACCTACTGTTACAAAGGATGGAGTTTCTGTAGCAAAAGAAGTGGAACTTGCTGATCCTTATGAAAACATGGGCGCACAGCTGCTTAAAGAGGTAGCTACCAAGACAAATGATGTAGCCGGAGACGGTACTACAACAGCCACAGTACTGGCCTATTCGCTTGTAAAGGAAGGGCTCAAATCTGTAGCCGCCGGGATGACTCCGCTTGAACTTAAACGCGGAATCGACAAAGCGGTAGAAATCGCGGTTGCGGAAATCAAGAAAAATTCAAAAGAAATCAAGGACAAGGAAGAAATATCCCATGTCGCCTCTGTCTCAGCAAACAATGATGCGGAAATCGGAAACACAATTGCCGACGCGATGGAAAAAGTCGGAAAAGACGGAGTTATCACAGTTGAAGAATCAAAAACAATGGAAACTTCAATTGAGTTTGTCGAAGGTATGCAGTTTGACCGCGGCTATATCTCCGCTTATTTTGTTACTGACCGCGACACCATGACAAGCGTCTACGAAGATGTCTACATCCTAATCCACGACAAAAAAGTTTCCAGCATGAAAGACATGCTCCCGCTTCTTGAGAAAGTAGCGCAAAGCGGCAAGCCTCTCCTCATCATCGCCGAGGACTGCGACGGTGAAGCGCTTTCAACTTTGGTTGTAAACAGCCTTCGCGGAACCCTTCGCACATGCGCGGTAAAAGCTCCGGGCTTCGGCGACCGCCGCAAAGCAATGCTGGAAGATATCGCCATTCTTACAGGCGGAGAGGTAATTTCCGAAGAACTCGGCCTTAAACTTGAGAACACGGATATTTCCCAGCTTGGAAAGGCAAAGACCGTTAAAGTCGATAAAGACAACACAACCATCATCAACGGCGCAGGAAAACAGAAAGATATCCAGGACAGAATCGCGCAAATCAAGGCCCAGATTGAAGATACAACAAGCGATTATGATCGCGAGAAATTACAGGAACGCCTTGCGAAACTGGCAGGCGGAGTCGCGGTAATCAATGTCGGCGCCGCTACAGAAGTCGAACTTAAAGAAAAAAAACACCGCGTAGAAGACGCGCTTTCGGCAACCCGCGCGGCAATCGAAGAAGGCGTCGTATCAGGCGGAGCGATTTCGCTGATTCAGTCGGCTCTCGCGCTTGACAAGGCTGATGTCACAACGCTTTCAGACGATGAGAAAGTCGGCTTTAAAATTGTAAAACGCGCGCTTGAAGAGCCAATCCGCCAAATCGCCGAAAACGCCGGACTTGACGGAGCGGTAATCGCGGAAAAAGCCAGAAAAGAAAAGAAAGGCGTAGGCTTTGACGCCGCGAAGATGGAATGGGTCGATATGATGAAAGCAGGTATCATTGACCCGGCTAAAGTAACAAGATCCGCCCTGCAGAATGCGGCTTCCATAGCGAGCCTGCTCCTTACAACCGAATGCGCCATCACAGACATCCCCGAAAAGAAAGAAGCTCCGCCAATGCCAGGCGGCGGAATGGGTGGTATGGGCGGCATGGATTATTAAAATTGCGGAGCAATTTAAGTAATCCATGGATTGTTGTTCTGACCACTTGTATGTGATCAAATGACTCCATGATAGATTAAAAGGCAGAGCTTTAGGGCTCTGCCTTTTTTATTGAAATTTTATTAAATAGGTATTATATTAATTGCTGAAAGGAAATTTAATAAATGAATTTAAAATATACATATGAAATGGACGGCGATTTTTATGTGGGATATTTTGATGATTATCCGGAATATCCGACTCAGGGTGAGAACTTAAAAGATTTTGAAGAAAATCTTCAGGATATATATAACATGATACAGGATGGAACTCTCGAAGTTAAAGAAAAACATGGCGTTCTGGAATTGGCTTAATGAACCGCAAGGACTTCATTTGTTTTCTTGAACAATATGGATTGCAGTTTTATAGACATGGATCAAAACATGATATATATATCCATAAAATAACAGGGAAAAAAGTAGCTGTCCCGCGGCATGCAGAAATAAAAAACAAATTCCTAAAAAAAATATTGAATGAAATTACCAGGCAAAATTTGCTTTAAAAGAAAAATAATAAATCAATATATACATCCGTTAATATCTATATTAAAATAAAACTGTATGAAGAAATCCGCACAGTGGCTGTTGTTTGTTATATGCATGGCATTGTTTCTCATTTCAGGGCTTTTGGTTTTCTTTAACTCCGATGTTCTTGGCAAAAAACCATTTCTTCAGACCACATCCTTTGACGCGCCGGCCATGGCAAAATTTGAGAAAGACGGGAATCTTTATGTTATTGACAGCGGGTCGTTCCGCGTTATTTGCATGAATCCGGATGGCGCAATCAATTATATAATCGAAATAGATAAGGCGGATAAATATATCCGTATCATTGACGGCGCGGTTGATGACGCGGGAAATTTGTATCTGTATGAAATGGAAGCTGAATACGACGCATTGCTTACAAAGCGCGAGATGATAAGAAAATATGACAATCACGGGAATTTTATAAAGGATATTTTAAGCATCAATTATGAGCATGTACCGGATTATGATAACCCAAAGCTGTTTTATCAATTCGGTTCATTCAGATGCGAAAACGGCATTCTTTCTTTTTCAAAAACTGAAAAAGACAAAGTCACATTGTATATGTACGATACATTCCGGGACGCCATGCAATCAACGGTAATTCACGATTATTTGCCGGGCCGAGCTATCGAAAACTTTATGGTTGCGCAGCTTGTCCTGAAAGATATGAGAAACTATGCCTATGTGCTTCGTGACGGCGATATTTATGAAGTCATAAACGGAGGCGATCCTGTATTGCGCGCTTCGTTTGACTGGAGCATCGATAAAGGCGGAACCATTCCGTGGTTTGTTTTTTATTATACATACAATGCCGCAAATGATTTGGTATTCTTTGATATGGCTTCCAACGCGGTATTGCGCATTACAGATAACGGTCTGCATCATGTTGTTCCGCAGGTTTATTTTGATCCGCTGAAAGAACAGGGAGAACCCGCGGCGCTTAAAGGATTTGGGTTTCACAGAAATTCATTTGCCGGCGTATACGGCGATACGGTGTGGCTGTATGACGGTTTTGATTTTAAAACATATAACGAAGAACTGCTGCTTCCTGCAAGGGAAAGGTTTCGCATTATAATATCGCAGATAGCCGCGCTGCTTGCGGCCGCCGCCTTTATTGCGGGTTTATGTATTTTATTTATAGGAATACTTCAAGGCTATATTTCGCTGTTTATTAAATTAACTGTTGTTGTCATTCCGTTATTAATTATCGCGTTTATCATCGTATTCACTCTTACATTCAATATAATGACAGAGCAGCTGAACGAAGCGCTTTATAACGAAATGATTTCAAAAACCGTAATTTCATCAAAACTGGTTAACGGAGACGACCTTGATAAAATTAATTCCATTAAGGATGTTCACAGCGATGAATACAAAAGGTTGTCATCCCTTGTTAAAGAGATTGTTGGATACAATGCCGATCCCTGGAACAGGGCTTATTACGCGGCGTTGTATAAGGGAAACAATTTTGAATACATTGTTGTAATTTCGGAAGAGGAATGGAATCTGTTCCGTACGGACGAGCCGCTTACAGGAGATGATTATTATAAACTGATAAACGGAGAGCCCATAATAATTACAAACGAGTTATTTAACGGCACATGGACATTCGCCAATGTGCCCGTGTACAACAGCAAGGGACAGATATCAGGCAAACTGGAAATTGGGCTTGATATGACAGGGTATGAGATCAGCAGTAAAATACTTAAGAGTTATGTGTCGTTCATAGTCGCGGCTGTATGCGTTGTAATTCTGGCTGTGCTCTGCATATTAATATCCTTAATTGTAAGGCGGCTTTCAGCGGTCGGAAAGGTTTTGCATAACATCGAAAGCGGAGACCGCACAGCCCGGGTGCCGTACCTCGCGCGCGATGAACTGGGCAAGGTGAGCAAAGGACTTAACAACATGGCCGAAGAACTGCAGTTTCAGTTTGATCGCATAACAAAGCTCAATGAATCAACCATCAGATTTGTGCCCATCCAGTTTATGGAACATCTTGGCGTTTCTGACATTACAAAAATGAAGCTCGGCGACAGCGTACAGCGGGTCATAAGCGTCCTGTTCTTTGACATACGCTCCTTCTCCATTAATTCGGAAATGATGACGGCGCGGGAAAATTTTGAATTTATCAACAGGATACTCGGCATCGCGGGGCCTGTTATACGCAAACACAACGGCTTTGTGGATAAATATATCGGAGACGCGGCAATGGCGCTCTTTACAAACGGCATTGACGCCGTCCGCGCCGGAATTGAGCTTTATCAGCAGATTGTAGTTGATAAAAGCTCCGGCGTAAAAATTGGAGTTGACGGCATCAATATTGGAGTCGGAATACACTCAGGCTCCGTCATGATGGGCATTGTAGGCGAGAATGAGCGGCTTTCCAGCACTGTTATTTCAGCTAACGTCAATCTGGCTTCACGCCTTGAAAGCCTGACAAAACAAACCGCATCGGGCGTACTGATAACGCGCAGCACATTAAATCAGCTTGCAGGTCACGAAGAAGAGTTTTCATACCGTTTTATCGGAATGGTTCAGGCTGCCGGAGTTAACGAAGTAGTCGCGCTTTTTGACATGCTTGACGCGCTTATGCCGAAGGATAAAAAGCGCCGCCTTGCTACCAAAGTTGTTTTTGAATCCGGAGTGCGCAAGTTCCACATGAAAGATTACGCCGCAGCTGTCAGCCGTTTTCAAAAAGTAGTGGCGGCGGATCCCAATGACAAATGCGCCGCCCATTACCTTGAGGAAGCCCATAAACATCTACAGAACCCGGAGCTGTCAAGTATATTTGTTTTTGATAAAAAATAACCTGTTAAAAGCAAACACATGGAAAAAGATACAAATCAGGAAAAAATCCCCGCGGCGCAGACTGCAAAATCACTTGTACGGCATGGATCGGCCCTGTCTCTTCTTACTTTAATATCAAGAGTTCTCGGCCTTCTGCGCGAGATGACAAAAGCGTGGTTCCTCGGCACTACCGCGCTGTCAGACGCGTTTTCTATCGCGTTCCTTTTGCCGAATTTGTTCAGGCGGTTATTCGCTGAAGGGTCTATCGCGGTTGCTTTTATTCCGACATTCAAAGAGTATATTCTGAAAAATGACAGAAACAATACACGTGAATTTTTATCGTGCATGTTCACCTTTCTGACTTTTTTTGTAACACTGGCGGTTTGTCTGGGGATTCTTGCCGCTCCGCTTCTGGTGCGTATTTTCGGAATGGAAGAAATTGATGAAACAATTTTACTTACAAGGATCATGTTTCCGTTTCTCGCTTTTATTTCACTTGCTGCCTTGTTTCAGGGAGTGCTGAACAGCATGCACATTTTTACTCCCTCCGGGTTTGCGCCGATCCTTTTAAACATTATCACAATTATTTGCACATACGCGTTAAGTCCTTTTACCGCGAATCCTGCCCGGGCAATGGCGGTTGGCATCCTTATCGGCGGTTTTATGGAAGCGGCGATTCAACTGCCATTTGTCCTTAAAAAGGGGCAGACCTTTTTTATTACCGGTTTAAAACGCGCAATCAATAATCCGGGAACGAAAAAAGTATTACGCCTTATAAGCCCGACAATTATCGGCATGGCAGCGTATCAGGTAAACGATCTGGTTGCTACAGCTTTGGCTGGAAGAGCCGGAGAGGGAGTTGTCTCAAGCCTTCAGTATTCCGTGCGGATTCAGGAATTGTTTCTTGGAGTTTTCGCCGTCTCAATCGGGACAGTGATGCTTCCCAATCTTACAGAATACGCGAAAACTTCCCAATGGGATATTTACAACAATCGCCTGGTTTCATCCATAAATATAATCGCGATGATAACAATTCCTGTTACATTTTTTTCTCTTATTGAAGGAGAAAATTTAATCCGTCTTCTTTTTCAGGGGCACAGTTTTGACGATCAATCAGTCCGGCTTACAATGGCGGCATTTATTTTCCACATGCCTGGTCTTCTATTTATCGCGCTTAACCGCATCATCGCTCCGGCTTTTTACGCGCAGAGCGATACAAAATCGCCGACAATGTCGGGAATAATTTCTATCGCTGTCAATATAGTTCTTGCCGCTGTTCTTGCAGGCCCTTTTCACGGCGCAGGAATCGCTTTTGCCCTGACCTTCTCTAGCGCCGTAAATACAATAATTTTAATAGTCATGCTGGGGAAGAATCCCAATATCAATTTAAAATTGATAATCGGCCAATGCCTTCTTTATATATTAAAAATGCTGATCCTTTCGGCTGCCGCAATTGTTCCGGTTTGCTTTTTATCTCCTGTGTTACGCGAAAGATTCGCCGCATGCAATCATATCACAGCATACGGAGCGCCTTTTGCCATCAACGCTTTAATTTTTTTGACGCTTGGAATAATTCTGCTCTCTGCGGTCAAGGATCAAAGTATAATAGGT